>JBJXGK010000167.1:0-79143 GCA_046153705.1 Gemmatimonadaceae bacterium
GAAACGCGGCGGGCGCACCGGTGTGCGCCCGCCGTGTCCGCCATCTCCCCTCTATCGTCTGCTATCTACGGTAATCACCGACTTCAATCCGCCGCGCACATTGAAGTCGCCCACGATCTTCATCGACCGCGGCTGGGCCTTGGCCATGAGGTCATCGTAGATCCGGTTCACCACGCGCTCGTAGAAGATGCCGTCGTTGCGGAAGCTCCAGAGATAGAGCTTCAGGCTCTTCAGCTCGATGCACACCTTGTCCGGCACATAGGTGATGTTGATCGTCGCGAAGTCCGGCGCGCCGCCCTGCAGCAGCGCCAGCTCCGCCGCATCCGACTCCACGCCACCCAACGGGCAGAGTGACGTGAACTCGGGGGTGGTCATGAAGATCTCGTAGTCCCGGTCCGGGTACGGATTCGGGAAGTTCTCGAGCAGTTCCGGTTGTGGCATGGCTCTCTGGGAGTTACCCGTCGCGCAGGCGACGGGAATGATCATCAAGGACGCGACGTTCGTCGTCGGTCAACCCCGCCATACCCTCGGCGGAGATCTTGTCGAGGATCGCATCGAGCGACGGTGGCACCGTCGGCGGGTCCTCGGGTTTCACGCGACGCCGTGGTGTCGCGCGACGCGCGGCAGCGGCATTGGTGCGCGACAACACATCGTCGATCGACTCGCGATCACGCGCACGCGAGCGCGGCATCGTCTTGGGCACCGCGCGCGGAAGCTGGTCGTCCGGCGGATCGTCAGGAAGTGCGTTCACGCCCTCGCGCAGCCGCTCCACCAGCTGTACCGGGGCGAGGCGCACGAACAGCCACGCCGCTCCGATGCCGCCGAGGTGAGCCAGGAAGCCGATGCCACCACCGACTGATTCCCGGAGTCCGACGAGCAGGAGCACGGTCGCGGCGAACAACGTGAGCCAGCGCCCATGTACCTCCAGGCCCGCCACCACGCCGTGTTCATCGCGGCCCCAGCGCAAGCCGTACGCCGCGAGTGTCGCGAACGCGGCCGATGAGGCGCCGAGCAGCACCCCACTGCCGCCCAAGAAGAGATGCAGGATCCAGCCGCCGATCGCTGCCACACCGAGGAACGCGAGGAAGCGCCGACCGTGCCACTCGCGTTCGAGGCGCGAGCCGAACACTGTCAGTGCATAGCCATTGACCAAAGCGAGCGACAGGTCGCTGTGAACGAACGGATACGTCAGCGCCGTCCACCAGCGACCGGTCTCGAGGTCGCTTCGCTGGAAACCGAGTAGCTGCTGCACGTCCTCGGGCAACACGAGCGTCCATTGGAGGAACTGCACCGCCGCGATCACGCCGATCACCCACATTACCACGTGCGGCTTCTGACTCGCGCCGGAGGCTGGGGTAGTGGAAGCGGTCATCGACGACATCGGCTCAGCGCAGCCCCGTCGGCGCCGGCAGGCGCACCGCGAGACGCACATCGGCGTGCATCCCCATCGCTTGCTCGAGCAGCGTCGCCCAGCGACGGTCCAGTGTCGGCGCCGCGTCCCCGTTCATGAACGGATGGATCACCACCTGCACCGAGGGGCTCGTGCGACACGCTTCCTCGACCAGACGCAGCATCAGCGAGTCCGGCGTCTCTTCGCGCGCGATCAAGACGAGCGCGTGCGGCGTCCCATGCTTCGCCGATACCGCCAATGAGGCGATCGCGTTGTCGAACGACGCTTCGCCGCCCGTGAACTCCACCGTCACTTGAACCAGCGCGAAGTACTGCAGTACGTCCGCGAGGTCGTGCGGACGCTGGCCATCGGTGTCGAGCATCACGGGCACGCGCGGCTTCGCCCCGCCGAGGGCTGCCTGCAGGAACGGCACGTTGCCCAGCGGATCACGCCCACCGACCACGATCGAGTGGAACGCCGACCGACCGAGCTGCCGATCGATCTCGCGCACCAACGCCGGTGCGCCATACATCGTCGCGGTCTCCGCTTCGCCGGCGAAGCGCACGAAGAGCTGCCGCCGACCGGCCCACGGGCCGATCGCCTGCACCCCGGCGGGCACTCCCGCCAATGCGGCGGCGATCATCGACATCGATCCGGTCATCCCTGTTCGCTCCGAGTCCGTAGCGCGTCGAGCGCGATTCGCTCGCACAGCTCCGGAAAGTCCACACCATCCGCCAACGCCGCCTGCGGCACGAGGCTCGTCCCCGTCATCCCAGGCAGCGTATTCGCTTCAAGACAGAAGAGCCCGCCATCAGGACGCAGACGGAAGTCTATCCGTGCACACCCTCGCAACTTGAGTGCCGCATACGCGAGTCGCGCCTGCCGCTGCGCTTCGTCGCGGATCGCCGGGGGGAGCGGCGCCGGGAACAGCTCGTCGGCCATCCCCACCGTGTACTTGCACTCGTAGTCGTAAATCTCGTGCTTCGGGATGATTTCGCCAACCGGCATCACCCACTCCCCCAGCACGCCCACGGTCAGCTCCCGCCCAGGAACGTACGCCTCCAGCATCACCTCATCGTCGTGTTTGAAGGCCTCGACGATGGCCGGCACGAGCTGCTCCGTCGCTTTCACGAGGCTGAGACCCACCGTCGACCCTTGCTTCGAGGGCTTGACGACGATCGGAAGCCCCAGCGCCGCCGTTGCACGAACCGCGTACTCGGGCGATCTCCACGTCTCGGGATCGCCGGCCCGCAGCATCCACCAGTCTGCGGTTCCTACCCCGGCCGCCCGGAAGAGGATCTTCGACAGGTCCTTGTCCATCGCGATCGCGCTCGCGAGGTGCCCGCTGCCCGTGTAGGTCACGCCCGCGAGATCGAACAACGCCTGGATCGTCCCGTCCTCGCCAATGCCTCCGTGCAGCGCGAGCCATACCACGTCCACGGATCTCGCCACGGGCAGCACCGCGAGCGGATCGCCCGACGGATCCGCCTCGATCACCTCGTGCCCCCGCGCCGACAGCGCGGCACTCACCCGACCGCCACTCGAGAGCGACACCTCGCGTTCCGACGAGTCACCGCCCTTCAATACGAGGATCCGCACCGGACGCACACTCATCGCGCCATCAGGAACTGCAGCAGATCCGAGCGCGTCAGGATCCCCTGCACCGTGCCGTGATCACGCACCAGCACGGCCGGATTGTTCCGGCCGAGCATCTTCACCGCTGCATCCACCGGCATCTGGGCATCCACCACCGGGAACGGCGCATCCATCACATCGCTCACCGTGCGCTCGAGCACCTTCGTGTCCTCGAGGCCACGCACGCTCAGGACACTCTCGCTCACCGAGCCCACACAGTTGGTGCCATCCATCACCGGGAGCTGCGAGACGTTGTGCAGGCTCATGAGCCCGAGCGCTTGCCGCACCGACGCCCCTGGGGTGGTGTTCACGAGCGCCGGGATGTCACCGCCTTTCGCCTCCAGCAACTGCCCGAGCGTCATCTTCTCCGCATCGAGCATCTGGTTCTCGCGCATCCATTCGTCGTTGAACACCTTCGAGAGATACCGCTCGCCGGTGTCGCAGAGCACCGTCACCACGCAGGCGTCGGGATCGTTGATGCGACGCGCGACCGACAGCGCCGCGTGCGCGATTAATCCGGCCGAGCCGCCGACGAACATGCCTTCCTCGCGCGTGAGTCGACGCGCCATCGCGAACGCATCGCGGTCACTCACCGTCTGGTACTCGTCGATGACCGAGAGGTCGAGTGTCCCGGGGATCTTGTCCTGTCCGATGCCTTCCACCTTGTAGGGCGCGCCCTGCGGCTTGTTCGCACCGTTCGAACGCCAGACTTCTGCGAGGATCGACCCCACCGGATCCGCACCGACGATCTGCACCTTCGGGTTCTTCTCCTTGAGATAGCGCCCGGTGCCGGTGAGCGTCCCGCCCGTTCCCGCGCCAGCGACGAAGTGGGTGATGCGTCCTTCGGTCTGCTCCCACAACTCCGGACCCGTGGTGTCGTAATGCGCCTGCGGGTTCACCTGATTGTAGAACTGGTTCGCGAGCACGGCGTTCGGTGTCTCTTCCGCGATCCGCTTCGCCATCGACGTATAGCTGTCCGGATGATCCGCCGGAACCGCCGTCGGTGTGATGATCACTTCCGCGCCGAACGCCTTGAGCAGCCGCACCTTCTCCTGCGACATCTTGTCGGGCATCGTGAAGATGCACTTGTAGCCCTTGAGTGCCGCCGCGAGCGCGAGCCCCACGCCTGTGTTGCCGCTCGTGCCTTCGACGATCGTCCCGCCGGGCTTGAGCTTTCCCGAGCGCTCGAAGTCCTCGACCATCGGCAACCCGATGCGGTCCTTCACGCTCCCGCCGGGATTGAAGAACTCGGCCTTGCCGTACACCGGGGTCTTGATGCCCTGCGTGACGCGCGAGAGGCGGACCAGCGGGGTCCACGCGATGGTCTCGAGGATGTTCGCGTAGGGACGACGGTTGCGGGTGTGATCGGTCATCGGAGGGCGGGGGGAAGGGATGCCCCGAATCTACTGTCGAGTGCGTGCGTCGGCCGAGAGATCGGCCAAGAGCGCGAGGGCCTGCAGGGGCGTGAGGGCGTTCGCGTCGATGCCCTTCAAGCGTTCGACGATGGGGTCGGGCAGCGCGGCACCGAACGGCCCGAGCTGATCGACCGGCGGCGGGGCCGTGCGTGCAGCCACGCTGCCCGCACCCGAGCGCACCGCACCTCCGAGCGCAGGTACCAGCTGCTCGCCCTCGAGCACGCGCAGCAGTGCACGCGCACGCGCGATCACCGGCGCCGGCAGTCCGGCGAGCCGCCCCACCTCGATGCCGTACGAACGGTCCGCGCCACCCGGCCTGAGTCGATGCAGGAACAGGATCCGCTCACCGACCTCCTGCACGGCCACATTATAGTTGCGGACTGATACGAATTCATCCGCCAACTGCGTGAGCTCGTGGTAGTGCGTCGCGAACACCGTCTTGCAGCCCACGCGCTCGTGCAGATGCTCGCTCACCGCCCAGGCGATCGAGAGTCCGTCCCACGTCGCGGTACCGCGCCCGATCTCGTCGAGCAACACCAGACTGCGGGCCGTCGCCGTGTGCAGGATCGCGCTCGTCTCCGACATCTCCACCATGAACGTCGATTGGCCGCGCACCAGGTTGTCGCTCGCACCCACGCGCGTGAACACCCGGTCCGCCACGCCCACACGCGCCGACGCGGCCGGTACGTAGCTCCCCATCTGCGCCATCAACACCAGCAGACCGATCTGTCGCAGGATGGTACTCTTGCCGGCCATGTTGGGGCCGGTCAGGATGATCATCCGTGCGTCCGGCGTGAGCGTCACGTCGTTCGGGATGAACTGATCGCGCGGCATCATGCGCTCCACCACCGGGTGCCGGCCGCGCACGATCTCCAGCGCCGGCCCGTCATCGACCAGCGGACGCACGTATCCTTCGCGCGCCGCCACCTCCGCGAACGCGGAGAGCACATCGAGCTGCGCGCAGCGCTGCGCGATCGCCTGCAAGCGGCGCACCTCCGCGCCGACCGCGCCGCGCAGGGCTTCGAACCGCTCGCGCTCCAACGTCTCGATCCGTTCGGTCGCACCCATCACCTTCTCTTCGAACTCCTTCAGCGCCGGCGTGATGTAGCGCTCGGCACCGGTGAGCGTCTGACGTCGCTGATAGTCGGCGGGCACCGCGCCGCGATTCGCATTGGTGATCTCGATGTAGTAGCCGAACACCCGGTTGTAGCCGACCTTCAGCGAGCTGATGCCGGTGCGCGCGCGCTCCTCCGCTTGCAGCGCGGCGATCGCGTCCTTGCCGCCGGTCGCGACCGCGCGGAGTTCGTCGAGCGTCGCATCCACGCCGGTGGCGATGGTCTCGCCGTCGCCGAACGCCAGCGGCGGTCGCGCCACGAGAGTCTGCTGGATCTCACGAGCGAGCGCACTCGCGTCGTCCCAGCCCTCGGCGATCATCGAGAGCATGCCACCGCGCGTCGTGCGATTCAGCGCCGCAAGCACGCCCGGGAGTCGCGCGAGGGAATCGCCCAACGCGCGCAGGTCACGTGGCGTCGCGCGACCGGCCGCCGTGCGACCCGCCAGGCGCTCCACGTCGCGCACACCATCGAGTGCCTCACGGAGTGCCGCGCGCGCCAGTGCGTCGGCGAACAGCGCCGACACCGCGTCGAGGCGCTGCGTGATCGCCTCCACATCGGTGAGCGGCGCGAGGATCCATTGACGCAGGAGCCGCGCGCCCATCGGTGTCTGGGTGCGATCGAGTACTCCCAGTAACGTGCCACTCGTGTCGTCGGCCGCGCGCAGCGACTCGACCAGCTCGAGATTGCGACGCGTCATCTCGTCGAGTGGCATCGTGCCACCCGGACGCTCGAGCACCGGCCGCGCGAGATGGGGCAGACCGCCCGGCTGCAGCTCGCGCAGGTAGCGCAACAGTGCGCCTGCGGCGCCCACGGCGACCGCATCAGCCGCACCGATCCCGAATCCTTCCACCGACTGCACCGCGAACTGCTGCGCGAGCGCGTCCTCGGCGAGGGCGGGCTCGAACTCCCACGGTTCGCGCGTGGTCACCAGCGCACCACTCGCCGCGGCAAGACGGTCGAGTGCGCTCTCCTGCTCGGCACGCGCTGGTGCGATCAACACCTCTCGCGGCCCGAGGCGCGCCAGCGCCGCATCGGCATCGCGCACGCCGCAGCGCACGAGGCGCAGTTCGCCCGTGGAGAGGTCGGCCGCCGCGATACCCACCTCGTCGCCGAGCGAATGCAGCGCACACAGGAAGTTGTTGCGCGAGACGTCGAGCAGGTCGTCCGCGAACGCGGCGCCGGGCGTGATCGTCTCGATCACCGCACGCTTCACGATCCCCTTGGCGAGCTTGGGGTCCTCGACCTGCTCGCAGATCGCGACACGGAAACCTTGCTGCACCAGCCGTCGCAGATACTCCGACGCGGCCTTCACCGGCACGCCCGCCAGAGGGACTTCCGCCGAGCCACCGTTGTTGCGCGAGGTGAGCGTGAGATCCAGTGCGCGCGCGGCGACCTCGGCATCTTCGTAGAACATCTCGTAGAAGTCGCCCATCCGGAAGAACAGGATCGCGTTGGGATGTCGCGCCTTGATCTCCCGGTACTGCGTCATCAACGGCGTCGCGCTGGCATCCTTGCTCACCCGCGCGGAACCTCCACCACGAAGGCCGCACTCTTCTCCTTCGTCTTGTACGACTCCGCAGCGGCCGCGGCGGCCGCACGCGTCGCATAGCGTCCGAAGCGCACGCGGAACGGCGCGGCATCCCCGTCCACGCGAGCGGCGTAGCCCTTCGCCGTCAGCTTCTGCGAGAGGGCTGCGGCCTCACTGCGCGAACTCACTGCGGCGATCTGTACGGACCACACGATGCCACTGGCCGCAGGAGCCGGAGCGGGTGTCGGACTCGCAGGCATCGCCACGGCCGGCGGCGTCGGCCTCGGTGTAGGCGTCGGTGGTGTCACGGTGGGTGCGGCTGGCGAGGCGACACTCGGCGCCGCACTCACCGCGCCGGGCTCCGGACACCCGCGCAACACGAAGTCATACTGATTCTCGAGCTCGATCTGTCCCGCTGGCACGCGCCCGCGGGATCCCCGAAGCACGCTACAGCCCTCGTCGCGCGCGCCGCGCTCGACCAGCAGTCGACCGTGCCAGAGTCCGCCCTCGGCACGCGCGGCACTCTCCGGCGCCTCACGTGCGAGCCGCTCCAAATAGCGGATCGCCGCCTCGCGGTCGCCGCGTGCGGACTCACCCTGTGCGAGCCGCAACATGGCCTCGCCGTATCGCGGCGAGCGTTCATGCTCGAGCATCAGTCGGAGATAGTCCCGCTGCGCCGCCTCCCACGATTCGGCGAGTCGCGCGCGCCAATACAGTGCTTCGGCCTCTTCTACCGAGAGTGGTTCCGCCGCTTCGAGGATCGAGTCCACGAGCGCGCGGCCTTCGGCGCCTTGCCCGTCGTTCACCAAACGCTGCGCGCGGCGCAGCAGCGCCGCGATCGTATCAGCACGTGTCGCGGGCACCGAAGGGGCAGCGACGACCACCTGTGCGGCCGACACGCGCGGCGCCATGGCGCTGAGCGCGACCAAGGTGGCAGCCAGCATCGCGATCCCACGATGCCTGGGCTTCATGACAGCATTCACGTTCATGCGGCCTTCCGGCGTGACGTATTCGGAGTGATGGCGAGAAGCAGCGAGACGACGATCTGCGCCTCACTCGAGACCTTTGTGTCCTTGAGGGCAGCGTCCGCGGCGAGCAGGTGCGGCAAGGCGTGATCGACATCGGCTGGCGTCCACTTCGGCAGCGCCTTCGCCCAACACTTCACCGCGTCGCCCCACGAGCGCCCAGTGTACACGCCGCTGCCGTCCTTGAGCAGCGTGAAAAACTCGCTCTCCAGTCGCGATGCCGGCAGTCCACGCGCGCGCGCTGCCAACCCCCATCCGATCGCGAGTGTCTGCGCCGTCAATGCGAGGACCGTGGTCACGCCCGACATCTTTGGCTGCGACAGGACCTCCTCCACCAAGGCCACGGCCTTCGTCGTCTCACGGGCCGCCGCGAGGTCCAGCAGATCGGCGAGCGTGTGCCCCGGACGCACGCCCGTGACCGCTTCGATCGCATCACGTCCGATTGGCCCTCCGTCGGTGTACGCGGCGAGTTTCTGCAGCTCGCCGGCGAGCAGTGCGAGGTCGTTGCCGCCGTAACTCGCCAAGAGCGCCGCGGCGTCCGACGCGATGGTCGTCTGGCAAGCGGTCTGCGCCTGATGCGCGATCCACTGCACCAACTCGTCCTCCGTGAGCGATCGGAACTCCACCGCGCTCGCGCGCTTCAGTTGATCCGCCTCCGGCTTCGTCCCGCTCGGCACCACCAATACCAGGCAGGTATCGGCAGCAGGATGCGCGAGATGTTTCTCGAGTCGTTCACGCGCCGGCTTCTTCATCGCGCCCGGGTCGCGCAGCACCACCACACGGCGCTCGGCGAGCATGGGCAGCGCTTCCAGCGCGCCTGCAAGGCGGGAGCCGTCGGTTTCCGCTCCACGCAGCACGTCAAGATTGAAATCCCGCGTCGTCGGGTCCGTTGCGCGATCGATCAGGGCGCGGACCTTCTCTTCCTTCAGGTAGTCATCCGCGCCGTGAAAGAGGTAGACCGGATCGAATCGACCGGTCTCCAGTGCCGACTTGAGCGCCTTGATGGTGACGGATGCCATACGAGGGCAATATAGCGGTCGCCGGAGTCCTCGTCTCCGCAGCGAGTCGCGCGCGAAGACGGCGGCGGAACTGACGCGTCGGACGCAGCGGCGCGAGGTGTCGCGCCTCAAGCAGTCCGCCACGCACGAGACTGTCGTAGCGCGCGCACGCCGCACAGGACTCACGGTGCGCGCTTTGCGCGACGCTCGCACGCACGGTCAGGGCCTGATCGAGCCAGGCGAGATGCTGGGCACGGAACCGGGAGCAGGACATCGGGTGGGGGTGGGGGACGCCCGCGGCCGACGAGAGGACGGAAATGACGAAACGCCCACTCGGTACCCCGAGTGGACGTTCCGCGTTCCGGTCTGCAGGCCTTCGGAGGTCCCACCCCCCTTCCGGGTACTGCTACTGCAGTGCCGGCTCGATGATCTCTGCGAACGAACTGCGCGCCCGATTCAAGCGCGACTTCACGGTGCCGAGGTTGCAGTGCGTGATCTCGGCGATCTCCTCGTAGGAGCGGCCTTCGAGCTCGCGGAGGACGAACACTTCCCGGTGATGTTGCGGCAGCTGCGCGACCGTCTGCTCCACCAACTGACGCACATGGCGCTTGCGGAAGAGGTCGTCGGGTCGCCCCGCCGGATCCTCGAACTCGAGCGGTCGCTCTTCGTCGTCCCACCCCGAGGACATGGTTTGGAAGAGCACGATCGGATTCCGGGAGCGGTTGCGGAGCTCGTTCTTCGCCAGATTCGACGCGATCGTGTAGATCCACGTCGAGAACTTCTTACTCCGATCGAATCGCGCGAGGTGACGATGGACGCGAATGAAGACCTCTTGCACCAGGTCTTCGGCGCGCTCGCGATCGCCGACCGTGCGGTAGATGAAGTTCAGGAGGCGCGTCTGGTAGCGATCGACGATCGCGTCGAAAGCACGCGCTTGACCCGCCATATATTCAGACACCAAGGCGCCATCTTCAAGCAACTTGAGGTCACTAAGCGTCCGAAACGCAGTCGACGCTCCTGAGTACTTCAGTGCTGCACTTCCCATGGGCTCCCCCCGAACGAGACGATCGCGGTGGCCTGCTCAGCAGTACTGATAGGCAGGGGGTGTGCCAGATGTCTTGACGTCGTAAGTCTATGTAAATCAACGCATTAATCGTATCGTAATCCGCCGAAGTGTCTCGAAATCGCGAGACTGGCGTCCGAAAAAGAGGACGCGGCGACATCCCCAGATAGGAAGCCGCCGCGCTTCATTATTGGAGCCCGCGGCCCACCTACGTCCGGAACCCCGCAGCGAACATCAGTGCTACCAGGGTCTTGGCATCCGTGATTTTTCCGGAGCCGATCATGTCGAGCGCCTCCGACAGCGGAATCGTGACCACCTCGATGAACTCATCCGCCTCATGCTGTGTGGCACCGCGCGTCAGTCCACTCGCAAGGAACAGGTGGATCTTCTCGTCGGTGAAGCCCGGCGTCGTCCACAAAAACGTCATCGGATCCATGGACGTTGCCGTGCACCCGGTCTCCTCCAAGAGCTCGCGGTGCGCACAGGTGATCGGCGCCTCGCCCGGCTCGAGCCGACCCGCCGGGATCTCCCACATCGTCCCGCCGGTCGCGTACCGGTACTGCTTGATCAGCAGGATCTGCGGATCCGGTCCGCGCGGATCGCTCAAGAACGGCACCACTGCCGCGGCGCCGGGATGGTGGATCAATACCTGCTCGTGTGTCGTGCCATCCGGCATCTGCACGGTGTCGAGATGCGCATCCAGGAATCGATGCTGCCACACCCGCGCACCGCTGATGCGTCCCACCGCGGAGCGACCGCGTGCGTTCACCTCGTCGTCGCGCGCGCTCATGTCGCCTCCGCAGGGTCGGCATCACTCGCGTGACGCGTCAGTGGGCCCACCGCGAGAGCCGCGAGCGGCTCCGTGATCGCGTCGCCGTCGCCCACCGCCAGCACCAGCAGTCGCGATGGATCCAAGTGTGCGCGCGCTGCCGCGTGGACCTCGGCCGGTCCGATCGCACGGACCCGGTCGCGGTATCGTAGGAACCAGTCCGGGCCCAGGCCGAACGTCAACGCACTCGCCAACGCACCAGCGACCGCGTCGGTGCTCTCGAATCGGATCGGGAAGACACCTGCCAGGTAATCCGTCGCGAGCGTCACGTCATCGGCACTCGGCGCGGTTGCGCGCATCGCGTCGATCTCACGGAGAATCTCTTCCACGGCGCGCGCCGTGACCTCGGTCTTCACCGCGGTGCGCACGGCGAAGGGACCTGCGGCACGCCGCCAATCGAATCCCGACGAGGCCCCGTACGTGAACGCGTGTTTCTCACGCAGATTGAGATTGATCCGCGAGGAGAAGAGACCACCGAGGATCGCATTCATCACAACGATCGCGAGGTGATCGGGATGGTCGCGCGGCACGCCCACGTGCCCCACGCGCAACTCCGACTGCGGGGCTCCGGACTTCTCCACGATCACCGTGCGGCGCGCGGTCGATGCTGCCTGCGCGGCGATGCCCGGTGCGGCCGTGGCCGCACCGGTCCATCGGCTGAACTCCGCCTCGGCAAGTGCTGCGGCATCCTGTACCGTGATGTCCCCGACGAACAGGAGTGTCGTCGTCGCGGCCCCGTAGTGCGTCGAATGGAACTGTCGCACCGCGTCCTGGTCGAGCGCGCGGACACTGCTCACCGTTCCGCCCACCGGTCGGGCGAATCGTGACGACGGGGCATACACGAAACCGCTGAATCGTTGATCCGCCAGTCCGCGCGGCTCGGCGATCTGCTGCGCGAGATCCGCCAATCGCTCATCACGGAGCCGGACCACCTCGCGCTCCGCGAACGCCGGCGTGCGCAGGGACTCCGCGAACAGCGCGAACGCCTCGGCGAGTCGCGAGCGGGTGACGCTGAAGCGCACCGAACTCGAATCCCAGTCGGCGCCAGCACCGAGCGAGGTGCCGAGTCCTTCGAACCGTGACGTAAGTGCGGCACCGTCGAGCGATACGGTGCCCTCGACGAGCGTGCGCGCAGTGAGCTGCGCCACGCCCGCCGCAGCGTTGGTCTCGCCTGCCGCTCCGGCATCCACCAGCGCGAGCACCGAGACGAGCGGCAGCCGCGGCATCGGCACCACCACCAGCCGCATGCCCGAGCTGAGGACGTGATGATGCACCGCAGGGAACTCGTACGGGCGCACCGCACCGGGCTTCGGTCGCACCTGCGCGCTCATGCGGCCTCCGCCGCGCTCGCGCGCGGAACGTACACCAGGAACGCGCGATTCTCCGGGCCCAGGTGGCTCGCCGCGAACCGTGAGAGATCGCTCGTGGTCACCGCCGCATGCCGCGTCGGTTCATCGTTCACGCGCGAGGGATCACCATGATACGTCGCGAACTGCGAGAGTTTGTCCGCACGTGCGCCCGCTGACTGCAGCGCGGAGATCCATCCGGTCTCGAGCAACGCCAGCGCACGCGCGCGCTCGGTTTCGCTCACGCCATCACGTCGCACACGGTCGATCTCCGCCACGACGGCAGCCTCCAAGGCCTCTGCGCTCACGCCGGGATGGGCCGTCACATCGCAGATGAGTAGGTCGCTGCCCTTGGCGAGGTCGAACGTATACGCCCCCGCCGACGACGCGATGCGCTGCTCGCGCACCAAGGCCTGCGCCAGACGACTCCCGTCACCGGTGCCGAGTACCGCTCCCATCAGACTCGCGGCATACCACGGGGTGCTGCCGGCCGGCGGAACCCGGAAGGCGAGAAAGACCCGCGGCGCGACCACCTCGTCTTCCACCGTCTCGCGGCGCGTGCCCCCGAACGTCGCCGGCAGATCCATCGACGGCAACGGTGGGCGGCCGGCCCCGCGCGGAATCGCCGCGAAGTGCCGCTCGACCATCGCGCGGGCGTCCGTCCGATCGAAATCGCCGGCGATCGTCAGTACCGCGTTGTCCGGCGTGTAGTAGGTGCGGAAGAACGCGGCGACGTCGTCGAGACTCGCTTCGCTCAAGTCTTCCATCGACCCGATCAATGAATGGTGGAACGGATGCGACGCCGGGAAACACAACGCCGGCAGTTTCTCCCACCACGTCCCATAGGGTTGGTTGTCCACCGACCACCGCCGCTCGTTCTTCACCACATCGCGCTGCGTGTCGAGCTTCTCCTGCGTCATCGCCGGCAGGAGCCGCGCCATACGGTCCGCCTCGAGCCAGAGCGCCAGCTCCAGTTGATGGGCCGGCATGGTCTCGAAGTAGTTCGTGCGGTCGAGCCACGTGGACCCGTTGAGCGTTCCACCGGCGCGCTGCACGAGCTCGAAGTGCTCGTTCGCGCCCACATGCTCACTGCCCTGGAAGAGCATGTGCTCGAACAGGTGCGCGAAGCCGGTGCGGCCCTCGCGCTCGTTCGCCGAGCCGACATGGTACCACAGGTTCACGGCGACGACGGGCGTGGCGTGATCCTCGGAGAGGATCACACGCAGTCCGTTCGCCAAGGGGTAAGTCTCGACCGGGATGTGCATCAGGTCACCACTCGAACAGGAAGGCGACCGGCGCCTTCACGGATTCGGAGAAGAAGTAACTGGGTTGTCGCGCGATGCGACCCAGGAGGTCGCCCGTGCTCGTCGGGGACGTGCGCACGGTGAGTCCATGCCGTCGCGCGACGATGCTCGCACGCAGGAGGTGGAACGGATCCGACACCAGGATCACCCGCTCGCGGTCCCTCGCGCTGAGCAGTTGTGCGACCGCGCGCAGCGACTGGCTCGTCGTGCGCCCCTCGTTCTCGAGCAGCAGCGAGGACTCCGGGATGCCCGCTCCCATCACGTAGCGACGACTCACCGCGGCTTCGCTCGCGGTGTCGCCGTCGGCGATGCCGCCGGTCAGCACCACCTGCGGCGCGAGGCCGCGCGCGTACAGGCCCACCGCATGGTCGAGTCGCGAGCGCAACACCGGCGAAGGACGCCCGCGATACTGGGCCGCCCCCAATACCACGATGGCATCCGCCGGGGCCGCGCGGTCGCGCCCCGCCACCCACAGCACCGCCGCGGCCGAGCACAGCCATAGCCCCGTGGTCACGCCGACCGCTGCGAGCAGCAGCCGTCGGCGGGTCGAGGATTTCGGACGTGGTGGCATCACGCGCAAACTACCGCAGCGATGGCGCGAGGGGTACGGCGACTACTTGCCGAGGGCGAGCAACGCGAGGGCGAACGTGTCGAGTTCCGCGTCCCGCGCAGCGTCTGTCACGCCGCCGCGCGCGGCGGCCACGGCGAGCCCGTCGATCTGGCGCAGCATGAGGCGTCCCAAGAAGGGCGCCGGGACGCGGGGCGTCTGTCCGACGCCGCCGAGCACGGCCACCGCGAGCGCGGTGGCAGCCTCCTCGCGCGCGGCCCGGGCCCGTTGTGACGTCTCCACATCGACATCTTCTTCGAGCGACAGCGCCGTGAGCAGCGCCGCATCGCCGCGCGCGACTTCGTCGAGCGCCAACGCACGCCACGCCGCCATGGGGTCCGGGTGCTGGGACGCCCGCTGGAAACGCGCTGCACCGCCGCGAGCGAGCGAGTCCACCACGCCCCTAAGGAGCGTCGCCTTGCCTTGGAAATGGTACAGCACCAGCGCCTTGCTCACACCGCTCGCGGTGGCGATCGCCTGCAGGCTCATCGCGCCGACTCCCCGCGCGATCCCCAGGCGCACTGCTCCTTCGATGATCCGTTCCGATGCGTCAGCGCGAGACATGTGTTCCAGGTTCAGGTGCCGTGGTTCGATAGCCCGCTGCCGTGAGATCCGCCGCGAGTGCGTCCTGCGCCTCGGGCTCGCCATGCACGAGGAAGACATCCGCCAACCGCGGCGAAGTCGCGCGCACCGCATCCAGCCATGCGCGCAACTCCCGCCGGTCCGCATGCGCACTATAACCGGTCAGGACCTCGACTTGGGCCCGCAGCGGCAGCTCCTCACCGTACACCTTGATCATCGGGCGCCGCTCGACGATGCGCCGGCCGAGGGTGTGCTCCGCCTGGAAGCCCACGATGAGGATCGTGGTACGTGGGTCACTCGCCGAGTGCGCGAGGTGATGCAGGATCCGCCCGGATTCCGCCATCCCCGATGCCGCGATCACGATCATCGGACCCGGCTTGCGCATCATCGCCTTGGAGTCCTCGACGTCCGGCGTGAACTGCACGAGCGCGAAGTCGAACAACGCCGCGCGGTCCCCGTTGTGCGAGCGCACCATCGACTCCGACTCGTCGAAGATCCCGGTGTTGTCCCGGAACACCTCCGTGGCTTGTGTGGCGAGCGGGCTGTCGATCACCACCGGCACCGCCGGGATCTTCCCTTCACGCACCAGCTGATGGAGATCGTACAGCAGTTCCTGTGTGCGCCCCACCGCGAACGCCGGGATCAACACGCGGCCGCCGCGTGCCACCGTCTCGCGTACCACCTTCGCGAGTTGCTCCCGCGCGCCTTCCACGCTCGTGTGGTCGCGATTGCCATAGGTCGACTCCATCAACACCCAATCGAGATCCTCGAGCGGCTGGGGGTCGCGGATGATCGGCAGGCCCGAGCGCCCGATGTCGCCGCTGAAGCCCAACCGGCGCGTCTGACCGCCCTCCTCCCACTCGAGCGCGACCGACGCCGATCCGAGGATGTGCCCCGCATCCGTGTACCGAGCCCACACGCCGGGCACCACTTCGAATCGATCATGATACCGATGTGGCTGCATCAGATTGAGTGTGCTCGAGACATCGCGAATGGTGTAGAGCGGCTCCTCCGCCGATTTCCGATGCCGCCGCAGGAACTCGGCGTCCTTCTCCTGGATGAAGGCCGAGTCGGCAAGCATCACCTCGCAGAGATCGCGGGTCGCCGCCGTCGCGTGGATGTCGCCACGGAATCCCTGCTTCACCAGGAACGGCAGTCGCCCGGCATGATCGATATGCGCGTGTGAGAGCACCACGGCATCGAGCTGCTCGACCGGAACGGGCAGTCGCCGGTTCTTCGCGCTCACCTCGGCGCGTCGACCCTGGAACAAGCCGCAGTCGAGCAGGATCGTGCGATCCTTCACCCGCACTACATGGGCCGACCCGGTGACCTCACGGGCCGCACCCTGGAACGTCAGTCGCATGGCGAGGGAGTTGGAGAGATGGTGCGCGCGCGGAGCTTCCGCACGGGGGAGACGAAGACGTGGACGCTAGCGTTCCGCCTCGGCGTCGCGTGCGAAGACCACGGTGAGGCGCAGTCCGTCCTGCGACATCATCGTCGGCGCCCAACCGCCACGACTGCGTTCGTTGAGCAGGTCGGTGAGCGCGTCTTCATCCTCGCGCTGGTGGCGCGAGAGCCGGAGGATCACCGCCTGATATTCTTTCATGCCGCCGAAGATACTAAGTTTTCGACCATGCTGACCACCCCTGCGCTGCCCGGACTCACCGTCGTCTCGCATCCGCTCGTGCAACACAAGCTCGCGATCCTCCGCGACCAGGCGACGCCGAAGAAGATCTTCAAGGAGCTCGTCGACGAGATCGCGATGCTCATGGCCTACGAGGCCACCGCCGATCTCGCGCTCGAGCCCGCCGAGGTCGTGACACCGCTCGAGACCACCACGGGGCAGCGTGTCGCCGGCAAGAAGCTTACGCTCGTGCCCATCCTCCGCGCCGGACTGGGCATGGTCGAGGGCGTGCTCAAGCTCGTGCCGTCCGCTCGCGTGGGGCACATCGGGCTCTATCGCGACCACGACACGCTCGAGCCGGTCGACTATTACTTCAAGGTGCCGGGCGACGCCGCGGAGCGCGATTTCTTCTTGCTCGATCCCATGCTCGCCACCGGTGGAAGTGCCGCAAGTGCCGTCAGCTCGCTCAAGCGCGCCGGCGCGCAGCGGATCAAGTTCCTCTGTCTCGTCGCCGCACCGGAAGGTGTGAAACGACTGCACACGACCCATCCCGACGTCCACATCTTCGCCGCCTCGCTCGACCGCGAGCTGAACGCCGACGGCTACATCCTTCCCGGACTCGGCGACGCTGGCGATCGGCTGTTCGGCACGCGCTAGCGGCAGCGATCACGAGCAACGGCGCGCCGTCTCGGCTCGGCCGTCTCGGCTCAACTGTGATTTCTGTCACATCTCTTCCGCATCGGGCATGGGCCGGCCGCCATCGATTGTTTCCTTTCACGTCCTCTTGTCTGGAATCACGTGGACTGGTATGCTTCGCCCGGTGATTGATCCCGCGCGACTCCGTTGATCGCAGCACGCCTCGACCCCACCGAATGCTGATCAACCTGCTGCCCGACTTTTTTGCCGTTCTGCAGAGCAGCGATCCGGTCGCAGCATACCACCGCTACTTCGAAACGCACCGCGCGGTCCTGGGGGCGTATTGGCACAACTACGTCATCGAGCCCACCGGGCCGCATTTCAATGACGTGGTGCGCGAAACCGTCCGCGCGGACCGCAGTGACTTGCGCACCATGCTCGAGCGCACCGACGTGGTCGCCCTCGCGCGTCAAGCCGAAGCCGCCTGCCAAGAACTCTTTGAGATCGACTCCACCATCGACGTCGTGCTCATGGCCGGCGTCGGAGCCGCGAACGCCGGCGAGCTTGTCGTCGGAGGCCGCGGGGTGGCGTTCGTGTGTCTCGAGCACTTCACCAGCATCGCCAATCCGTCCACGCGTGGCCTTGGGCTCGACCCCGAGCTCATCCCGATGTGGCTCGCGCACGAGATCGCGCACTGTGTGCGCTACACCTCGCCGGGGAGCCGCGCGGAGATGCGCCGCGTGATCGGTGCGGGAGGTGGCTTCTACTCGTATTGGGAGACCGGTCGAGCCGCGACACTCCGCGAGCATCTCGTCAATGAAGGTCTCGCCGTCCACGCGTCGCGACTCTTGAGCCCGGGCCATGCGCCCTGGGAGTACTACGGATTCCAGCGCCGGCAGTATGCGCGCGTTCGGGAACTCGAGTCGGTGCTCTCGCGAGTCGTCACCGACGACCTCGACCGCGCCGGCCTCGGCCTCCGCCTGCGTTGGCTCTCCGGCGGCATGAGTGATGAGGCGCGCACGGTGCAACGCTATATCCTGCCCGAGCGCGCCGGATATTGGATCGGCGCCAAGATGGTGGAGGATGCCATCGCCGAACGCGGGATCGCTTGGGCGCTCCGCGCCGAAGCGCAGGAACTCATGCAACTCGCCGACGCGGCCAGCCGAACAGCCTAAATCACTCTCGGTGTACCGCTCGGTGGACACGCGCGACCGGCTCCGGGGCCGGCCGCGCGTTGTCGTTATGGTGGATGGTGGATGGTGGATAGTGGATGGTGGATGGTGGATCACTTGCCGACGCAGAAATCCCGGAAGACGCGGCCGAGGATGTCGTCCATGTCGATCGTACCCATCAACTCATCCAGCATATGCACCGCCGCGCGCAGATGGGTGGCCACCACCGGTGCGGGGAGGGCCTGCGATTCCCATGCGTCGAGGAAGGCGCCGACTTCCTCCCGTGCGCTGCGCAGCGCGGCGGCGTGACGTGCGCGGAGGATCATCGGTTGCGACTCCGTGGGCTCGGGCTCCACCACCAGTGCGACCGCAGCCATCTGCGCGCGAAGCGCGTCGAGCCCGATTCCGTGGGTCGCGCTCACGGCGATCGCCCCATGGGCGCCCACCGTCTGCAGTGCCGTCGCGAGTGCCGCTGACGGCGTCCACGAGGCCGCCGCGCGGGCATCGTCGACTTTCGTCCGCACCGCAATGCGCCGCGCCGGCGCGAGCGCGGCGATCTGAGCGAGCGCCTGCGCGAGGCGGTCGTCGTCGTCCGCGCAGACCAACACCACGTCGGCACCCGCGAGGCGGCGCTCGCTCACCTCGACGCCGAGTCGCTCCACCTGATCGGTCGACGTGCGCAGCCCCGCCGTGTCGATCAACCGCCACGGCCACGGCTCCGCGTCGAGCATCGCTTCGATCGCGTCCCGTGTGGTCCCTGGCACATCGCTCACGATCGCGCGCGGATCGCCGAGCAGCGCGTTGAAGAGCGACGACTTCCCGGCGTTCGGTGCGCCGGCCAGCACGACCTGCAATCCGTCGCGCGCGCGCAGGGCCTGCGGCAGCGTGGCGAGCAGGCGGTCGAGCACCGCGAGGACCGCCACGCCAGCCTCTGTCGCACGCGACCGCGGCTGCGGTCCGTCGTCTTCTTCCGGGAAATCGATCTCGTACGCAAGCAGTGCCTCGATGTGGAGCAGGGCCTCGCGCAACTCGGCGAGTTGGCGGGTGAGCGCACCGGAGAGTTGGCGGAGCGCCGCACGGTGCGTCGCGCGTGATCGCGCCGCGATCAGCTCGCCGATCGCTTCGGCCTGCAATAGGTCGAGCTTCCCCTCCCGCACCGCGCGCTCGGTGAACTCGCCCGGCAGTGCAGGGCGCGCACCCCGCGCGACGAGTGCGGCGAGCACCAGTGCGCTCACGTACCCGCCGCCGTGCACGGAGAGTTCGAGCACATCCTCGCCGGTGAACGAGTGCGGGGCGACGTACCACGTGGCGACGGCGTCATCAAGCAACGCACCGGTCTCGTGGTCCACGAGCCGTACACGCGTGGCGCGCCGCGCGACGAGTGGCCACGGTGTGACGAGGCCCGCCGCGATCGTCGCCGCGGCGGGCCCACTCATACGGAGGATGGCGAGAGCGCCTTTCCCGGCCGCCGTCGCCACCGCAGCGATCGTATCGCCGCGCACGTCAACGCTTGGACTTGGCGCCCCCATCCGACACCACGGCCACGGTCGTGCCCTGCGCCTTCGCTCGCTCGTTCGCGATCAGCCACGTCTGCGGGATCGCCGCCAGGTTCTGCACGAACCAGTAGAGGTTCAAGCCTGAAGCCCAGAAGAACCCGAATCCGGTCATCATCAACGGCATCATCCACGTCATCATCTGCATCTGTGGGTTCGGCGGCACGTTGCGCTGCGAGATCCACGTCTGCAGGTACATCGTCGCGCCCATCAGGATCGGGATCAGATACAGCGGGTCCGCCACCGAGATATCCGGGAACCAGAGGAACGGCACGCCGCGGAACTCGATCGTACTGCCGAACACGAAGAACAGCGCCATGAAGATCGGCATCGGCAGCAGTGCCGGCAGACAGCCGGTCAGCTGCGAGAACGGATTCATGCCGTGGTCGGCATAGACCTTCATCATGGCTTCCTGCTGCTTCGCGCGGTCGTTCGCGAACTTCTTCTGCACGTCCTGAATCTCGGGCGCGAGCTTCGACATCTTGATCTGCGTCCGCATCATCTTGCTGTTGAGCGGCCACAGCAACAGACGCAGCGCGACACCGAAGATCACCAGGATCCAGCCGTAGCCGATATCCAGCGTCGCCTTCATCCACAGCAGCATGCGCATCACGATGGTCGCGAACGGCTGCACCATGCCGCTCAACCAGCCGCCGACCGGGTTCGCGTTCTCGAACTCCTGGCCGAGCGCGACCAGACGCTTCCATTCCTGCGGGCCGGCGTACAGCTCGTACGCGACGCCCGCCGGACCGAGTGGCGTGATCGCGGTCGCCTCGGCGCGCACCGCTTCCTTGTTCACGCGCTCTGCGCCGCGCACTTGCACTTCGGCGATCGCGCCGCCGGCGGTCGTATCGCGCGTGATGAGACCCACCACGAAGTACTTGCTCTTCGCCACCGCCCAGCTGAACGGCCCCGGGCGCACGAGGCGCTCACCGGCATCAGGGCTCGAGAAGCTGATCAGCTCCTCGGAACCGGCCACCGTGCGCACCGCATAGCCAAGACTCCGGACATCTTCGCTGAGGTTGCGCTCCTGCGAGTCGAATCCCGTCGGCAATGACGTGAGCAGGAACGCCGGCGCCGGGATCCCGTCGGCTTGCACCGTGATGCCGGTGAGATAGTTGTCGACCGACAGCGTGTAGGCGATCCGCACCGAGCCGCCGCCCACCGCCGTGGTGAACGTCAGCCGCTGCTCGGCGCCGAGGCGTTCTTCCGTCGCGGTGAAGGGCAGGCGGTCGAGCGGAATCGTGTCGCGACCGCTGATCAGCCGATAGCGGATGAGCGGTTCTGCGCCATGCTGCAATCTGACCGTGCCGCCATCGCCGTTCAGTCGCTGATAGCTCGGCAGCTCGGCCGACATCAACCTCGCGCCCAAGGTGCTGAAGTAGTACGCGGCGACCGTGTTCTCGAGCCGCAGCGTCTCCGGCGTGAAGCGGGCGGCGGTATCCGCACCCGCGGCTTGCATCGTCGCCGGCGCTCCGATGGCAGTCGCCGTGGACGCCGCGCCCTGCGGGCCGATGGCTCCCGTGGGAGCGGCTGCGCCGATCGTCGGGCCCGCAAGAGAATCGCTGGCGGGGCTCGTCACCGGGATCGGCCGTCCGGGGAACAGCCGTGGCGTCACAAGGATGACACCGACCGTGAGCAGCAACGCGAGGAAGAAGCGCTTATCCATCACGAGAGGACTTGGGCTGAGGGTCCGGGACGGGATCGTGACCGCCCGGATGGAACGGATGGCACCGCGCGATCCGACGCGCGGCGAGCCAGCTCCCACGGATCGCCCCATGCTTCGCGAGGGCATCGATGGCGTAGTGCGAGCAGCTCGGTGTGTACCGACACGCGGGCGGCAGGAGCGGCGAGATCAGCACCTGATACCCACGGACGAAGAAGATCAGCACCCACTTCACGGCGGTGTCGATGCCTCGACGAGTCGCCGCACGATGCGCTCCACTTCGACAGCGAGTGCTGCGTGATCCATCGCGTAAGCCTCGGGGAATGCCCGCACCACGACATCGAGCGACGCGCGTGAGACGAGCGCCGGTGCCACACGCGTACGCAGGAGATCGCGGAGTCTCCGCTTCACACGATTCCGGTCGACCGCACTCCGCTTGTGCCGCGGGACGATCACACCGAGCCGGCTTTGAAGCGAAAGGGAAGCGATGTACCGAACCTCGAGCGTCGCGGTTCGGAATCGCTTCCCTTCACGGCGTACCGCTTCGAGGTCCGCCGACCGCGTCAACCGCCGAGATGGCGGGAAGCGGAGCGCGATCTCAGGCGCCAGCGTACTTCGACGGCAGCTTCACCGTGAGCCGCTTACGGCCCTTCTTGCGGCGGCGGCTCAGTACCTCGCGCCCCCACTTGGTTTCCATGCGCGCGCGGAATCCGTGCGTCCTGATACGACGCTTGTTGCGCGGGCGGTAAGTTGGCTTCCCCATCGTTACTCCAAAAGGCGAGAAAATGCACTGCTGGACAGACCGCTAAACGTAGCCGGGCTCACGGCTTAGGTCAACCCAAGCGCTCCGGTGCGTCCGGTGGTTCGCATACACGAGCGTTGACTTGTCCACACGGGAGGGATAGCTTCGACCCCCCGAAGATATCCACATCCGCACGGCCAGGAATGTCCCTCACCGCCACCGAAGTTTGGACGCGCCTCCTCGACAGGGCGCGCATTCAGCTTTCGGATCACATAGTTGACACCTGGCTCGCCCCGCTGACTGCCGCGGAGCTCACCGGCGATTCCCTGATGCTGAACGCGCCCGACCAGTTTTCGGTCGAGTGGAACGAGCGTCGGCATACAGCGATCCTTGAATCGCTCGCCCCGGTGGCCGTCGGCCATCCGCTCAAGATCGAACTCCGGGTGCAGGCCGAGCGCCTTCAGCGATCCCAGATGGATCTTTTCGTGCCAGTTAAGGGGCAGGAAAGAGCCATCATGGAGCCAGAGAAGCAGCCGGTCAACGTTACCCTCAGCTCCCTCAACGAACGGTATTCGTTCGACACCTTCGTCATCGGAAAGTCCAACGACCTCGCCGCGGCAGCCGCGATGGCGGTCTCGCAGGCCCCGGGGAAGACCTACAATCCGCTCTTCTTCTACGGACCCACCGGACTCGGCAAGACGCACCTCATGCAGGCGATCGCGCAGGAGATCCTCCGGCGCGCGCCGAATACCCGCGTCACATATATCACCACCGAGCAGTTCACCAACGACGTGATCACGTCCATCGGCAAGGGCGCCATGCAGGACTTCCGGCGCCGCTATCGAGAGACCGATCTGTTTCTGGTGGATGACGTGCATTTCATCGGTGGCAAGAACTCCACCCAAGAGGAGTTCTTCCATACGTTCAACGCGCTTTACGAAGCGGGCCGACAGATCGTGCTCACGTCGGACCGCCCACCGTCGGAGATCCCCAAGCTCGAAGCGCGCCTCGCCTCCCGCTTCGCCTGGGGGATGGTCGCTGACGTCGGACAGCCGGATCTCGAACACCGGATCGCCATCCTCCGCCGCAAGGCCGAGATGGACCACCTCGAGCACACGATCCCCGACGACGTGCTGCATTTCATCGCCGACCACGTGCAGTCGAACGTCCGCGAGCTCGAGGGATCGATCATCAAGCTGCTCGCGTTCGCCTCACTGAAACATCGCGTCATCACGGTCGACCTCGCGCGTGAAGCTTTGCGCGACAAGTTGCGCGCGAACGATGCCGCGGAATCGCGCCCTGTGCGACAGGATCGGATGGGCCTCATTCAGCAGCGCGTCGCGGCAGAGTGGAGCACCACGGTCGAGGGTCTCCAGTCGAAGACCCGGACCAAGAACCTCACGGTCCCGCGTCAGGTGGCCATGTACCTCGCGCGTGAAGTGCTCGGACTGCAGTTGGTGGAGATCGGCCAAGCTTTCGGCGGCCGCGACCATTCCACCGTCATCCATTCTCTTGAGCGCGTGGGAGAGATGATGAAGGAGAACGCGGAGTTCCGAATGCGTGTGGAGAAGGTGCGGGAAACCGTCCGACACTCCACCTGAACCCACAGCTTCCCACGTAGGCGAGTGAGCCCGGTGCAGTGCCCCACACGTTCTCCCCGCCGCTCCACGGCGGTGCCACATGAAGCCGGTTTGGGATGGCAAGGCGCCGCAACGGGTTGCCGCGTTCTTCCACAATCCACACCTTACTACTACTGCTACGAGTTAGAAATTTAGCTTTAGAAACAACAGGCGGTCCCCGTGTTCCACATAACCATCCCTCGGCCCTGATCCGAATGCGTTTCACCATCACGCGCGAGAAGCTCCAGGAAGGACTCGCAGCCGTCACGCCCGCAGTGCCGAGCAAGACGACGCTACCGGTGCTCGCGAACCTGCTCGTCCAAACGACCGACAAGGGGATCCGGATCTCTGGTACGGATCTCGACATCGCCGTCAGCACCGAAGTGACGGCAGACGTCGAAGCCCTCGGCGCGATCACGATTCCTGCGCGCAAGTTGAGCGAGATCGCTCGCGAACTCCCGCCGGCTCCTGTGAAGATCTCGGCGACGGGCGATCAGCGGATTACGCTCGAGTGCGGCCGCTCGAAGTTCAAGCTCTTGGGCCTGCCGAAGTCGGAGTTCCCGAGTTTCCCGGCGGTGCAGTTTGAGAAGGCGGTGCGGATCCCGTCGGGTGAGCTGCAGAAGCTCATCGGCCATACGGCGTTCGCCGCCAGCACCGAGGAGAGCCGCCCGATTCTCAACGGCGTGCTCTGGGAGTTGCGGACGGATCTGATGCGCATGGTCGCCACCAACGGACATCGCCTTGCCAAGATGGAAGTCCCCGTCGCAGGCGGACAGAAGGCCGACCTGATCATCCCCCCCAAGGCACTTGAGCAGATTCGCCGGCTCTTTCCCGCCGAAGAGGAGCTGGAGGTCGCCCAAGGCGAGAACCACCTTGGCTTTCGCTCGCCGTTCACGTCGGTCTTCACGCGACTCATCGAGGGTCCGTATCCAGGCTACGAGCAGGTCATCCCGAAGGACAACGACAAGTACGCCATCCTTGACCGCGCGGCGTTCACCAGCGCGCTGAAGCGCATGAGCGTTGTTGCATCCGACCAGACACACCGCATTCGCCTGTCCTTCAACGCGGGCATGCTCAAGTTCTCCGTGAGCACCCCGGATCTGGGCGAAGCGCAGGACGAATTGCCGATCCGCTACGAGGGTGATCCGCTCGACATCGGCTTCAACGCGGCGTATCTCCTTGAGATCCTGCGGTATCTGCCCACCGAAGAAGTGCGCATGACGTTCCGCGCACCGGAACGGGCATCGACCCTCGAGCCCGAGGGGTGGAATGAGGCCGGCAAGTATCTCTGTCTGCTGATGCCACTGCGGCTGGTCGACTGACGTGAGCGCGACCGGCAAGTCCTCGGGTGTGAACCTCAGGGCGTCGCGGCGGAATCCGGCTGGATGATCTCGATGCGCGATCGCTGTCGGAGCTCCTGAGTCCGACGCCGGCCGCGCATCGTCATTCGGAGTTCCTGCGAGCCGTTGGCACGAAGGATGTAGGCACCGGCGAGACGCAACGTGAGTGATGTCGAGCCTTCGCCTTCGGCGCGGATCTCGACCGGCTCGCCGAACTGGGTGCCGCTCCCTTGCATCTGTACGCGCGTTTGTCGTTCGAGCAACACGACCACCTCGGAGCCTTCTGCGTCCGCGCCCAACACCCGATACTGGCGCTGCGTCGCCACGGTGAGCGGGATCGAGTCGCGACACACCGTTACCGTCGAGCTATCGGTCCAGAGCAATCCGGGGGTGAGCCGTTTCGGTGGGAAGATCAGCGCTTCCCGCAGCGGGGCGAGGAATGCGGCGCTCGAGGCACAGCTCCCCGCATCCGGCGTGCTTAGCTCCGCGCCCCCGGTCGAACCTCTGGTGGCGGAGAACGGAAAGGGCACGAGGATGCCCGTCGGAGTCGCGAGCAGCGAGTCGTGGGTCCCCAGGCGCACGCTTGTGACCAGTCCGGAGATACGCTCGCCTGCGCCGCCTGAGAGCCGAGACCAGTTGAGCCCGATCTCGAGCACGGAACTGTCGCGACGCAGCGCCGTGTCGATGGTGGATTCGAGCTCGGAGACGACCCGAAGGCGCTGAGCGAGGCCGCCGGTCGCCGCGCTTGTCATCCAAGGTGCGTCAAGACGGCCAGCTATCGCCGCTGTTGTGGCCGCCGCGGTCGTGTCAGGGCGCGCCGCAGAGTTCGTGCGCGGTGTCGGGCGCGCACAGGCCATCGTGACGCAAACGAGAGAGGCAAGAGCGAGACGCAGCGACACAGGACTCCACGAGGGGATGCGATGGTCGACGGCCGGCACGCAGGATCGCGCGCCAGCCGCCGCCCATCTACTGCCACCACCGACCGGTTCCGCCTATAAGCCGGGTTCTGTCGAGGCCTTGCGACCTCGGACGATCATTTGTCTCGGCACACGATCGCTCGTGCACTCTAGCGGTCAACCCGCGGCGTCTTGATCGCAGAGGACTGCTGCTCGCCGCCTATTTGACCTTGCTCCCACAGGGGTTTGCCGTGCCGCCCGTGTTGCCACGGACGCGGTGGGCTCTTACCCCACCGTTTCACCCTTACCTCCACTCGCGTGAAGGCGGTCTGTTCTCTGTGGCACTGTCCGTCACGCCTCGCGGCGTGCCCAGGCGTTACCTGGCAGTGTGTCCAAGGAGCCCGGACTTTCCTCGGCGCAGGCGAGCCTGCGACGCGATCGTCCGGCGGAACCGTCCTGCAATATACAGCACCCGGAAGCGACATCGCGTTCGTCTCAGGTGACAGAAGCAGGCATGAAGGGACCACGCGGTGACGTGTCGATGACCCGGGCGCGTGAGGTTGAGCGGGTCCTGACCACCCACGTCCGCACCGAGGCTCCGACCATGTCGTTCGCTCCCCGCCCACTTCCCGACCCCGTCGTCACCGTGCTCGAGCCGGAGGAACGCGTCCGGGTCGACGCTGCCGGCGCGGGCTTGTACCGCGCGATCCATCGCGAGACCATCGCCGATGCGCTCGACGAGCTGAAGCGGCGGCCGGTGAGTGCGATCCTGCTCTCGGTGGTACGCTGTGGCCGGGAGCAACACCGCCGCATGGTGAACGTCGTGCGCGAGTTTCCGTCGGTGCCGACGCTCGCACTCCTCGGAGCCGCGCCCACCTCAGCCGACTCGCTGCTCCAACTCGGCAATGCCGGCATCACGCAGCTCGTCGACGTGCGCGGGCCGGCGGGGTGGAATCGGCTGCGCGAACTTCTTTCTCACGAGCATGCGCGTGTCGTCGACCGACGGGCGCTGTGTGCCATCCGCGCGGAGTTCTCCGATGAACCCCCCGAATGCTGGCCGTTCTTCGAGGCCATCTTCTCGGAGACGGAGCACGCGACGACGGTGCGCGAACTGGCGCGTCGCATGGGCATCCTCTCGAGCACGCTGATGAGCCGCTTCTTTCGGGCCGCGTTGCCCTCGCCGAAGCGCTACCTGGCGTACGCGCGACTGCTGCGCGCGAGCCGACTCTTTCGCGACCGCGGTCACGCGATAGCCGATGTCGCGAATGCCCTGGAGTACTCGTCACCGCAGAGCTTCGGGCGCCACGTACGGACGCTGCTCGGCGTGACCGCCGGCGAGTTCCGGTCCAGGTACGACGAACAAAGGATGCTCGATCGCATCCTCGACGAGCTCGTGCGGCCGCATCGGGCCAAACTCGAAGCCCTACGACCGGTCACCTTGCGCCGGGCGAGACGTGTCCGAGGCGACGACGTCGCCGACCGGGACGGGCCGCGATCGCTGCCGCCGTCACTCTCCTCGTCCACGCCGGCGTTCATGCGCCGCGTACCCTGATCAGGCGCGCGGCATCCGCGCGACGATCTCCGAGGCACGCGCCAGCGTCGTGACATCGACGCCGAGCGCCGCGATCGCATCGCGGCCCCCTTCCTCGCGGTCGACGACCGCGAGCACGCCGATGACCGTCCCGCCCGCCGCGCGGATCGCGTCGACGGCCTTCACCGCAGACCCGCCCGTGGTGATCACATCCTCGATCACCACCACGCGATCACCCGACAAGAACGCCCCCTCGATCAACTTGCCCGTGCCGTGTGTTTTCGCTTCCTTCCGCACGGTGAACGCGCGTGTCGGCAGGCCGGCGAGCTGGCTCGCATACGCGATCGCGTAGCTCACGGGGTCGGCCCCGAGGGTGAGGCCGCCGATCGAGTCCGGATGCCAGCCGCGTTCAGCGATCGCATGCAGACCGAGCGGGCCGATGAGCGAGAGGCCCTCGGGATGCATCGTCGTCAATCGGCAGTCGATGTAGAGGTCGGACTGGCGGCCAGAGGCCAGGGTGAACGAGCCGCGCTTCGCGCTGCGCTCGGCGAGGAGATCGAGGAGGCGGGAGTGGGAGTCCATGACGGGGACGCTAGTCCCGTCGGCGGTGTCGGTCAATGAGGAACGCATGCTCGTCTGGGTGATCGCGTCGGTGACGGCGGTGGGGTTGGTGGCGTTCCTGCTTTACGAGCGGGCGCAGCGCCGTCGACTCAAGGAGCGCAGTGCGGAACTCGAGCACCTGTCGTTCGAACTCGCACGTGCGAACCGCGCGAAGTCGGAGTTCCTCGCGAACGTGTCGCACGAACTGCGCACA
Source organism: Gemmatimonadaceae bacterium (assembly GCA_046153705.1). Lineage (GTDB taxonomy): Bacteria > Gemmatimonadota > Gemmatimonadetes > Gemmatimonadales > Gemmatimonadaceae > Pseudogemmatithrix. The sequence goes on from JBJXGK010000167.1 coordinate 28,431, forward strand.
CCGCTCGCTGCGATCGTCGGCTTCGTCGACCTCCTCCGCGATGGCTCGTACGGCGAGCTCGGACCCCGCATGGTCGGGCCGGTGGAGCGCATCCAGGCGTCGGCCGAACATCTGCAGGCCCTGGTCGATCAGATCCTCGATCTCGCGAAGCTCTCGGCGGGGCGTCTCGACGTGCACCGTGAGCCGCTGTCGCTGCGGGCCTTCGTCATCGACGTTGCGAGCGAAGTCGAACCGCTGGTGATCGAGAAGGGGCTCGCGTTGTCGATCCAGGTGCCGGCGACGCTCCCGCGCGTGAGCACGGACCCCACACATCTCCGGCAGATTCTCGTGAACCTCCTCGGCAACGCAGTGAAGTTCACGCCGGGCGGCGGCATCACGCTGCGCGCCGCGTACGTGCCGGACGGTTCGGTCACGGAGTACACCAAGACGGCGGCGAAGCGACCGCTGCTCGCGGCGGGCGGGAACTGGATCGCACTGCAGGTGATCGACACCGGCGTCGGCATCGCCGAGAAGGACCAAGAGCGCATCTTCGAGGAGTTCGAGCAAGTCGCTGCGGGATCGCGTCGGGACTCCGAACGCCGCGGGACGGGGCTCGGTCTCTCGATCACGCGCCGACTCGCGCGGCTCCTCGACGGCGACATCACGCTCGAGAGTGCGCCGGGTCGCGGTTCGGCGTTCACGTGCTGGATCCCTGCCGATCCGGCGCCACCGGGCGGCGCGGAGACGGCCTAGCGGCCGAAGAGGCCTTTCATCCGCGTAAGGAACCCGGCGGTGGGTGCCTCGGCGGGGAACGGATCCTTGAGCGCCTCGGCGAGTGCGGATGCGAACGCGTTGACATCCGCGTATCGGTCACCCGGCGCCTTCGCGAGACCTTTCATCACGACTTCTTCGACCGCCGCGTGATACAGGATCTCCGGTTTCGCCTTGTTGAGCGGAATCGGGGGCTGCGAGAGCAGCTGCGTGAACATCTCACGCGGACTCTTCGCGGTGTACGGGAGCGTTCCGGCGAGGAACAGGTACGCCATCGTCGCCAGCGAGTACTGATCCGCTGCGGGCGACACCACCTCGCCGGAGAGTGCCTCGGGGGCCACGTACATCAGGGTGCCGACGAAGAATCCCGCGCGGGTGAGTCGCTGGTCGGGCGTGACATCCGTAGCCGTCGCGATGCCGAAGTCGAGCAACTTCACCGTGCGCGTGTCGTGATGGTACATCACGTTGTCAGGCTTGAGATCCCGATGCACGATGCCGACCGCGTGGGCCGCGTATACGGCGCCGGCGATCTGGGTCACCACGGCGGCGACTTCGTCCGGCGGGAACGGTGCGTTGCGCTTGGCGTAGCTCTCGAGCAGTTCGCCGGCCGCCCACTCGATGACCAGATACGGGAAGCCCTCGGCCTCACCCGTCTCTATCGTGCGGATCACGTTGGGGTGCGTCACCCGCGTACCGAAACTCGCTTCGCGCACGAAGCGCGCGACGGCCGTGCGGTCTTGGCGAAGCTTCTCGCGCAATACCTTAAACGCGACGGTGCCATGCACCGGGTGTTCGGCGCGATAGACCGTCGCGGTGCCGCCCTCCCCGACGCGGTCGAGGAGGGCGTATCCGGCGAGAGTTGTTCCAACGAGCGAGTCACGAGCCACGCGGCGAAGCTATCGAGGGCCGCGCGCTCCGGCAAGCGATTGCGCCCGATTGGACCGGAAATCGGTCTCCGCGGGTAGATTATTCATCGTGCCGCCCGGCGCCGGGCGCCCTCTCCACCGGATATCATGCACTCGGTCCTCGCGCATCACCCCTTCTCGCTGAAGCGATTCGTCGCGGCCGTCCTGACGGTCGTGGTCATGTCTGGATGCGGCGGACGGACGACGCCCCCGGGCGGACCCCCGCGCGGCGATCAAGGCGCGCCGGGGGGCCCGGGCGCCGGTCCCACTGTGACCGGCCGCAATCAGCCACGCGGCAGTCTCACGCCGACCTTCGATGTGACACCGCTGTACCGACAGATGGGGCTCATCGCTCGCGGATTGCCGTTCCCGCTCCTGGGGCGGGCGAGCTTTGCGGCGACCGCCATACCAGACTCGACGCACATCATCGTCGGCGTCTCGTTCGCGAACACGGCCTTGAGCTTCACGCGCGAGGCGGACAATCGATTCCGCGCGCGCTACACGGTCGGCATGACACTCACGAGGGACGGCGCGGTCATTGCGCGCGCGGAGACCACCGAGGATGTCGTCGTCGCGGCGTACCGCGAGGTATCGCGCAACGAAGAGAGCATCGTCCATCAGGAGATCCTCGATGCGGCGCCGGGACGCTACACACTGACCGTCGCAGTGCGGGACGAGGGTAGTCAGCGCGGTGCACAAGAGCAGATCGTCATCGACGTACCTCGGCTGGGCACGCAGGGTTTCTCATCGCCCATGCCGGTGTCCGAGGTCGTCCCGCGCCGCGGGCGCGACGCCGTGCCGTTCCTGCTCCTCAACCCCAGTGGAACCGCGATCGCCGGGCGCGACTCGGTCTTGCCCATCTACGTCGAGGGGTACGGTGACACGACGCGCGCGCTGCGCTTGATCATCCGCAACGAGAAGGGTCGGGTCATCTCCGACGAACTCCTCGCGCTCACCCGCCGCGGGGATCTCCGGTCGGGCGTCGTGGAAGTGCCCGTCCAGCGTATCGGGATCGGCGTCGCGCAACTCACGGTCGCAGCGGATGGCGGAACCGACTCGAGCTCCACCTACGTGTTCGTCGGGTTCGGTTCGGATATGCCGGTGGCCACATTCGAAGAGATGCTGAACTTCCTCCGGCATTTCGCGTCGGCACCGCGCCTCGACCGACTGCGTGCGGCGCCCGAGGAAGCACGCCCCGCGGAGTGGGCGGCGTTCATGCAACAGACCGACGACCAACCGTCCACGCGCGAACACGAAGCGCTCCGTCAGTACTTCGGACGCTTGGTGCGCGCGAACTCCCGGTTCCGCGAAGAGGCGACGCCCGGATGGTTGTCCGACCGCGGCCGGGTCTTCATCACGCTTGGCGAGCCCGATCAGCTGCTCGAGCCGCAGATCACCGACTTCCAGCGCAATCGCACGCAGGTCTGGGAATATCAGGGGCAGAACCTGCAGCTGATCTTCGTGGACGTGACGGGCACGGGGCGGTGGCGGCTCTCCACGTCGAGCGAGGCGCGGTTCGAACAGGAGTACCGTCGGCGTCTGCGGTGAGCACGCTGCGCGCAGAAGCGGCGCGCAAGGCGCTGCATCTCCTGTCGGCGGCCGTTCCACTCGCGTGGGCGCTGGCACTGGTGCCCACGTCGGTCATCCGCATCGGACTCGGGGCCGCGCTCGCGGTGGCGTTGTTCGTGGAATGGCTGCGCCGCGCGAGTGCGGCGTTCGGTAGCCGATTCCTCTCAGGCCTCGGGCCGCTGCTAAGGACCCACGAGGCCACTCACATCACCGGCGCGACATGGCTGGCCGCCGTCATGTGCCTCGCCGTGTGGGTGTTCCCGCGCTCGGCCGCCATTGTTGCGCTCTGGGCTGCGGCCGTCGGCGATGCGATGGCCGCCCTCGTCGGGCGACTCGCCGCCGCGCGACCGACAGCGGTGCCGGCCGCGGTGCCAGTCACGGCGAGGGCTGCCGAGTCGCAGCCCCTCGTCGCGATCTCAGCGGCCCGCAAGACACTTGCAGGATCGGCAGCGTGCGCGGTGTCGACGGCCGTGGGCGCCGCTTGGTTGGTTCAGGCACCCCTGCCCACGGCACTCGGGATCGGCGTGATCGCTGCGATCGCCGAACGGCCACGACTCTCCCTGGATGACAACCTCCGCGTCGGGCTCGCCGCCGGAGCGGCGGCGTGGTTGCTCTTGGTGCCGTAGTTTGTTGGCATGACGATCCCAGGTCGCCCGCGCCTCTATCTCATCGACGGTTACGCGCTGATCTTCCGCGCCTTCCACGCGCTGGGCGGCGGCGCACCGCTGCGCAACGCCCGCGGCGAGAACACGGGCATGGCCAAGGGCGTCAGCGACTTCCTCAAACGCCTCATCGAGAAGCACAAGCCTGACTACCTCGGCTGGGTGAGTGACGCGGGATCCTCCGGTCGCGAAGAGCTCCTGGAGTCGTACAAGGCCAATCGTGTCGCGCTCCCCGAAGAAGAGCAGCAGGACTTCGATACCGGTCTCGAGCGGGTCCAGCAGATTCTCGCCGGGTATCGCATCCCGATTCTCGAACTCGAGGGCTTCGAAGCCGACGACGTGATCGCGTCGATGGCGAAGCTCGGCGCCGCGCAGGACCTCGAGGTCTGTGTCGTCTCGGGCGACAAAGACCTCCTGCAACTCGTGAAGCCCAAGGTGTGGGTGCTGAATCCGTGGCATGGACCGCCGGGACGGACCACGGAGAAGTGGTACGGGATGGAGAACGCGCACGAACGGCTCGGCGTCCCCCCGGAGCGTGTGGTGGACTATCTCGCGCTCGTCGGTGACACCGCCGACAATGTGCCGGGTGTGAAGGGCATCGGCGACAAGGGCGCGCTGCTCCTCATCGAGAAATGGGGCACCATCGAGGCGATGCTCGAGCACGTGGATCAGGTCGAACCCACCCGGGCGCGCAACGCACTCCTGCAGCACGCCGACGCCGCGCGGCTTTCCAAGCAGCTGGTCACACTGCACGAGGATCTGCCCGTTGAGCTGGAGCTCGAGAAGCTGAAGCTGGAGACGCCGGACTGGGCGGCGCTGCGCGACCTGTTCGTCGAACTCGAGTTCAACACGGCGGCGCGGGCCGCCGCCGTGCAGGTCGACGGGAGTGCGCCTTCGTCGGCGTCCGCCGCGCCGCGCAACGCCGGCAGCTCGTCCGCCGACGAGCACATGGTGAGTGCGCAGCGCGCGGCACAGATCGTCCCCGGTACGCCGGACGCCGTCGCAACCGACTACCGCGTCGCCGACACGGTCGCACTCGTCGAGGCGATGATCGCCGAGGCGCGCACCGCCGGCATGATCGCGGTGGACACCGAGACCGTACTCGATGCGGACGCGCCGCCCATCATCACGCCGCTGCGCGCCAATCTGGTCGCGATCTCGGTCGGCACGGCACCGGGGAAGGCGTGGTACCTCCCGTTCGCGCATCGCGTGCCGTACGAAGCCCAGGGCGGTCTCGCGTTGGGCGATGCACCGGTGAAGCTGAAGAAAGCGCCCGCAGCCGAGAGCTCCATCGCCGCCCGCCTTCTCGCCGAAGGGCAGCACCCGGTAGTCAACCTGCCGCCGCTCCTCTCCCGTGAGATGGCGCCATTGCGTGCGCTCCTCGAGGATGCGGCGGTCAAGAAGACGGCACACAACGCGAAGTACGATCTCCTCGTGTTGCGTCGTGCGGGGATCACCCTGCGGGGTCTCGACTTCGATTCGATGCTCGCCAGCTACGTGCTCGATCCCGGGCGCCGCTCCCACGCGATCGACGCCCTCGCCGTCGAGTTCCTCGGTGTCGCGATGACCGGGTTCGACGAGCTCTGTGGCAAGGGGAAACAGCAGATCCCCTACGACGAGGTCCCGATTACCGCGGCGCGCGACTACTCGTGCGCCGACAGCGACATCGCCGTGCGCTTGCGAGCCCTGCTTGAACCGCGACTGGCCGAGCAACAGGCCGGCGCCCTGTTGCACGAGGTCGAGCTGCCGTTGGTCGAAGTGCTCGCCGAGATGGAATGGTCCGGCATCAGCATCGATGTGCCGTGGTTCCACTCACTCAAGACGCGCTTCGAGGCCGCGCGGAAGGAGATCGAGTCGCAGATCCACAGCGAGGCCGGCGAGGTCTTCAACGTCGCGTCCAACCAGCAGCTCCGCACCATCCTCTTCGAGAAGCTCGGTCTGCCGGTGAAGAAGAAGACGGCGACCGGCCCGAGCACCGATGCCTCCGTACTCCAGGAGCTTGCGGATGAGGGCCACACGCTGCCCGGGCTGCTCATGGAATACCGGGAGCTCGCGAAGCTCGAGAACACGTATCTCGATACGCTGCCGGGACTGGTGAATCCGCACTCCGGGCGACTGCACACGTCGTTCAATCAGACCGTTGCGAGTACCGGGCGCCTCTCGTCGAGCGACCCCAACCTGCAGAACATCCCGATCCGCCGCGAACTGGGCAAAGACATCCGCCGCGGATTCATCCCACGCGTCGGCTGGCGGCTGATGGCAGCAGACTACTCGCAGATCGAGCTGCGGCTGCTCGCGCATCTCTCCCACGACCCCGCCTTCGTCGAGGCCTTCCGCGCCGGCGGTGATATCCATCGACAGACGGCGAGCGTGATCTTCGGCGTGCCGCTCGAACTCGTGAGCAGCGAGATGCGCGCACGCGCGAAAACCATCAACTTCGCGACCATCTACGGACAGGGCGCGCACGCGCTGTCGCGCCAACTGAAGATCGAACACGCCGAGGCCAAGGCGTTCATCGAGACGTACTTCACGCGTTTCGCCGGCGTGCGGGCGTGGCTCGATGGGTCGGTCGAACAGGCCCGCACCCGCGGATACGTGGAGACCATCTTCCGCCGCCGTCGCTACATCCCCGAGATCCTCGACCGCAACTTCAACACACGGGCCTTCGGGGAGCGTCTGTCGCAGAACTCGCCCATCCAGGGCTCGGCCGCGGATCTGATCAAGGTCGCGATGATCCGGATCCATCGCGCGATCCAGTCGTCGCGACTCGAGTCGCGCATGCTTCTGCAAGTGCACGACGAGCTCGTCTTCGAGTTTCCCGAAGCCGAGGAGACCGCGCTGCGCCGACTTGTGGAGCAGGAGATGTCCACGGCGGTCGCACTCGACGTGCCGTTGGTCGTCGATATCGGCACCGGGGTGAACTGGCTCGAAGCGAAGGGATAGCACCGAGTTATCGATGGACCGTGTAAGAACGTGACAGCGAATCCGTCTTGCATACTGCGACGAACCCCGAGGGATGCCAGTCGGGTGGCGCGATATGCGCGACATGACTTGCGCTCTAACCGGTTTATCCACAATGTCTTGGCGGAGCGGGGCGCCCCCGGCCCCGCCCTTGCTTTGTCTCGTGGTAGTTCGACGTGCCTCGGTCTATGCGGTCCTCGACTGGCGTGCGCCGGGTCACACGATTCAACGCGATCCCCCTGAACTGGTCCCATGTCCCTACGCCGCCGCGGCTTCACCCTGATCGAACTGCTGATCGTTGTCGTGATCATCGGCATTCTCGCCGCCGTCGCGGTGCCGAAGTTCACGTCGACGAAGGGTCGTGCGTATGCCGCAAGTCTCAAGGGAGACCTCCGGAATCTGGCCAGCGCACAGGAGTCGTATTTCTTCCAGCACGCGACGTACAGCATGGACACCGTTGCGCTCGGTTTCCGCTCGAGCAACGGCACACAGGTGACGATCGTCGGTGCCACGTCGGGTGGTTGGGCTGCGATCACGACGCATCCGCTGTCGTATCCGCTTACCTGTGCGATGTTCAGCGGGATGATTGCCGCGCCGGCTCCTGCGACCGACGAGGGCGTCGTCGCCTGTCAGTGAGTGGTGCGGGCTCCTCGCCCGCGTTCCCGCCCATCCCGCCTCCGAAGGACCCCGCGGCCCTGCTGCTCGACTGGCAGGAGTTCCACTCGCGACGCGATGGGATGATCCACGCGATGGACGGCGGACTTTGGTTGCATCGACACGTCTGGTTCGGCAGACGCCTTGCGCACCTCGTCTCCACGGATCGCGCCCGATTGCTCGCCTGGGGCGCGCGCGTCGGCTTGCCGGCGGAAAGACTGCAGTATCATCCGCTCAAGGATCCACGCGATGCGACCCGCCGCGAAGCGTGGCACTGGGACCTTGGCGGGCCATATCTTCCGCCGGCGCGCTCATGACCTCCTTCTCACGAACCCTCGCACTGGGCGCCGCGGCCCTCTTGTCGCTCGCGTGCGGTGAACGCTCCCGGTCCGAAGGAGCGGCATCCGAGACGACTGCAGCGTCGATTCGCGATGCCACGCCGCCGGCGCCACCGGCGGACTCGCTCTCCGGACTCGCTGACTCAGCGCGCGCGCCCGATATCTGCGCGAGCGCGCCGATGATCGAGGGTGCGCCGCTCGCGGCGCGTGGTGTGGATTCGACGTGGGTCGGGCTCACGCTCGAGGGTCTTGAGCAACTCGCTCCGCGGGACTCCGCCCGGATGGCCGCGCGCCTCGCACGACTAGGTGGATCGCTCGCCACCGACACGAGCATCGCGGATTTCCGCGGGCTCCCCATCGCCGTGCGGTCCGGGTGGCGTGTGGTACTCAGTGAGGGCGACACGGTGCTCGCCGCGATCCTCGTGCGTCGCATTCCCATCGAGTCCGACCCGATGGAGGAGGTCTTCACTGTGCTCGCCAGTCCGGAGGCGCGCCCCGGGCTTCGCGATGGCCTTCGTTCGGAGTGGGTGAAGCGTGATGTCGGTCGCGAGGACGCGGCGGTGTTCCGCGAACTCGTGGCGCTCTGGCGGCTTCCCGCGGACACCGTCGCCGCGCTGCTTGCGCACGACGATGAACGCGGTGTCGTCGGGCAGCTCCTCGTGCGGGCCTCGCGTACGTGGTCGACGCGTTGGGAAGGCGTGCTGCCGGACTGCGACGCGACCCTCCCGCGCTGATTTCACTCCGCGCGCACGCTGAGCGTGCGAGTGCCTCAGGCCGCTCCGTCCCGCCGACCGAGCTCGAGTGGCGCCGCCGTTCTGCCACGCATCACCGCCAGCAACACGAGCGTGAGTACATACGGGAACGCGATGAAGAGCTGGTACGGCAGCTGGACATCCAGCGCCTGGAAGAGATACTGCAGCGCGAACGCTGCGCCGAAGACCAGCGCCGAGAGCGCCGTGCCCACGACGGACCAGCGACCAAGGACGACGATCGCGATCGCGATGAACCCGCGACCGGCGCTCATGCCCTCGTTGAACGTCCCGACCTGCGCGAGCACCAGGGTCGCGCCGCTCAGTCCACCGAGCGCGCCTCCGACCAGGATCGCGCCCCAGCGTACGCGCTGCGCATCGATGCCCGCGGCCTCCGCAGCGGCGCGATGCTCACCCACTGCTCGCAACGCGAGCCCGCCACCGGTGCGATGCATCCACCAGGCGAGCGCCGGTACGGCAACGTACAGCAGGTAGGTCAGGACCGATTGTTTGAACAACGCGGGGCCGATCAACGGGATCGCACTGAGCCCCGGAACCGCCCACGGGCCCACGGTCGGTGTCCCGAGCGCTGCACCCGACGCGCCGTACAGGGTCCGGTAAAGTGTTCCGGTGAGCCCGAGTGCGAGCAGCGTCATCGCCGTCCCGGCGATGATCTGGTCCGTGCGCAGTACGAGAACGAAGTACGCGAACACGGCGGCAATCGCCATTCCCGAGAGCACGCCGACCGCGAATCCGATGGTCGGGCCACCGCTGCCCGCGGCGAGAAGCGAACCGAAGCACCCCGCGATGATGCAGCCCTCGAGGCCGAGATTGATCACGCCCGCGCGCTCGGAAACGAGCTCGCCCAGGGCGGCGAACGCCAATGGAGTCGCCGTGCGCAGGCTCGCGTCGAGGAAGGGGGCGAGCAGGAGCAGGAACTCCATCAGTCGGCGTCCACTGCGAGGCGCTGCAGGACACGCTTATCACGCACGGCGGTCGCCGCCAGCACGCCCAACACCACCAGCGCGACGATGATCTGCACCACGACCGCCGGAATCTGCGCGTCGCGCTGCATGGCGGCGGCGCCGGCTTCGAGTGCGCCGAAGAAGACCGACGTGGCGATGATCCACCGCGGGTCGAGTCGCGCGAGGAGCGCGACGGCGATCGCGGTATAGCCGTAGCCAGGCGAGAGCCCTTCATACAGCGCCCATGTCACACCACCCACTTCGGCCGCTCCGGCGACGCCGGCGATCGCGCCGCTTACGAGGAAGACGCGCGTGACCGTGGAGGCGACGTTGACGCCGCCGGCGCTGGCGGCGGCGCGCGCTCCCGCGCCGACCGCGCGTACCCGGAATCCGCCGGCCGTGCGCTCGAACCACCACCACAATCCGACGGCCAAGACGACACCGATCGCGAATCCGAGGTGAAGCCGCTGCCCCGGGACGAGGAACGGCCAGTGGGCCGCGGCGCTGAAGGTCGACGACTGTGGATAGATGCGTGTCGGTTCCTGCAGTGGGCCGCGAACCAGCCAACTCACGAGCGCGGCGGCGATGAAGTTGAGCATGATCGTGCTGATCACCTCCAGCACGCCGAAGCGCCGCTTGAGCCACGCAGCGATCCCGCTCCACAGCGCGCCGCCTGCGGCACCGGCCACGACCATCGTCATCACCACCACCCCGCGCGGTGCCGCGCCGAGGCTCAGCGCCACGGCGCTCGCACCGACCGCCCCCATCAAGAGTTGTCCTTCGGCGCCGATGTTCAGGAGTCCGGCGCGGAACGCGAGCGCCACCGCGAGACCGAGCAGCAACAACGGCGTGGCACGCACCAGCGTCGCCGACCAGATCGCGAACGCCGACCCGAATGCTCCGTCCCACAGCGCCGCGAGTGCGTCCATCGTCAGTGCGCTCCCACCAAGGCCCGCGCGTACGGTGTCCGGTCCGTCGGATCCTCCGCCGGAACCACCTCACGCACCGTTCCATTGAAGCAGGCGACCACCCGCGTGGCGACCGACAGGACTTCATCGAGATCGGTGGAATAGAACACCACGGCGCGCGACGGCGCGCCACCGCTGCCGACGCCGCGGACAACGTCGAGCACCGCATGCGCGGCGCGGAGGTCGAGTCCGCGCGTCGGGTTCTCTGCGACCAAGGCGTCGCGCCCGATCCGGTCTTCACGCCCGACCACGAACTTCTGTTGGTTGCCACCCGATAACGTGTCGACGCGGCGCCAAGCCGCGCCGTTGCGGACATCGTTCGCGGTGACCACGTCCTCGGTGCGCGCAGCCAGTGCGTGCCAGTCCAGTCTGCCGCGCGCCGAACCGGCTTCGGCGAGCGCGAGATTCTCCGCGAGCGAGAACGTCGGCACGATCGCGTCGTGGAGGCGGTCTTCGGGAACGAATCCCACGCGCGCCGGACGCGTCACGGTTCCTCGCGACGGGAGGAGTCGTCCCGCCAGGACCCGCATGAGCTCGCGTGCGCCCGCGCCTTCCACTCCGATCACGCCGAGGACCTCACCGCGCGCGACCGTGAGCGAAGCATCCTGCAGACGAGCGATGCCCCGTTCATCGAACACGTGTACGTGATCGAGTGCGAGTACCGGGTCGGCGGCCCCCGCCGTCCGTTGCCGAGCCGTGAGCGGGACTCGCTGGACGGATTCGGGCTGCTCGATGCGCCAGGCCGCGTGCCGTGCGGACTCACCCGTCATCGCTTCGATCACCGCCGCTTCGGAGACGGCATCCCGTAGCCCGGAGAGTACGGTGCGGCCGCGACGGAGCACGGTGAGGTCGTCCGCGACCGCAAGCGCCTCGCGCACCTTGTGCGTGATGAGCACGACGGTTCCACCGCCGTCCGCGAAGCGACGCAACCAGCGGTCGAGTTCCGCGCGCTCGTCGGGGGTGAGCACGGCGCCGGGCTCGTCAAGGATGAGAAGGCGTGCGTCGCGCACCAACGCCTTCACGATCTCCAGGCGTTGCTGTGCCGAGACACTCAGGTCACCCGCGATCGCTGCAGGGTCGATCGTCAGCCCGGTCGCGCGCGACACTTCCGACATGCGCTCGGCGGTCGATGCGAGATCCAACCGTCCGTGTGCGCCGAGTGCGACGTTCTCCACCGCGCGCATGGTCGAGACCAACGAGAAGTGCTGGTGGACCATGCCGATGCCGCGCGCGATCGCCTCGGCGCTCGAGGCGAATGAGACGGCGGCACCATCGAGGAGGATCGCCCCTTGTTCCGGCGTGAGCATACCGAACGCGATGCGCATGAGCGTTGACTTCCCGGCGCCGTTCTCGCCGAGAAGGGCATGCACGGTCCCGCGCCGGACCGTGATGGACGCATCATCGAGCGCGAGAGTCCGGCCGAACCTGTGTCGGATACCCGACAGGGCGAGCGCGGTCTGGCGCGTCACAGCCCCGTCGGTGCGTGGACGAAGCTCCACGGGACGCCGAACGTCGTCGAGAGGTGCGCGGCGAGCGCTCGCACGCCGAGCGTCTCGGTGGCGTAGTGCCCTGCGTAGACGATCACCAAGCCGCGCTCCTCAGCGTCGACGGCGGACCAGTGCGGCCCTTCGCCGACGATGAGCGTGTCGACACCACTCGTATAGGCTTCTTTCAATGTGTCGACCTGCGCTCCGGATCCAGAGCAGATCGCCCAGCGGTGCGTACGATGGCCCGCGGGGATCTGCGAGGCGACGGTGTGGTGGCCCCACGGCGTCGCCCACGCGCGGACGGTCGCGACGAGCGCGGAGGTGTCGAGATCGGCTTCACCGCGCACGCCGCAGTGGATGTGCTGATATCGAGCGAAGCCGTCCGTTGGTTCGAGTCCGAGCTCGGTGGCCAGCAGGCGGGAGTTGCCGAAGGTGGCGTGTGCGTCCAGGGGTAGATGCGCGGAATACAACGCCATGTCGGCATCAAGGAGCGCGCGCACTCGAGCAGCGTGCGCCCCGACGAGCGCTTGGAGTCCGCCCCAGAAGAGGCCGTGATGCACCAGCAGCAGATTCGCCCCCTGCGCGGCTGCGGCGGTGATCGTACGGTGAGAGCAGTCGACGGCCGCAGCGATCCGGCGCACCGGTCCACGGTGGTCGACCTGCACGCCGTTCAGGGCGGGTGGGTAGTCCGGGATCGCGGAGATTCCGAGCAGTGACTCGAGATGTGCTTCGATCGCCGACAGTGCCACCGTACTCACGGGGTGCTCGGTGCCGGGAGCGTGAACGTGCCGGAGACGAGCTGCGCGCGTAGCGTGTCGATATGGTCGGTCACCACCTTCGAGAGGATCTGCACTGACGGGTTCGGTACCCACCGTACCACTTCCGACTTCGTATCAAGTCGGACGACACGTGGCGTGAACGTGCCGTCCTTGACTTCGCGCGCGACGAGCAGGAACGCGTGCGGTAGGTCGATGACGACCGAGCCGAGTGTGACCTCGGGCGCGACTTGGTTCTGATCTGCGTTTGCTCCGATGATCCACGCTTTGCCGCGTTCACGCACGGCCTGGAACGCGCCGAGTCCTGCGGCATCCGCATTCTGGAAGATGACGTCCGCGCGCCGGGACATGAGTGCGAGCGCCTGCTCCTTTCCCGCTGCGGCATCGTCCCAGTTTCCGATGAACGCGGTGAGGACCTGGATGTCCGGGCGGACCGAGCGCGCCCCCGCTTCGAATGCGGCGAAGCTCGACTTGACGGGCGGAAGCTCGGTGCCGCCAAGCACGGCCATGACGCCGTTCTGCGAAACAGAGGCCGCCGCGATTCCCGCGAAGAAGGAAGGTTCGTCAAACGCGAACGAGAGCGCGGCGATGTTGGGACCGGTCCCTGACCCGCCCGTGGTGACGTACACGGTCTTCGGGTACTCCGGACCGACCCGCTGTGCGGCGTCCTGGAACTCGAACCCATGACCGATGACGAGATCGAAGCCCTTGGCACCGTATTGCCTGAAGTTCTCCTCGAACTCCGCCGGCGTCTTGGTCTGGATGTGGCTTATTTCAGCGCCGAGCGAATCGCGGACGCGCTCCAAGCCCTTGTAAGCGGAAGAGTTCCACGCTTGGTCCGAGATAGGGCCGGGTGTGAGCAGCGCGACGCGGAAAACGCCGTCATCGCCGGAACTCTTTGTGCCACAGGCAGTTGCGAGAACGGCGGTGTGGATAATAACAAACAAACGCGCAAGTTTGACCATAATATCGCCTTCCAAAGCGTTTTACCGCAATGCTTTGAGATATAAGTGTAAACAAACGACTACTTCCAACATTCCCTGTGGATAACGCGCCATCGCGAATCGACAATGCTTCGTCGGTGGCCTGTTAGTGTCAGCTTCTCCGCGCGATCTTCGGATCGCGGCTCTCGCTAGACTGATCCGAGCCAGTCACCAAGGCGATTTCGATCATCTTCAAGCCACCATTGATACGGGCACCTTCCATCACCACGATCGATCGGGTGGTGATGTCGCCGTTGACGACCGCGGTGTGTTGCAGCTCAAGCCGCTCCGTGGCCGTGACGGCTCCTTCGATGACGCCACCAACGACCACCTCGCCTGCCGTGACATTGCCTTGAATCGCGCCCTCTTTGGCGAGCATGACTTGGCGTGCCTTACGCACACTCCCCTCGATGCGGCCTTCGACCTTCAGTACGCCGCTGCACTCGACGTCGCCACTGATGGTCGTGCCCGCAGATACGATCGAAAGTGTGTTCTCTCCGGCGCGCACGCCGCTCTTCGACTTACCCTCCTCGCCACTGAAGATCGCCATCGCCTTCTCCTTCCTCGGTGTGTGAACGCCGCAATCAGCGCAGAGTGCCCGATGCGGGTGGCTTGATCGTCTCCGGCGGCGTGCTCGAAGAGTCGCGCTTCACCGCCGAATCCGGTTTTGCCGGGGTCTTCGTTGGGGACTTCGGCACAGACTTCGTTCCGGTGGTATCAGCGTTCGGCGAGGCCGCGGCGCCGGTCTCGGGTCTTGCGGGTGCGATGGGCGCGACGCGCGCATCAGCGCCCTTCGTCTTCGTCTCTGTCTCCGGTTTCGCCTGCGCGGCACCCATGAGACGCTGCACTTGTTCGTACCGTGCTTGGAGCGCGCCGAGCGTTGCCGTCAGCGTGTCGAGTCGCTCGGCCTCGCGCCGAAGTGTGTTCACTTCTTGGACCAAGAACGGAACACGGGCGGCCTGTGATGCCATCCACGCCCAGCTCACGAGGGCGATGACATACAGGATGCGCATCGGCCAGGAGAGAACGAGGTTGAGTACGCGCACCTGCCAGCCGTGCAAGACATAGTGCCGGTGCGAGAGCCCGCGCTCGCGATGCATATGTACATAGAGCTGACCCGACGTCGGATCGAGGATCCGCCCGTGCGCTTCGCGCGCACCGGTGGCCTTGACCGGTCGAGGGGTCAGATTGCGATTCATTCCGGAAGGTCCTCGCCGAGGATCAACGCGACCAACCGTTCGAAGTCGTCGGCGCTGTAGAACGGTACGCGGAGTTCGCCGCGCTCCTTCCCGGATTGCAGGATCTTCAGATCGGTCCCGAGGTGCTTGCGGAGTCGGTCCTCGAGACGACGCACCTCGGCCGACCGTACGTCGCCGGTCGTGCCGCTCCCAGCGGCGCTGGGTTTCTTCCCGTGCGCCTGCGCTGTCTCACGCACGCGCCGCTCCACTTCGCGCACTGACAGCCCAAGCGCGACAACCTCTCGCGCGAGGTCTGCGATGCGCGACTCGTCACCCATGCCGAGCAGCGCCCGCGCGTGCCCGATGGTGAGCTGCCCGTCCCATACGAGGCGTCGCACCGACGCCGGCAGAAGCAGAAGTCGGAGCGTGTTGGCGACCGTCGACCGATCCTTGCCGACGATGTCCGCGACTTCCTGCTGCGTGAGCGAGAACTCCTTGATGAGTTGCTCGTACCCTTCGGCTTCTTCGATCGGATTGAGATCCGCGCGCTGCAGGTTCTCGACCATCGCGAGTGAGAGGAGTAACCGGTCGTCGACTTCCTTGACGATTGCGGGGATCTCCGCCCAGCCGAGCCGTTGTGCGGCACGAAGTCGCCGTTCGCCTGCGATGAGTTCGAATCCAGTGCCAGTTGCTGCCGTGCGCACCGTCACTGGTTGGAGTAGCCCGCTCACACGCAATGATGCCTCGAGGTCCGCGAGGTCCTCAGACTTGAACTCTTTGCGCGGCTGCAGAGGGTTGGGCCTGATCTGCGAGATCGGGATAGTGCGCAGCGGAGACTCCGGCGCGGCCGCGCGCGCAGCGGCGCGATCAGCCTGCTGAGCCGCACTACTATCCGTACGGACAGGTGCTTTAGCAATGAGCGCTTCCAGCCCCCTGCCAAGCCGTCTTCCCTTCTCAACGCTCATTCTGAGTCCTGAACTTGGATATATGTGTCGTTGGTGCTGCTTTGATGAGCTATTAATGGCTCAAAATAGTGGCGCTATTTTCGATGTTAGTGCGCACCCAATGGGCGCTTCAGGTGCCCTGTCGACCTCGGCCGAGTTCGATGAGTTCACGAGCTACTCCCATATACGCTTGAGCTCCAACGGAAGCCACATCGTAGAGAATGATCGGCTTGCCAAACGATGGTGCCTCCGCGAGGCGAATGTTCCGCGGTACCACCGACTCGAAGACCTTTGCGCCGAAGTACTCGCGTGCGTCCGCTGCGACCTGGCGTGAGAGATTCAGTCGTGCGTCGTACATGGTGAGGACCACGCCGTCGATTCCGAGCGCAGGGTTCACGCCCTGCTGAACCAAGTGCACGGTGTTGAGGAGCTGGGAGAGCCCCTCGAGCGCGTAGTACTCGCACTGAAGTGGGATAAGCAGCGCGTCTGCTGCCGCAAGCATGTTGAGCGTGATCAGTCCCAGCGAGGGCGGGCAGTCGATCAGAATGTAGTCGTACTCATCCCGCACCAGCTCCAGCGCGCGGCGCATGGCGAGTTCGCGTTGCTCCTCTGTCACCAACTCGACCTCGGCGCCGGCCAGATCTGGCGTGGCGGGGAGCACGTCTAAATGCTTGAACTGCACTTCGCGGACGATTGCCGAGTGGATGACGGTGGGCTCGAGCAGGACTTCGTAAATCGTGTCCTTGATCTCATCTCGAACCAGGCCGATTCCGCTGGAGGCGTTTCCCTGCGGGTCACCGTCGACCAGAAGCGTTCGCTGCTCCGCAGCCGCGAGGGAGGCGGCGAGATTGACGGCAGTTGTTGTTTTTCCGACGCCGCCCTTCTGGTTGGCAATCGCGATGATGCGGGCCACGGATGTCCGGAGAATGGGGAGGGGGGGTAGGACGGCGAATATACCGTCCCACCCCCCTGGCTACCAGAGCAGATGTTTCACGTGGAACGACAATTTACCAACACTTGTCTCGTTTCACGTGAAACGTCGCCCAGCCACACGCTGACTTCCCGATATCGGATCCGCCGACTCTCCAGGACGAGCTGAAGGAGTCTAACGCATCGAGAACACGAAAATCGCTTCGATGTACACGCTGAAGCGCAGCGTCCCGCTCTCGATCGGCGTTGGGGCCGCGGACTTGTCCATCGAGCGCATCGCGAGCATCGGCGCCATCTCCTGGACCGGCATCGGCGTGTTGGGGCTGGAGGAGATCTGGACCACTCCGGTGATGCGTCCACCAGCGGCCTCTGCGATCGCCTCCGCATCAGCTCGAGCCTTCGCCACCGCCTTCTTCAGCGCATCTCGTGTCGCGGCCTCTGTGCTCGATGCGAAGAACCGCAACCCGCCGACGTTGGTCGCACCGCGACTCAGTCCGGCGTCGATGACCGGACCGATCTGCGCGACCTGACGCACCTCGACCTGGATGCTGTTCATCGCCTGATAGCCGACCACGGTCGGCCGCCCACCTTCCCTCGGGTACTCGTATTCGGGGTTGATGCTCACGCCCTGCGTCCGCAACTGTGCGGACGCGATCCCAAGGCGACGCAGCGTGTCGAGTACCGCAGTCTGTATCCGCGCGTTCTCGGTGCCTGCCGCTGCGGCCGTGCGCGCGCGGGTTTCGACGCTGAAGGTCACCACCGCGCGATCCGGCGTCACTTCGACCTCCTCACTTGCCGACGTCACGATGCGTGACGCTACCGCCGTCGGCGCAGCGGTCGGTGGGCCGCCCGGTGCCGGCGTCTGCGCCGAGAGTGGGACGTGGCAGGCGCCGACGGCCAGCGCGAGAGAGAACGGCAAGAGGATCCGATGGGACATGGCAACTCCGATTAATGATCAGTGTGATACTAAATGACCCGTTGGAGCCGCAACGGGATCGACCTCACCTGCCCTGCGCCGCAGTGACACTCGCCCTTGTCGCTCAGGGACGCCAGCGAGTCCATGTGAACGAGGCGTCCACCGCATCGCTCGCGCGTCCCAACACATAGACGGGCCGACCAGGATACTGCGCGGCGATCTCCGATTCCCTGCCCGGCAACCAGCGCGCGTAGACATTCCCGTCGCGCACCAGGCGGAACGGTGCGTACAGCGAATACCCCGATCGATCCTCGGCGACTCGCGCCGCACAGACGCCTGCGTACTCCGTACCCGGTAGGAAGCGCTCTGACCGGTCCGGTGACCAAGGACTCCGCTGCAGCCGGGCCGAATCCGCCAGCAGTGGGAGTAGCCGGCGAACCGCCGCATCGCCCCGGATTCCGTCCCGTTCCAAAGACTCGACCGCGCGATCGAGCATGCAGGCATCGGCCCGACGGTACACCTGCTCGGCCGACGACCGCGGCACACCGCGCGCCCAAAGACGCACGATCAGTTGGGCGCCCCAGCTCTCCCGCACGAGCACCAGGGCGTTCTCCACCCCGGCGCCCCGACTCGCCGCCGCGACATCCACGCGCATCGACGTGTTCGCATTGCTATAGGAGGGCGCACGCACGGCCAACACGGTCACGACCGCGTACAGCGCACCGCTCGCCAACGCAGCCTGTGCGCCGCGCCGCACGGTCCACGAGCGATCGGCGAAGGCCACGGTCACACGCGCGCTCCAGAGCACCAGCACCGGGAGCAGCGCGAACATGAAACGCGGCCCCAAATGCGACCCGTCGTGCCAATACGCCGCATACGCGATCACGAGCAGCGCACTGCACGCGAGGAGATAGCGGTCCAGTGGACGAAGACGCGTCGCGAAGAAGAGTCCCACCGCGGCGGGAAGCAGGCTCGGGAACGGCGTCTCCAGCAGGTGCGTCGCGAGTCGGGAGAAGTAGAGTCCGACGAGCTCGACCCCGCGCGCCGGCGTGTGGGTGGGACCCCAAGGCGACGCGTGGAAGCCGAGTCCATGGCTGGCGCCCCAGAGCAGATCGTACCCGAAGAGTGTCGCGCGACCCGTCTGCTGTGCGTTCACGTACAGCAGACCCGCGATCGGCAGTGCGACCCCGACCCCGGACAGCAGCAACGTCATGAACGCCCGCCCGCCGACGCGCGCGCGCCAGGCAAGCCACGTGGCGGCGGGGAGCGCGAACACGGCGGCGTCGAGCGGACGAATCGTTGCGGCCACACCAAGCGCGAGTCCAGCGAGCAGACCCCACCAAGGCGTGGCCCCTTCTTGCTCCACACCGTCATGCGTCGCGACGCTGAGGGACGCGGTGGCGACCAGCAACCAGGCGAGCGTGGTTGCGTGGTTCATGTGGGAGCCGAACATGAACGCTCCGAAAGGTGCCACGGCGAAGAGCACGAGCGCTCCGCGATGCCATCGCCGCGTCGCTGTCGGCTCAGCGGCACCAAGTACGACCGCGAACGCCAACACGCTCATCGCGCCGGCCAGCGGGCCCACCAGCCATTCAGCACCGACCAGCGAACCTAGCATCAACATTGCTGGTCCGCCGACGGGAAACTGCGCGAACGTACGGTCACCGAGGTCGACGAGATTGAGTACGGAGAAGAACTCGCGCAACGGCGGCGTCACGACGGTGAGCTGTCCTTCGGCAAGCCATCGCGCCTGCAGCACCTGCACGATCTCATCGATGTGGAGTGCGCGACCCGAGAAGATGACGTGGGCAATCGTCGCGTAGAGCGCGAATGCGCCGGCGCATGCTGCGAGCACGAATGGCCACCCGGCGAATCCTGGTCGGCCCGTCGCGACGGACGCCGGACGGTCCGCCACGCGCCGGGTGCGCAGGACGAACCACGTCAGCCCGCCGACCCCCGCGCACAACAGCGTGCCGAAGGTCCAATCGAGCAGCCGCGCGGCGAAGTCGGTGTCGAGTTCGCCGCCGGGAATGAGCGCCGTGAGCGGGAGGAGCGCGAATGCGAGGACGAGCGCGGCGATCAGGCGCGGCGCCATCGCTCGACCTCGAGGATGAGATTCTGGAGGTCTGCGGGGCTGACTCCCGGGATACTGGCCGCCTGGGCCAAGGTACTCGGACGTCGCACCGCGAGCTTCTGCCGCGCCTCGACGCTCACGGTCAGCATGCGGTCGTAGGGTGCGGCGTCCGGCAGCGCGAAATCCCCCATGCGTTGCAACCGCGCGGCGGCGCGCCGTTCCCGCGCGAGATACCCCGCGTATTTGAGCTCCAGCTCGGTGGTGAGCACCGCTTCACGCTGCAGGTCACCACCGACCCCCGCGGCCGTAAATAAGTCGCGGAGTGATACTTTTTGACGACGGGCGATCTCGAGGAGCGGCATCGCATGGGCGAGGGGACGCTCGCCCGCAGCCGCCAGCACCGGATCCACCTGCGCCGGGGTCACACGGGTCGACTCAGCGAGGGTGGTCGCGCGGGCGACATCCGCCAGCCGTGCCTCGGCTCGTGCGCGCTCCTCGCCGGTATAGAGCCCGAGCCGGGCGCCGATGGCGAAGAGACGGTCGAGCGCGTTGTCCTGACGCACCGTGAGGCGGAACTCGGAGCGCGATGTGAACAAGCGGTACGGCTCATCGACCCCCCGGGTCACGAGATCGTCCACGAGCACGCCGATGTACGAGGTATCGCGTCCGAGCACGATCGGCTCGAGGGCCAACGCATGAGCGGCGGCGTTCAGTCCGGCGACCACGCCTTGGGCACCAGCCTCCTCGTAGCCCGTGGTGCCGTTAATCTGACCGGCGAGATACAGGCCGGCGCATGCGCGTGTGGCCAGCGTGGGGTGGAGCTGTGTCGGCGGGACGAAGTCGTACTCGATCGCATAGCCGGCGCGTGTCATGTGCGCCCGCTCGAGCCCGGGGATGGCATGCAGCAGCTGCAGCTGTGCATCGACCGGCAGCGACGTCGAGAGCCCGTTCACATACAACTCGTGGGTGTCGTGGCCCTCCGGCTCGAGATACAACTGATGCCGCTCCGCCGAGGCGAACCGGACGATCTTGTCCTCGATGCTCGGACAATACCGCGGGCCGCGGGACCCGATCGCTCCGCCGTACATCGCGGACTCCGCCAGGCGGTCGCTCACGATCTGCTTCGCGGCGGACTCGACGTAGGTGATCCAGCAGGACAACTGATCGGGGTGTCGGGTGCCCTGCGCGGCCCGTCGGGGCGACGGCCAGAAGACGGACCACGAGTAATCGAAGTCGTCGATCTCGCTGTCCTGTCGCTCCAGCGTGCGGTAGTCGACCGACCGACCGTCGATACGCGGTGGCGTGCCGGTCTTGAATCGCTGGGTGACGAGGCCGAGTTCGCGGAACTGGTCGGCGAGCGTGGTGGTTGCGGGCTCACCAGCGCGGCCACCGCTGACGGAGAGTCCGGTGCCGATGTGGATGCGGCCGTTAAGGAACGTCCCGGTCGTGATGACAACGGCACGAGCGGCGAAGTACCGACCTTCGGTCGTCTCCACGCCGGCGACGGTTCCGTTCGCGTCGAGTCGCAGTCGCGCAGCCGTCCCCTGCATGGTCACAAGCCCGGCGTGTTGTTCGAGCTCGCTGCGCACAGCCCGACGATAGAGGCCGCGGTCCGCTTGCGCGCGCGGGGCCCATACGGCCGGCCCCTTGCCGCGGTTCAGCATGCGGAACTGGATGGTCGCCCGATCGGTCGCCCGACCCATCACGCCACCGAGCGCGTCGATCTCCCGGATGACGGTGCCTTTGGCGACGCCTCCCATCGCCGGGTTGCACGATAGTTGGCCGATGGTCTCGAGCGCGGTGGTGAGTAGGGCGACACGCGCCCCGCGGCGCGCTGCCGCCACGGCGGCTTCACAGCCGGCGTGGCCGCCGCCGATTACGATGACATCGAAGTCCTGCGCTGAGTGCGCCACGCGCTTAATCTATAAGCTCGATCCGCGCGGTCACTCCGCGGCGTGCGTCCACCCATCCGCCACAACCGATGCCGCTCAAGCTCACCCACAATGCGCCGACGCTGTTGATCCGCCGCGAGGCGTTCGAAGGCGCCGCACTCACGCGCGAGGGGATCGATGCATGGCTCAACCTGACTCCCGAGGAGTTCCGGGTGGAAGGGAGTGTCATCGCGATCGGACCCGTGTACGATGACGAAGGACTGCAGGCGCTGTTGAGCGCGTTCGAAGAGAAGGGGCTCGTGTACTACGACGACTACTTCGAGATGTCCGGGAACTGGCCCGAGTGGCTCAGCGTCTTCACGACACCGGCCACTCGGGCGCCCTGAGCGCAGCTACTTCAAGTACTTCTTGAACCAAGCGACGGTCTCGGGCCACGCCTGCTTGGCGGCCTCGGCGTTCGCCGGCTGATCCTGGGCACGCAGGAAGCCGTGACCTGCCCCGGTGTAGATGCGGCTCTGGAACGTGCCGCCTGTCGCCTTGATGGTCGAGTCCGCGCGCGCGATCGTCGCGTTCACCCGTTGGTCGTTCTCGCCGAACAGGCCGAGCACCGGCACCTTGATCTTGGCGAGTTCGGCGGCCTCGGGCGCCGAGCCGTAGTACACGACCGACGCCGAGAGTCCCGGCGCATTGAAGACCGCGTGATTGTACGACGCGCTCCCGCCCCAGCAGTAGCCCACGATCCCGTACTTCTTGGAAGCGGCCGGAAGGGACATACCGTAGCGACCGATCGCCGCGACCATGGCGTTCATCTTGTCGGGCGTGACGTTACGGATCATGGTGCGCGCGACGTCCGTGGTGAGCGTGTCGGTGGTGGCGCCACCGCGCTCGATCGACAGCAAGTCGGGCGCGATGGCGATGAAGCCGTCGGCGGCGAGCTGGTCGGCGACCGAGCGCACCCAGGTGGAGAGTCCGAAGATCTCGTGTACGACCACCACCACCGGCGCGTTCCGCTTCACCTCAGGGTAGACCACCCACGCGGCGATCGAGTCGCTTCCGCCCGGCGTGAGGGGCACCATCGCCCACTCGGCGTGGCGCGGGGACTTCTGCAAGCGCTCGGCCGCCTGTGAGGCGCCGGGCGCGATGCCGCCGGCCTGCTGGATCTCGGTGGTGGAGACGAACGGCCCACCGGGGTTCAGCGCCGACATGTCGTGATCGGAATGATCGTCGGCCATCAGGGAGGCGGATGCGCCGGAGGCGCGCGCTTCGTCGGGCGTCATCTTCTGGAACGAGCATGCCCCAAGCAGCGCCAAGGCGGGCAACAAACGCAGGTGTCGCGACATTCACGGTCTCCGGGAGAGTGGGGGGCACGAACGACAATGGGGATGGCGCCGGGCCATCCCCATAACGTGCTTCCCCACGGTTGCGTTCGCGAGGTTCAGGTCGCGGCCGGACGCAGCTCGGGGAAGACCTCGAAGCTCATCCGCTCGGCGATGACCTGACGGGCACGAGCCACGATGTCGTCCGTTGACGGCGACTCGGCATAGAGCTGGAGCGCGCGGGTGCGCAGCTCGGCCGCCGAGGGCAGATGCGGCAAGTGAGGAAGCTGTTGCTGGAGCTCGTGCCAGATCTCCTCCGCCCGGGCCTGCTTCGCGGCGAGCTTGGCACGCAACTCGATGACCTTGGGGTGGGCATCGAAAGACTCCCGCGCGTGACTCATCTGCGAGGCCACCTGCCCCCGCACATCCGCAGCGGCCCACTGCTCGGCGAGTTGACGCGCGACGCGCTCGAGTACCGCCGTGCCGATCCGACGCTCGTTTCGTACCACTTCTGCGGGCGGCTCGCCGAGGTCCCACACGAGGCCGACCCACGACATCGCCTTGAGGACGTAGTACGTGATGTCGATCTCGTACCAACGGAAGCCTTGGCGCGTGGAACGCTGATACGCGTGGTGATTGTTGTGCCAGCCCTCGCCGAGGGTGATGAGGGCGAGCCACCAGTTGTTGCGCGAGTCGTCGCCGGTCACGTAACGCTGGTTGCCGTGTACGTGGGCCAGCGAGTTGATGAAGAACGTGCCGTGGTAGAGGAAGACGGTGCTCAAGAAGAAGCCGATGAACAGTCCGGGCCAGCCGTCGATGAGGAAGCAGAGCACGCCGAGGGCGATGCCCGGCAGCAACTGATGTCTGTCGAGGAAAACGAGCTCCGGGTACTTCGCGAGATCCGGCACCTCGTCCACACGCGTTTTGTCATGCTTCTTGTCGAAGATCCACCCGACATGGGAGTAGAAGAAGCCGCGATGCACGGGCGAGTGCACGTCCTCGGGATCGTCCGAGTGCCGGTGGTGATGTCGATGCAACGCGGCCCACCAGAGGACGGACTTCTGCGTGGAGCTCATTGCGAGCAGCGCGAAGAGGAACTGCCCCGCACGCGAGGTCTTGAACGAGCGGTGCGAGAAGAAGCGGTGATAGCCCGCCGTGACGCCGAACATGCGGACCACGTACAGCGTGATCGCGAGGACAACGGAGGTTGTCGTCACCCCGGACCAAATGGCCGCCAAAGGCGCCAGGTGGACGAGGATGAACGCCACCGTGTTCGGGTAAATGATGTCGTCGTGGAACTCAGTCGCCGAGGAGCTCAAGATCGGGTCCGGCAAAGATTAGATGAGAATGGATATCAACTAGACGGAATCTAGTTGATCCATGAGGAGCCTACGTGTCAGGGAATCTCCCCGTTCAGCGGCGTGCTAGGCCTTCGGCCAGCCAGCTGATCACCCGGGGCTCCATGGAGTATCGGGCGGCCCATGGCGGACCCGACACCCAACCCACGTGCCCACCCTTTGGGGTGAAATCGACCGCGAGCTGGGGATTGGCTCTCGCGATCTCTCGTACTCGATCGAGGACGACTGGAGGAAGAAAAGGGTCATCAACCGCCGAGTGCAAGAGGGTCGGGCGAGAAATGTGTGAAAGGAAGTGGATCGAACTCGAGCGCTGGTAGTAGTCATCCGCGCCGGCGAACCCATGGACCGGTGCGGTGAAGGCGTCGTCGAACTCCCAGAACGTGCGGGACGATTCAACCCGCTTCCATGAGACCGGCAGTCGCGGGTGCTGCGCGCGCACGGCCTCCGCCTTGCGCTTCAACGTCTTCACGAAGTGCCGCGAGTAGGCGCGCGAGAACCCAGTTTCGAGGAAGCGCGCGCCGGCACCGAGATCGAACGGAGTGGAGACGGCCGCGGCGCGTCGGATCTCCCGTGGCGCTGCGTCAGATTGCTCACCCAACCACTTGAGCAAGACGTTCGCGCCGAGTGATACGCCGACCACGACGATCGGTCGGCCTGGGCGCTCGGCGGCCAAACGACGGAGGAAGTGGTCTGCGTCGGTCGTTTCGCCGGAGTGATACAGGCGGGGGACTGCGGGTACCCGGCCGTCGCACGTACGGAAAATGAGGAGCGCTGCACTCCAGCCGTAGGCCCGTGCCTCGTGCATGAGGCCCTGCGCGTACTTCGAGCGCACCGTGCCCTCGAGTCCATGCAGGATCGCGAGCAGCGGCGCCTCCCGGTCGGGCGCATCGACGCGGGCGACGGAGATCCGGTCGCCGTCGGGCGTCGGCCACAGTTCGATCCGTTCGTGCGCGTCGGGAAGCCTTCGGGCGAACTTCCCCCAAACCGTCGGGAGATGCGGGCCCGGGAGCCACCACGCGGGGGAGAACGGCGGATGATTCGACACAGTGGAGTGGATAGATTCCTCCGAGCCGCGCCGACGGTACGTCAGCCGCACTCGGTGCGCAGGACCTGCAATATCGGGGGAGAACTGCATGGAAGTGCAGGTCTTCGGCACTCAGAAGAACCAACACACCAGACGGTCACTTCGTTTCTGGAGCGAGCGACGCGTAAAGGTCCACTTCGTGGATCTGAAGGAGCGCGCCGCGAGTAGCGGCGAGCTCCAGCGCTTCGTTCAGAAGTTCGGTCTCACGGCGCTGATCGACAAAGAGTCCAAGCGGTATCAGGAACTCGGACTCGGCGCTGCGCGACTGTCCGACGAGAAGTGGATGAGCACGCTCGTCGCCGAACCGATGTTGCTCATGCAGCCGCTCACCCGCTTCGGCGGCAAGTTGACCCTCGGGCTCGCCGAGTCCGAGTGGAAGTCGTGGGTCGAAACGGAGCGCACCAAGTGATCTGGGCCTGGGCGGGATTCCTGCTGTTCATCGCCGTCGTGTTGGCACTCGACCTCGGTGTCTTCAACAAGAAGGCGCACGCTCCGTCGTTGCGGGAGGCGCTGTTCTTCACAGCCGCGACCGTGGCCATGGCGATCGCGTTCGCCGGTTTCGTGTACGTCGCGTACAACGCGCACTGGCTGGGCCTGGGCTTGGCGACCGATGCGGTCGACGGATTGCAGAACGATGGGCGCTTGGCCGCGGTGAAGTTCCTCACCGGCTATGTCGTCGAGATGAGTCTCTCGATGGACAATGTCTTCGTGATCGCCCTGATCTTCGAGCACCTCAAGGTGCCGCTGATGTATCAGCACCGCGTGCTCTTCTGGGGCATCCTTGGCGCGCTGGTGATGCGCGGGACGATGATCGGTGTGGGCGCACAGCTGGTGGCGCGCTACCACTGGATCCTGCTGGTGTTCGGCGCGTTCCTCGTCTTCACTGGCGTGCGCATGCTCATGTCGAGCGCGGCGGAGAAAGAAGAGGAAGTGGAGGGCTGGGTCACGCGGTGGTTGCGGAAGCACTTCCCGGTCACCGACCGCTTCCATGAGCAGCACTTCCTCGTCGATCTGAACGGCAAGCGATTCCTCACGCCGCTCGCGGTCGCGCTCGTGTTGGTGGAGACGACCGACCTGATCTTCGCCGTCGACTCGATCCCGGCGATCTTCGCGATCACGGCGGATCCGTTCTTGGTGTTCACCTCGAACGTGTTCGCGATCCTCTGCTTGCGATCGTTGTACTTCGGGCTCGCCGGGCTGATCCAGAAGTTCCGCTACTTGAAGGTCTCGCTGGCGTTGGTGCTGGCGATCGTCGGTCTCAAGATGCTGTTCGGATCGTACGTGAAGGCGTGGTTCGGCGAAGACGCCAACTTCTGGTTGTTGGGCGTGATCTTCATCGTGCTGATCGGAGGTGGCGTGGCCAGTTGGTTGGCCGACCGCGGGAAGCCGACGGCAGGGTCGCCCGCGTGAAGGGCGCTGGCTGCGGAGCTGAGCGCGGAGCTGAGCGCGGTGCCGCGCGTGCCGCGCGTGCCGCCGAGAGCGGACCGCGATCCGGCGGGCGGCTGATGATGCACCTCGCCGTGTTGGCCGCGCTGGTGATGTCGTCCGCGGGCGCGCTCGCGTCGCAGGCCGCGGTACGGGTGTTGAGCTTCAATATCCGTTACGGCACGGCGAACGA
Organism: Gemmatimonadaceae bacterium; assembly: GCA_046153705.1. GTDB lineage: Bacteria > Gemmatimonadota > Gemmatimonadetes > Gemmatimonadales > Gemmatimonadaceae > Pseudogemmatithrix. The sequence goes on from JBJXGK010000167.1 coordinate 55,508, forward strand.
CGGTGCGCACCGCTGGGAGGCGCGGCGAGACGCGGTGATCGGGACGATCCGCGATCACGCGCCGCATGTGCTCGGCGTACAGGAAGGGCTGCGATTCCAGCTGGATGAACTCGCGCGCGCGCTTCCCGGCTACCGCGAGCTCGGGGTCGGTCGGGACGATGGACGCACCGCCGGCGAGTACTCCGCTATCCTGGTCGACACCGCACGATTCTCGGTGCTCGCGGACGGCACGTTCTGGTACTCCGATACCCCCACCGTACCGGGCTCGATGCATTGGGGGAATCGCATCACTCGGGTCGCAACGTGGGCGCGCCTGCTCGATCGCGCGACAGGCGACACCCTGCGCGCGTACAACACGCACTGGGACCATGAGTCCCAGCCCTCGCGTGTACGAAGCGCGGAGCTGCTGCTCGACCGCGTTCGTGACGATGCTGGTCCGAACGACCGGGTGCTCGTGATGGGTGATTTCAACTCCGACGAAGCGAACCCGGCATTCCAGCGGCTGGTGGGCACCGGTGATGGCGTTGGATCAGGGGCGGGTGTTGGCGCCGCCGCCCGCGCGGGCGAACGCTCGACCCCGGTGCTGCGCGACACGTTTCGGGCACGGCACCCTGACGCCACGGTGGTCGGAACGTTCAATGCCTTCATTGGCGACTCGACCGCGGGGAAGATCGATGCAATACTTGCGGGAACGAACTGGTCGGTGCTGGATGCGGGAATCGATCGCCGCCGCTGGGGCGCGCTGTGGGCATCGGACCACTTCGCTGTGTGGGCCGTGGTACGGTAGGTTACCGATTCACGTCCACCGTGCTATTTTATATGGGCTTACCATTTTCTAGATTATAGACTGACGCGCACTGCACCCTTCGACGTCGTACTCGCGCTTCGGCTGCTCGGTCCAGCCGGAACGCTGGTCGAACTCGCCGAGGAACTCGGCGTCGTACCCAGTCAGGTCCACGCGGCGCTCACGCGGCTCGGGCGGGCCGGGCTCCTGAAACCGGGGACCCGCGCCGCGAACCCTCGTGCGCTCACCGAGTTCGCGCTCTACGGGGTCCGCTATGCCTTCCCCGCATCCAAAGGTTCGCTCGCGCTCGGTGTCCCCACCGCCTACTCCGCGCCGCCGCTCGCTGCGGAGGTTGACGCGGTCGACGTGGTCGTGCTCCCGGCGGCTGTCCCGAATGCCGTGCAGGGCTTCGCGGTGACTCCACTCTATCGTGGGGCGGCGGGACTCGCCGCGCGTGCGCCGCAGCTGTTCGAGATGGTTTCGCTAGTCGATGCGATCCGGCTCGGCGACCCACGCATCCGCCTCGCCGCGCGCACGCGGCTCGAGCAGCGCATCAACGCGACCGCCTCGCCGGCCGCAGTAGCGCCTCGACCTGCGAGTGCCTGAAGCAGCCCGTGAGGTGGTCGTTCACCAAGCCCATCGCCTGGAACATCGCGTACATGGTCGTGGGGCCGACGAACTTCCAGCCCCGCTGCTTGAGCGCCCGTGACAGGGCGGTCGACTCCGCGGTGATGTTGGGAACCTCTGCGCGCGTGGTGCGCCGCGCAGAGGCAGCGCGCGGCGTCGGCGCCGCGGGAGCGAAGGACCACAGGAAGTCGGCGAGCGAGCGCCCCTCGGCCCGAAGCTCGGCATAACATCGCGCATTGCTGACCACGGCTTCGATCTTCCCGCGATGGCGCACGATCTGTGCATTTCCCAGCAACCGGGTCACATCACGAGAGCCGAAGGCCGCGACCTTGGCGGGGTCGAAACCGGCGAAGGCCTCGCGGAACGCCTCGCGCTTGCGGAGGATCGTGATCCAGCTGAGGCCGGCCTGGAATCCCTCGAGCGAGAGCTTCTCGAACAGCCGATGTTCGTCGGTGACCGGCGTACCCCACTCGCTATCGTGATACTGCACGTAGAGCGGGTCCGTCCCACACCACCAGCAGCGCACCAGACCGTCGTCATGCCGCAGCAACCCTGCGGCCAAAGACTTCATGGCACGAAGCCGCGCAACTCAAGGAACTCGGCGACCTCCGTGGGATCGTCGATGACCTCCAGCCACCCCGGCTTGAGCGCGATGCGCACGACGATCGCTGCCCCTTCGGTACTGATCAGCAGAGCGTCGGTGAAATCGCACTTCGCGACTGCGGTGTCCGGGATCTCGATACCCGGTATCCCACTGAACTGGATCGAATGATCAGGACCCGCCGAGGGCAGTGGTTCGAGCCACGTGACGCCGCGGAACAGTGCGACCTCGTTGGCGTGCGAGGTGAACGCGGAGTCGCGCGCCGGGATCTCGCTGCGGTCCGGGAAGAAGTCGGCTACGAGTGCGGAGACGTCGAAACCGGGCTCGATCTCGGCGCGATCCACGTGAGCGCGCACGGTACCGCCCTCCCGCAAGCGCACGTGGAACTCACCGTCGACGAACTCCCACCCGGCCCAGCCGCGCCGCAGTCGGCGCAGCGCGTCGAGCGAATCGGTGTCAGCGATGAACGAGTAGTCGCGGCGACTCATGGCGCGAACGATATCCGATGCGCGTGGGCTAGAACAACAGGAGCACGACCCCGACGACGACGAGGATCGAGACGACGTCGAGCGTCAGGCCAGCGCGCGCCATATCGCGCACCGTCATTTCGCCACTGCCGAATACGATCGCGTTCGGGGGCGTCGCCATGGGCAGGGCGAATCCGACCGATGCCGAGAGGCCGACGAGCACCATCAGCATGAGCGGCGGCTGATCGAGCGCGGCGGCCAGCGACACGGCGATCGGCATGCCCATCGACGCGGTCGCCGCATTCGATGCCAACTCCGAGACCACGACCGTCGCCGCCGAGATCCCCAACAGCACCAGCGGGAGCGGCAGGCCTTTGAGGCCTGACATCCAGCCACCGATCGTCGTAGCCAATCCGCTCGACTCCATGGCGGCGGCGAGGGAGAGGCCTCCACCGAAGAGCAGCAACACGTCCCACGGGATCTCGCGAGCCTCGCGCCACGTGAGCAGCGGACGGGACGGCCCTGTGAGGGTGCGACCGGGAATGAGGAAGAGCGCGATGCCACCGATCACGGCGATGCCAGCGTCGGAGAGCGACGGCACAATGGACGTGAGGCCGACGATGGAGAGCGAACCGATGACCTTGGGCTCCCGGAAGAACCACGCGAGCGCCATCGCTGCGAACACGAGCATCACGTTGCGCTCGCCGGGCCCCAGGCGCCCGAGGGCGGCGCGACGCGTTTCGAGCACTTCGACCCCAGCGGCCCCGAGTTCGATCGCCTCGCGGTGGAAGACGAACACGAGCAGTACCCAACTCGCGGGCAAGAGGATGAGTGTGATGGGCAATCCGAACCGGAGGTAATCGAAAAAGGTGAGGTTCACGCCGAGCAACTCACGCGTCGCTCCCGCGAGGATGAGATTCGGCGGAGTGCCGAGGAGCGTGCCCATGCCACCGATGCTCGCGGCGAACGCGACACCGAGCAGGAGTGCGACGCGCTGGCTCCTGGCGGCCTCGCCGGTCCCATACAGCGCGCCGATGGCGAGCGCGATGGGGTACATCATCGCGGCGGTCGCGGTATTGGAGATCCACATCGACACGAACGCCGTCGCCAGCATCACGCCGAGCACGAGGCGACGGGAGCTCGTCCCGACGATCCCGATGACGTTCAGCGCGATGCGATGATGGGCGTTCCAGTGCTCCAGCGCCGCCGCGAGCAGGAAACCGCCCAGGTAGAGGTAGACCACCTCGTTCGCGAAATGGGAAGCGGCTTCCTTGGTGGTCGCGACCCCCAGGAGCGGGAACAGCGCGATCGGCAGCAGCGCGGTCACCGCGAGAGGAAGGCACTCGCTGATCCACCACACCGCCATCCACGCACCGACGCCGAGGACCGCGGCGGACTCCTCGGAAACCCCACCGGGTGCCCATGTCTTCAACAACAGACCGAGCAGTGGACCGGCGACGAGTGCGATGCCCCGGGACCGGGAAGCGGTAGGGAGAGGCTTCGCCGGCGTCGTCGGGGAGGATTCCATCGGCGCAAGAATGTCAAGATGATGACCGTCGAGCAAGCTGAGGTGTAGAATCCCTCCTTGCCCCTGACCCGTAGGTCCGGGTCGAACGTGTCACAGCCCACCTTGTTGCCTGCCCTTCTGAGTGACTCGCCGCGTCTCGTATTCCCTGTTGTTCGTCCTCTGTGCTGCGCACGGGCTGGTGCCGTGTGCAGCGCAGGCCCGCACGACCGAGGGGGACTCCACGACCTACGTGACCGAGGCGCTCCGCGCGCTCGTCAGGGAGGCGGCGGACCTCAATCGCCGGGTACCGCCGCAGCTCGGGGGGTACAAGGCGCGACTCGAGAGCGAGATCTCGATCGGCAACCGACGCTCCGAGGGGATGGAGATGGCGGTGTCGTTGGAACAGGTCGCGAGCACACTCACGTGGGACCGCACGGGTGAATACGAGCAGATGATCGATGGGTATCGGTCACAATCGATCGGCGCGGCGTTCGCGAGCATCGGGTTCTTCAGCAGCGGGTGGGCGATCCCGTCGCTCTATGGCAATCGCATCGCGCTCCTGTTCGGGCGCGACACGAGCAATGCGGCGCGACGTCGGCAGCGGCGTCGAGGTGGCGACCCGCTCTACGCGGTGCATCCGCTCGCGGACGACCGCGAGAGGTACTACCGGTTCTCCGGTGGCGACACGATCGTCACCATGCGCACTGGGGATCGGACCATCCCGATCGTCCGTGTCGAGGTGTCGTTGCGTGAGGACGTGCCGGCGAAGAGCGTCGTGTTCCTGGGGGAGATCGATCTCGATGCCGTGCGTCGCCACATCGTCCGGCTCCGCGGGTACTTCGCCGTGGTCGGTGGGCCCAAACCGAAATTCGACCTCCTGCGCGAGGCCGGACTGCAGGGCATCGCCTTCGTTGAGGCGGAGAACGTGGAGGTGGACGGGCAGTTCTGGCTGCCACTGCGACAGCGATTCGAGGCGCACGCGACGTCCAACACGGTCGGTGATGCGCGTGCGGTCTTCCGCATCCTGACACGCTTCGTCGGTCGTGAACTCACGGCGTTCCCGATGGACGTCGCGGTGGGCGAATCGAGCGACACGCTGGCGATCCATCCGTTCCGACTCGCGATCGCGCATCCGGATACGCTCAGCAACTATACGGCTTGGACCACCGAGCTCGGTGCGATGTCCGCCGAGGTGAGCGCCGAGGACTTCAATGACGTGGCGCCGGACCGCTGGAGTACCACGGGGCCGCCACGATTCTCCGTGGAGACGGAACGGCTGGGAGATGTGGTCCGCTTCAACCGGATCGAAGGGGTCTTCAGCGGCATCGGATCCGTCGTGCGCTTCCGGGATGCCGCCCCCGGCCTCGTACTCCGCGGCGCGGCCGGCTATGCGTGGAACGAACAGACGGGCCGTGGTCGCGCGGTGGTCGAGTATCGTCGCGGCCGAAGCCTGTACGCACTCCGTGCACAGCGCTCCCTCGATCTCACCAACGATTTCCGGAATCCGTACGATTCCGGCTCGACGACCGGCGCGTTGCTCGGCAACGACAACTACGACTACCTCGATCGCCAGACCATCGGCCTGCACTATCTCCGCTTCCTCGGAATCGACCAGCGGACGCAGTTCCGCTTGGAGACCGGCATCGCGCGGGATCGCGGCGTGGAGCTCAACCTCGCGCGGAGTCCGTTCGGCATCGGGCGCGACTTCCGGCCAAACCGCGCGGTGCGCGAGGGCACGTACCAACGTACGGCACTGACGTTCGAATACCGGCCGGACGTTTCACTCGAGTTCCTTCGACCCGGGTTCAACGCCCGGTTCTACTACGAGCGCGGCGACGGCGGATTACCCTACCAGCGCGGCGAGGTGCGACTGACCACACGCGCGAACCGCGGACCGATCTCGTTCGGCGCGCGACTCGATCTCGGCATGACCACCAACGGCGCGCCCCCACAGCAGTTCTTCGAGCTCGGTCAGAACCAGAATCTGCCCGGCTACGACTACAAGGAGTTCGCGGGCGATCAAGCGGCGGTCTTCCGGGCGCTCGCGCTGTGGCGCTCGCCGTATCTCGCCGCACCCATTCGCATCTCGAACCGCTTGTGGATCCCGCCGATCGCACCGGCACTCGCGCTGGCCGTGCAGTCCGGGTGGACACGTGCCACCGACGCCGAAGCCTTGGCGACGACCACCCTCCTCGGCTCTGTCCCGACCGGGCATCCGCGCACCTCGGTGAGTGTCTCGCTGCGCTTCATCGGCGGAGCGATCGGTATCGGGGTCGCCAAACCGATCGACAATCCGGGCCCCGTGCGGTTCCTCCTCGAGTTCGGGCAACGGCCATGAGCGGACGTGGTCGCCTTGTGGTCGCGGCGTTGGTGTTCGGCACCGTCGCGGCACCGATCCTTGCAGCGGTGCTCGTGAGCCGCAGCGCGCGCGAGGCCGTAGCCGCGCCCAGCGCCTACGCGCGGCTCGCGATCGACTCCGCCCTCGCCGACTCCTCGGCGTTCGCGGCGTTGCCGCGCCGTTTGCGCGCGCTGCTCGATGTGCGACCGGCGATCGAACACGTCGCGACCCCGATGCCGCTCCCGTTGCACGAGTGTATCCAGTACCGGGGTGCAGAGTCCGGGCAGGTCCGCCGCCGACTGCAGCTCCGGTATCCGGATTCGTCCGCAGTGGTGCTCTTCGCGGTGGCTCGCGAAGAGGACGGTGCGCTGGAGCGCGTGGAGTTCATCCGCCGCACGCCGCGCGAGGGGCAGCGCGCGCTCACGTGGGAGGCTCGGCGTGATCTCACGATGTCGGTCTGGTGGTTCGAGTATCCCATCGGACGCATCCGCCGCGAGGAGCGCGGGGAGATCCCGCGTGGAAGTCCCGTGCCGCGCGCCGTGCGCGCGCTCGGACGGCAGCTCTTGGTGGCGACCTGCGCCGACTCGGGTGCGACCTCTGAACCGACCGATGAACCGCCCTATGAACCGCCCTATGAACCGGCCGCGCCGAACTCCCCGATGAACCCGATCTCCGGCTCCAGTCGCTGATCGAAGCGCTCGAGGACGAGCCGCTGCGCATGGGCGATCAGGGCACGCACATCCGCCGCGGTCGCGCCGCCAAGGTTCACCATGATGTTCGCGTGGATGTGCGAGATCTGGGCGCCGCCGATCCGGTGGCCCTTGAGCCCACACTGGTCGATGAGGCGGCCGGCCCCAACTCCCTCGATCTTCTTGAACACCGACCCGGCGCTCGGATGCACCTCGAGCCAGGGGTGACGCGAGCCGCGCCACGACAGGTTCTCCTGCATGACGCGATGCATCACGGCCTGGTCGCCGCGTTCCAACGCGAACGTGACCCCGAGGGCGATCTCCGCGCCGCCGTGCAAGCACGAGGTGTCATAGCCGAAGCCCATCGCGTCTCCGGTGACGGTCACGCGGCGATTCTCCGCCGTGAGCAGATCGACCGACTCCACCACCTCGGCGATGAACATCGTTCGCGCGCGCTCGGGAGCGGGAGAGAGGAAGTGCAGGTTCTGCCAGACCGCGCCACCCACGGTACTGGGGATACCGACGTAGTGCTCAAGGCCGGACCACCCGTGGGCGACCGCGTGACGGATCAAGTCGGCGACGATGACCCCGCTCTCCGCGTACAGACGCGCGTCGCCGAGGTCGTGGACGCCCTTCGCCTGGTTCCGGATGACCAGGCCACGGAATCCGAGGTCGCCCACGAGGATGTTGGCGCCCAAACCGAGGACGAATACCGGGACACCGTTCGTACGCGCGGCGATCAAGGCGCTGGCGAGTTCGTCGGCCGACGTGGCATCGTACAGCACGTCGGCGGGACCGCCGATCCGGAATGTGGTGTATGGAGCGAGCGGTACCTCGAGGCGAAGTCGATCCGCCCCGAGTGCCGGAGTCAGGACGGCTGCGATCTCGCGCGCCGACCGAGTGGTTTCCTTCGAACGTGACGAGTGCATAGGAATGCGCGAAATCAACCCGCGGCCCCTGCGGACCGCCAGCCGTCTCCTCGTAGGCGCCCTCCTGCTGCTGGTCGGCGTGCTCTCGCCGCTGACGTCGCTCGAGGCCCAGACGGACGCGACCGGTGGCAACATCCAACGCAAGGTCCTGCCGAACGGCCTCGAGATCATCGTCGCACCGAGTGAAGGCGTGCCGCTCGCGACCGTGGAGCTCGTCGTGAAGAACGGCGCGTTCACGCAAACGCCCGAGTACGCCGGTCTCGCGCATCTGTTCGAGCACATGTTCTTCAAGGCCAATGACGCGTATCCCGAGCCTGACGAGTTCATGGACCGCGCGGCATCGCTGGGGGCGGCGTTCAACGCGACCACCCGCGAGGAGCTGGTGAGCTACTACCTCACGGTGGTGGCCGACTCGGTGAAGGGCGGGATGGAGTTCCTCAACGCCGCACTCCGCGGTGCGCAGTTCCGAGAGGACGAACTCAAGCGTGAGAAGGTCGTCGTGCTCGGCGAGTACGATCGTGCGGAATCGTCGCCGTGGTTCCGCCTCGACGAACGGATCGGGCGTCAGCTCTGGGGCGCGTTCTGGAGTCACAAGAACACGATCGGTGACCGCGCGGTGATCCAGAACGTGACGCCGCAGCAGATGCGCACCATCCGGGACCTCTATTACGTCCCCAACAACTCGGCGCTCATCGTCGCCGGCGACGTCTCCGCGGAACAGGTGTTCCGGCATGCGGAACAGGTGTTCGGCGATTGGCCGCGCGGAGCTGACCCGTTCGTGCGCGCTCCGGTCCCATCGGTGCCGCCCCTCACCAGGAACCTCGGTGTCATCGTCGAGGAATCGGTGAACGCCGTGACGGTGCAGATGCAATGGCATGGTCCGAGCGCGAGCAAGGATGAAGCCGGGACGTTTGCGGCGGACGTCTACAGTGATGTACTCAATCAGCCCACGTCGCGATTCCAGCAACGGCTCGTGGAGAGCGGGCTCTGGCAAGCGATTGGGGTGAACTACTACACGCTCAACCACGTGGGCCCGATCACGGTGAGCGGACAGACCTCGCCGGAACGGCTCCGTGAGGCTCTCAAGGCGCTGGACGTCGAACTCGCCGCGACTCTGGAGCCGGGCTATTTCACGGCCGAGGAACTCGAGGCGGTGAAGGCGAATCGCGCGGTCACCACAGCGTTCGGCGAGGAGCGCGCTTCAGAGAACGCACACACCATCGGATTCTGGTGGAGCGTCATCGGACTCGACTACCACCTGCGCTACATCAACGAAATGGCCAAGCAGAGCCCGGCCCAGCTCCAGGCGTATGCAAAGCGGTACATCATTGGGAAGCCGCGCATCACCGGCGTGATGCTGCCCGCCGGCGAGAAGGCACGCCTCGGCCTGACGGAGCAGGAGCTCGCTGGTCTGGGGGTGACGCCGTGATCCGCGTGACCCGCAGGTTCATGGGCACGGTCGTGCTCGCAGCACCGACGGTTTTGGCGCTCAACGGGATGGCCGCGCGCCAAGCATCGGCGCAGACTCCGGTGCGTGCCGCAACCGCCGCCGCGGACACCGGCACCACCAAGTTCGACGTCGCGGGCGTTACCGTGATCTATCGCCACACCCGCACATCGCTGTTCGTCGCCAACCTGTATCTGCTCGGTGGTGTGCGTCTCGCCACACCCCAGACGGCAGGCTTGGAATCGATGCTGCTCGAGGTGACTGAACGCGGCACCAAGAAGTACCCCGGCGAATCACTCCGGCGTGCGATGGCGCGTACCGGTAGTGAGATCGGCGTGGGCGCGCAGGAGGACTTCACCATTTATGGATTGCGCACCACGACGGATCGCGTGGACTCCACGTGGAGCCTCTATGCCGATCGGCTGATGCAGCCCACACTCGCCGATGCGGATGTCGAGTTCGTCCGCGAGAACCGCATCGCGGCCTTGCGCCAGCGCGAGGACAGCCCCGACGCGCTGCTGGAGTACCTCGCCGACAGCGTCGCGTACGTCACCTATCCCTACGCCCTCTCGGCCGTCGGGACCGATCGGAGTGTCGCAACGATCACCGGTGCGCAGCTCCGCGACTTCCAGCGCACGCAGATGGTGAAGTCGCGCATGCTGCTCGTGGTCGTCGGGAACATCCCGCGCGCGAAGTTGGAATCGCTCGTGCGCGGGACGCTCGGGACGCTACCGCAAGGAGACTACAAATGGGAAGCGCCAGCGCTGCTCGACCAGCGGCCCGGCAGCAACGTGCACATCGTCTCACGTCGCCTCCCGACCAACTACGTCCTCGGCTGGTGGAGTGGCCCGCCCGCCGGTGACCGTGACGTGCCGGCGTTGCGTGTGGCGACCGCGATCCTGCAGGGGCGCCTGTTCGCCGAGGTGCGCTCGCGTCGCAACCTCACCTACGCGGTGGAGGCGCGGTTCCGCGATCGCGCGCTCACCTCCGGCGGGCTCTACGTCACCACCACGCGCCCCGATGTCACGCTCGACGTGATGCGCGATCAGGTGCGCTCGCTGCAGCAGGAGACGATCCCTACGGAGTATCTTGCGCCACTGGTCCAGCAGTTCATCACCGAGTACTTCCTCGACAACGAGACGACGGGCGCGCAGGCGGACTTCCTCGCGCGCGCCGAGCTCTTCCGCGGCGATTTCCGAGCGGGCGAGCGTTTTATCGCGGATCTGCAAACGGTGACCGGTGAGGATGTGCGTCGTGTCGCATCGACATGGATGCGCAACATCCGCTTCACCTACATCGGCAACCCCTCGCAGATCGACCGCTTCAAGCTGATGGGTTTCTAACGACTTCCGTGCGCGCGCGCGTCCAGCACCGCGCGCACGTCGTCCAGTGAGCCGCCCACGGCGCGTAGCGCCACCAGCGTGTGGTAGATGAGATCCGCGGCCTCTTCGGCGGCACGCGCGCGGTCGCCATCGACACAGGCGGTCGCCAGTTCCACGGCTTCCTCACCGAGCTTCTTGAGTCGGAGGTTGCGGTCGGCGAGGAGTCGCTGCGTGTAGCTCGTCGCGGCCGTGGAAGGACCGTCGACCGCTGCGTCGGCGCGCTGGGCGATGGTCGCATCGAGGATGCCGAACGTCTCCGCCGCCTCAAGACCGAAACACGTGCGCGCACCGGTGTGGCAGGCCGGGCCAGCGGGCATGACGCGCGCGAGGACCGTGTCGGCGTCGCAGTCCAGCGTGAGCGAGACCACGCGTTGCACGTTGCCCGACGTGGCGCCCTTGTGCCATAACCCGCGTGTACGCGAGCGATAGTGCATCTCGCCGGTCGCCACGGTGCACTCCAGCGCCTCGCGGTCGGCGTGCGCGACCATGAGCACCTGTCCGCTGCGCGCATCCTGCGTGACGACCGTCACGGTGCCGCTGCCCTTGGAGAAATCGAGTGCGTCGAGATCAATCATTGAGATACTCCCGCGCGGCATCCGCGAGGGCCGCGTTCGTGGCGATGGCGTTCCCGCCGAACGCAGTGCGCGTTCCGCGCAGGTCGGTGAGCACCCCGCCCGCTTCCTCGATGATCGGCATGAAGCACGCGATGTCCCACGGATTGAGCACAGGGTCCACCATGATCTCCGCACGGCCCGTCGCAACGAGGAGATAGCCGTAGCAGTCGCCCCAGGTGCGAGCCACCGACACCTCCTCCGTCAGTGTGCGCCACCCATCGCGCGTGCTGGTGTGATGGAACGCCCGCTCGTCGGTGATGAGCGCCGTCGCACCCGCCAGCGTGCTCGTCTCACTGACCCGTGCACGGGACCCGTTCCACCAACAGCCCTCACCGGGTGCCGCGACCAACATCTCGTCGACCGCCGGGAAGAACGCCGCACCGGCCAACACCTGCTTCCCTTCCACCAGCGCGACGAGTGAACCCCACAGCGGCACGCCCCGCACGAAGGTCTTGGTGCCGTCGATCGGGTCGAGCATCCATTGGCGTCCCGACGTCCCGGGCGTCTCGCCGAACTCCTCGCCGAGGATCCCATCGGCGGGGAACCGTGCCGCGAGCCACTGGCGTGCGGCCTGCTCTGCTTCGCGATCGGCCACCGTGACGGGCGAGCCATCGGTCTTCTGTTCGACACGCAGCGCGCTGCGGAAATGCCGCAACGCGGCGTTGCCGGTGAGTCGTGCGACTTCCTCGGCGGCTTCCAAGAGGGCGCGGGTCATGCGGCCACCTCGCGGATGGGTAGTGCAGCCGCGCGCATCGCACGCTTGAGCGCGGCCACGGTGGTCACACCGTCGTGCAGGATGCCGGCCACCAGCGCCGCATCGGCTCCGCCCTCGGCAATGGCTTGGACGACATGCTGCGCCTCCCCTGCTCCACCCGACGCGATCACGGGTACCGACACCGACGAAGCCACCGCACGCGTGAGCGCGAGGTCATAGCCGGTGCGCCGTCCGTCGGCATCGATGCTGGTCAGCAGGATCTCCCCGGCGCCGCGCGCCACACACTCCTGCGCCCAGGTGATCGCGTCCAGTGGCGTCGGCGTGCGACCGCCGGCGGTGAAGACGCGGTATCGCTCCCCGTCCCACTTCGCGTCGATGCTCGCCACGATGCACTGCGCACCGAATCGTTCGGCGCCGGCCGTGAGGATCTCCGGGTGAAGCACCGCAGCGGAGTTCACGCTGACCTTATCCGCACCTGCGCGCAGCGCGTCGGCGATGTCGGTGACCGTGCGGATCCCGCCGCCGATGGTCAACGGGATGAACAGGCGTTCCGCCGTGCGCTGCGCGAGCGCCAGCAGCGTCCCGCGCGCCTCGTGCGTCGCGGCGATATCCAGGAACGTGATCTCATCTGCGCCTTCGGCCTCGTACCGCTCCGCGAGCGCCACCGGATCGCCCACATCGCGGAGCCCGGTGAAGTTCACGCCCTTCACGACACGTCCGCCCTGCACGTCGAGACAGACGATGAGTCGTCGGCCCAAACTCATGTACCCTCCAGCGTCACCGCGCCCTTGGTGCTGAACACCGCCCCGCTATCGACCGCCGATTGCCGAAGGGCGAACCCGAGCGCCTTGAACGCCGCCTCCACGGTGTGGTGCCGGTCGACACCGCGCAGCACACGCAGGTGCAGCGTGAGCTTTCCGGCGTCACAGAACGAGCGCATCCAGTGGTCGTAGAGGTTGCTCGGGATCGGGCCCTCGTAGAACGGGCGCCCGCCCACATCGATCACCGCCTGCACGAGTGATTCGTCCATCGGTACCGTGCGCTCGCCGTAGCGAGCTGCGGTGGCCGGGATCGCCCGCGCGACCGCAGCGCCGACGGTCAGCGCGACATCCTCGATGATGTGGTGCCTCAGATCGCCCGATGCCTCGATCGTGAGATCGAACCCGGCGTACCGCGCGAGCACCGTCATCATGTGGTCGAGGAACGGCACCGTGGTGTTCACGGCGGCGCGTCCGCTTCCGATCGCGACTTCGACATGCACTGTGGTCTCGCTGGTCTTGCGATCCATCACCACGGGGGCCTGCACACGGGCAACGCTCATTCCGCGAACTCCTCTGCGACGAGGCGCGCCTCGAGCGCACCGGTGTACAGCGCCATGCCGAGCACGGCGCCCCAGGCGCCACGCGCCTCGAGATTCCTCAGGTCCTGCATCGATGCGATCCCGCCCGATGCGATCACCGGCCACGGTGCGCGGTCCACCGCACCTTCGACGAGCGGTAGATCCGGACCGGCCATCTTGCCTTCCTTGTGAACCGCCGTGATCAAGAGCCCCGCAAGCGGGAGCGCAGCGAGATCGTCGATCACGTCCTCCACACGCCGCGTGGTCCGCGACGTCCAGCCTTTCGCCACCACGTTCTTGTCCCGCACGTCGGCCGCCAGCACGATCCGCCCCGGCCACCGCGCCGCATGCTCGGCGAGCCACGTCGGATCCTCGATGCCGCGGGTCCCGACCACGACGGAGGCCGCGCCGTCGTCGAAGAGATCGTCGAGCGCACTCTCGTCGCGCACGCCGCCGCCCACCTGCAACGGCACCGTGCTGTCACGCAGGAGGTCACGCACGAGATCGCGATTGTCGCCGCGGCCGGTGGCCGCGTCCAGATCCACGACGTGCAATCGGCTGAATCCCACCGCGACCCAACGGCGCGCGACCGCCACGGGGTCTTCGAGACGCACGGCCTCGGCATCGTAGTCGCCGCCGACGAGTTGCACACAATGCCGGTCGCGCAGGTCGATCGCAGGGATAGCGAGCATCAGGAATCGGTCAGTGGAGGAAGCGCGCCGCGCTGCAGCGCGCGAAGGAACCCGTCGACGAACAGCCGGCCAGGGGTCGAGCTCTTCTCGGGATGGAACTGCACGCCGATGCAGCGAGCGACGCGCACGGTCGCCGCGAACCGATCGTCTTCGTGTGTCGACCATGCCGTTACGGCGGAGGGCAACGACGGGCGACAGACGAAGCCGTTGGCATAGTATGCACTGGCGAGCCCGCTCGCTGTAATGAGTGGCTCCCGCACCGACTCGAGCGTGTTCCAGCCGATCTGAGGGAGCCGTCGGGCCTTGAGTCGCTCGACCCGGCCCGCGAGTACGGCGAGTCCCGCGCCCGCGCCTTCTTCACTCGACTCGAACAGAAGCTGCATGCCGAGGCAGATGCCCAGCGTGGGGAGCCCGGCGAGGATCGCGTCGCGCATCGCGCTGCGACCGGGCGCGAGCCGCGTGGCGGCCGCGCCGAATGCCCCGACACCGGGCAGCACCAGCACGTCCGTCGCGAGAGAAGCCACGGGATCGGTCTCCGTGACGACGTCGCGTCCCGGACCGGCCAAGGCTTTCATGAGCGAGTGCAGGTTGCCGGCACCGTAGTCGAACAGCGTGATGCGCATCAGGGCCAGAGCTCCTCGATCATCGACGCGACGCGCGCGAGCTGTGACCACGGCGCCATCCCGATACGCAGCGCATCACCGACGCCGTGCAGACCGCGGAATGCGCGCACCCCGATCCCGCGCGCCTGGAATCGCGCCGCGAGCTGTGACGCGTCGGCGGCGACCTCCCAGAAGACGAAGTTGCCGCGCGAGTCCCACGGACGCACCCCGACACGTCCCCGCACCAGCGCGTCAAGCCGTTCGCGGTTCTCCCGTGCCTCACGCGCCGCCTGCTGCATCCATGCCGTGTCCTGCTCCAGCGCGACCGCTGCGGTGTGGTCGGCCAGTGCGTTCACCTTGTAGGGCCCACGCGAGCGGACCACCGCGTCCACGAGCGACGTGGCGCCCACCCCATATCCCACTCGCAGGCCCGCCAGTCCCCAAGCCTTGGAGAAGGTCCGGAGCACGAAGACGCGCTCCAGCGCAGGAGCTTCCGCTCGCCAGTCGGTCTCAGCGTCGAACTCGGCGTACGCTTCGTCGATGACCACCACACCTGGCGCCTCACGGATGAGTCGGCGCACTTCGCTCACCGGCGTGACGGTGCCGGTCGGGTTGTTCGGCGAGCAGAGATACATGATGCGTGCACCGGTCGCGAGCATCCCGTCCACATCGGCCGCACCGTTCGCGAGCAACGGCACGCCCACGGGCTCGAGGTGATTGAGTCGTGCGAACACCGGCACCATCGAGAACGACGGATCGGCATGCGCCACGCGATCCCCCGGTGAAGCGACCGCCCGGAAACAGGCATCGATGAGATCGTCGCTCCCGCAGCCGGCGACGACTTCGCTCGGGCGCACGCCGATCGTCACCGCAAGGGCGTCGATCACGCGTGTCGCACCGACCGAGGGATACTGCGTGAGCAAGGAAGGGTCGGCGGCCCGAAGCGCGGCCATCGCGTGCGGCGGGGCGCCCCACAGGTTCACGTTGTCGCGCAAGTCGAGATCGACGCCGGCGAGCGGTTGCGGCGCGTAGGTGGGGATACGATCGAGTCCCGCGCGGGCGATGGGGCTCATGCGCGCCTCCACTGCCGCGCGGCAGCAGCGTGACCCGGCAGCCCCTCCGCGTCCGCGAAGGTGCCGACAGCGTCGGCCATCCGCGCCGCGGCGTCGCCATCGATGCGCTGCCACGTGGTCCAGCGCACGAAATCGAGCGTGGAGAGTCCCGAATACGAGCGCGCGAGTCCGCCGGTCGGCAGCACGTGGTTCGCACCGCTCAAGTAATCGCCAAACGCGACGCTCGAGGTCGCACCGACAAATACCGTGCCCGCGTTGCGCAGCGCATCGAGCGCGGCGGCTTCGCGCGACGGTTCGACCACCAGCAACAGATGCTCCGGCGCCCACCGATTGGAGAACTCGATTGCGGCGCCGATAGACGGCGCATGGAGCAACGCGCCGCGTGCGGCGAGCGCTTCGCGGATGATTGCCGCGCGCGGTTCGGCGTCCACCAGAGCCGCGAGTGTTGCCGCGACCGCATCGAGCAGCGCCTCTGAGTCCGAGACGAGTACCACGGCGGCCTTGGGATCGTGCTCCGCCTGAGCGAGGAGCTCGCGCGCGAGCACCGCAGGAGACGCGCTCGCGTCCGCGATGATCAGGAGCTCGCTCGGCCCCGCGGGCGAGTCGATCGCGACCACGCTCGAGACCTGCACCTTCGCTTCGGCCACGTACGCGTTTCCGGGACCGACGATACGATCGACCACCGGCACGCTCGCAGTGCCATAGGCCAGCGCGGCGATTGCTCCCGCGCCGCCGAGGGCGAACACCCGATCGACCTCGGCGAGCGCCGCCGCCGCGAGCAACACCGCGCTCGGCGCGCCGTTCGGTCCCGGCGGCGAACAGACGACTACCTCGCGCACACCGGCAACCCGCGCCGGCACCGCCCCCATCAGGAGTGAACTCGGATACGTCGCGCGCCCGCCGGGTGCATAGACGCCCACGCGCCCCAGTGGATCCGGGCGTCGACCGATGCGTGCACCGTCCGCTGTGGTGATCTCCTGAGCGACCGGGCGGAACGCCTCATGTACCGTCCGGATGTTCGTGACCGCGCGCTCCAGCGCACGGCGCAGATCCGGCGCCAGTGTGTCGAGGGCGCGGACCCACTGTGCGCGCGGTACCTCGAGCGCATCGAGGGACACGCCATCGAACTCGAGCGCCAGCGCGCGGAGCGCGGTGTCACCGTCCGCGCGCACACGGGCGATGACGGTCGCGGTAGCCGCACGGACATCGCGGTCACTGGACGTCGACCGATCGAACAACACCGTACGCTCGCGCGCAGTCAGTGCGCCGGTCGTGCCGCGCACGGCGAGGCTGAACGGGCTCATGCGAGCAACCTCTCGATCCGTGTGACGAGGATGCCTTCGGCGCCGATCGCTTTCAGTCCGTTCAGCGTGCGATAGATGCCTTCGGCGGGACACACCGCGTGAACGGCGACCTTCGATCCGCCGTTCATCACGTCGATCACCGTGGGTCCCGAGATGCCGGGCAGGATGCGCCGTACGGCGTCGAGTTGATCGCGTGGGACGTTGGCCATCACGTAACGCTGGCCGCGCGCGGCCAAGACCGAACGCAGCGCCTGCACCAACTCATCGAGCACCTGCGCGCGTTCGCCGGTCGCACCACGGCCGCTGGCTGGGCCCGCGACGATCAGGTGCGCGGTGGACTCGAGCACCGTCGCGATCTCGCGAAGTCCGTTCACGCGCAACGTCGATCCTGTGCTGGTGAGGTCGAGGATGACGTCCGCGATCCCGAGATGCGGCGCGATCTCGACCGCGCCCGAGACCGATGCGAGTTCGACCGCTTTTCCGACCGAGGCGAAGAATGCCCGCGTCACGCGTGGAAACACCGTGGCGACGCGCGTGCCGGGCGCGAGCTCGTCGATCGACCGGATCCCGCTGTCATCCTTGGCGGCGACCACCAACCGACAACGACCGAAGCCGAGGTCGAGCCGCGACTCCACCGGACGTTCGGACTCACGCACCAGATCCCAGCCGGTGATACCGGCGTCGGCCGCGCCATCGGCGACGAACTCCGGGATGTCCTGCGCGCGGACGAAAATGGCCTCGAACTCCCCACCTAGTGACGCCACCAAGGCGCGGTCCGACGCGGCGCGGACCGCGAGTCCGGCGTCGGAGAGCAGTGAGCGGGTGTCTTCGTTCAGACGACCCTTGTTCGGAATGGCGAGACGGAGCATGGAGATGGTTCACTGATGAAGTGGAGGAGATACGTCCGGGCGAAAAAAGAACCCGTCCGCATGGCGGACGGGTCGGACGGACAGCGCGGTTTCGCGGTGGGGCTCGGCTACTCGGCCCCGGCGTACGCCACCCATCCCCGACCCGTCGGGCCGTGGTGATGATGGGTGGGGGCGTGGCGAAGCGAACGCATCGTGACCGAAGCCTAGTCGCACGAGTCAGAAGGAGCAAGTCATTGCGTACAAGCCATTTCTCAACGCACGGCTCTCCCTCGTGTTCCCAGCCCGCTGATGGCCAGCGCCCGTCCGACGCCACCCATCCCCACTCCGACCACTCCTCCCCGCCTCCTCGAGGGGTCGGAGTGGTTCCTCGCACGCGCCTCGCTCGCGCTTCGCCGCTCCCTCCGGTTCGTCAAGTTCTGGGTGCCGATCGTCGGTGGGCTCGCGCTCCTCGCCTTGCTCGTCCCGCTGGCGACGAGCGATCCCGCGGCGCCCGCGCGCTCACGCCTCCAGCGGCAGGCGGCTGACACGCTCCGCAGCGCCGGTCGCCTGCGCACGGCGGAGTTCGCCGTGGCTGCTGCGGAGTCCGCACTCGTCGCTGCCAGGAGCGTCGGGGTCGCGCCCGTACCGCGCGACATTCCACGGCCAGCACCGGTCGTCGCGGCACCCGTCGTGCGTTCGATCGAACCCAGTGTGGCCGAGTTCCAGCGCCTGATCGCTGAGGCACGGCAGCTGCGTACCCCTCCTTCCTGGCTCGCAGTCGCGGCACATCCGGCCGTCAACGCCGGTCCGCGTATGCGCAGCCTGGCGGACACGCTCGCGGGCCTCGTGGCGCAACAGGAAGCGTTGGGCAGCGGCCCCCAGCGCGAACAACAGATCGATGAGATCGCGCGGCGCATCTCGCGCACGGGTTATACCATCATCGCGATCGCGGAAAACAAGCGCGACGAGCTGATCGCGTCGGGCACGACGATGGTCGCACCGGCCCCTGCCGTGACGACGCCGGTGCTCACGCCGATCGCCCCGCGCCCGCGCGTCGCCGCGCTCAAGCCGGACACGGCGCGCGTGTTCGCGACGCTGCTGGCTGCCCGGGATACCCTCTCGCAGATCAGGCGCCAGCACGATTCGTTACGGACGATCGTCACCGCGCTCGCCGCGGAAGCGATCACGCCGACCACGTCGAGCCTCGCCGCAGCGACGCCGGCGATCGCGCTCTTCGTCTTGCTGGTCGGGGGACTCGCCGTGCGGCTCGGCGCCGCGTTGAGTCAGGAGACGCGCGCGCCCACCGTCGCTCACGCGGCCGAAGCGACTGCGGTGTTCGGTTCACCTGTACTCGCCACCGTGCGCGACGCGCTGCTCGATGGTCCCGCGCGATTCCGACCGAGCGGAGTGGATCCGTTCCGCATGTTGTATCTCGGACTCACGGCGACCGGCACGCGCGCTCGCACGGCGATCGTCACCGGTAGCGATCCCACGATCACCGCCGCGGCGGCCGCACGACTCGCGATCGCGGCGGCCGCGGATCATCGCACCACGCTGGCAATCGATCTGGACCCAGTAGAGATCGGACTGGCGCGTGTGTTCCGTGAACGACCGGAGCCGGGCTTCACCGACGCTCTCGCGGGAGCGTTCCGGTGGAAGGATGTCGCGCGTCGCGTCGGATCCAGTGACGGACTACCCATCACGCTCATGCCGGCGGGAACCGAACGAGACGAAGTGTCGTCAACCACGACGCTGGACACCTTGCGCGAGGAGTTCACCAGGTTCCGAACGCAGTTCGAGCTCACGATCGTCGTGTGTCCGCTCGACCGCGTGGCAACGGCACTGGCTCTACTGCCCTCGAGTCCAGTCATCCACACCGCGGTCGCTGGCGAGACTCCGGTGGCGCAACTGATGGACGAAGGGTCCGCCGCTCGGACAAAGGAATCGCGCGTGCAGGGGCTGGTGCTGTGGGATGCGCCGCGTCCCGAGTTGCCGACGCGCGCCGAGCTTGCCGCCCTCCTTTCAAAGCGAAAGGGGCGCACTCCGGGTGGATCGTTCGAAGCGGTTCGTCGGGCGATTCGTGAGCCCAGTTAGCGCCGTAACAAGCCACTATAATGTCACCAGAAGGCCAGTGGGCTGATACACTCTTACAGTTCGAACAGCTGCATCTGTTCAAGCTCGCACTGTGGGCCGCCATGAGCGTCGTCGCCGGTACCGCGATGCTGGCGTTCCTTCACCTGCGACGTGCTGAGTCGCCTCTGCTCCAGCACTTCGCGATCCAGAGCATGGCGTGGGGCACCATCGACCTCGCCATCGTGATCGTAGCCCAACGCGGACTCGCGCTCCGTAGCTACGCGGACGCCGTCGCGCTCGACCGATTCCTGTGGCTCAACGTGGGGCTCGATGTCGGCTACGTGGCCGTGGGCACCACGCTCGCCGTCTGCGGTTGGGCGATGGGCCGACGGCTGGGTCTGGTCGGCGCGGGGCTCGGCGTCGTCGTGCAAGGGGTCGCGCTGACCGTCCTCGATCTCCAGCTCACCGCCGTAGTCCTGCGCTAAGCCGTCCCGTCGGCTAAGTTCCCAGCCTGTGACGACTGGATATTCCGATCGGATCAATCACGCTTTCGCCTTCGCCGCGAAGCACCACGACCGCCAAGTGCGGAAGGGCACACGCCTGCCCTACCTCACCCATCCGGCCAACGTAGCGCTCATCCTCACGCGCTACGGCCGCGACGACGAGACCATCATCGCCGGTATCCTGCACGACGTCATCGAGGACTGCGTGCGCGAAGGCTGGACCCGTGAGATGCTCGAGGAGCGCATCGCCGCGAAGTTCGGTGCGGACGTCCTCGAGACCGTACTCGCCGTGACCCGGCGTCGCTCAGATGATGATGGCATGGAGTTCTCGCGCGACGAAGCACGCGCGGACTATCTCGAGCGGCTCGGTGCCGCGGGTGATGCGGCACGATGGGTCTGCGCTGCCGACAAAGTGCACAATGCAGGCTCGATCCTCGCCGATCTCCGTCGCACGATCGACGCTGACACCGTCTGGGGTCGGTTCAGCGGAGGTCGCGAAGGCACGCTGCAGTGGTTCAGGAGCGTGCACGCGCGGCTGCAGGCGCTCGGGTTCACCGCGCCGATCATGGCAGAGCTCGAAGCACTCGTCTCGGCGCTCGACGCGGCCTGAGTCGCCTGCCGCGCGGCACTGATAGCGCCGCGCAGAGTCACCCGTACTGACGCCGTGCGCGCGTCGTGCGCGCGCCGTGCGCGCTACGCGCGCGTGACCGCGGGGTAGGTCTTCTCGACGTACTCGTTGAGGATCGTGAGGAACTCCGGTACGATCGCGTCGCCCTTGAGCGTCACCCGCAACTTCCCGTCGACGTACACGGGCGCCTTGGGTTCTTCGAACGTGCCAGGCAGCGAGATGCCGAGGTTCGCGTGCTTCGATTCGCCGGGACCGTTCACGACACAGCCCATCACCGCGACCTTCATCTCCTCCACTCCGGGGTGACTCTCGCGCCAGATCGGCATCTGATCTCGCAGGTAGTTCTGGATATCCTCGGCCATCTTCTGGAAGAACGTCGAGGTCGTGCGACCGCAGCCGGGGCAGGCGGTCACCTGCGGCGTGAAGGAGCGCAGCTCGAGCGACTGCAGGATCTGTTGCGCGACCTGCACCTCCTCGGTGCGGTCCCCGCCAGGACGTGGGGTGAGCGACACGCGGATGGTGTCACCGATGCCTTCGCTGAGGAGGATCGAGAGCGCCGCGGTCGTTGCGACCACGCCCTTCGTGCCCAAACCTGCCTCGGTGAGCCCGAGATGCAGCGGATAGTCACAGCGCGCGGCGAGTCGGCGATACACGGTGACCAGGTCCTGTACCTGCGAGATCTTCGCCGAGATGAGGATCTGGTCATGCCGCAATCCGACCTCCTCGGCCAGCGCGGCCGAGCGGAGCGCTGACTCGAGCATCGCCTCGAAGTACACCTCTTTCGCGTCGAGCGGCTCGGCACGCGCCGCGTTCGCATCCATCATCTGCGTGAGCAGGTCCTGGTCGAGCGACCCCCAGTTCACTCCGATGCGCACGGGCTTCTGATACTCGACCGCGACTTCCACGATCGTTCGGAAGTTGTCGTCGCGGTGTTTGGTGCCCACGTTCCCCGGATTGATGCGGTACTTCGCGAGCGCGGCAGCCGTCTTCGGGAACTTCCGCAGCAACAGGTGGCCGTTGTAGTGGAAGTCGCCGACGATGGGCACACTCACGCCGAGGTCGGCGAGTCGCTGTGCGATCTCGGGTACGGCCGCCGCAGCGTCGTCGTTGTTGACCGTGATGCGAACGAGTTGCGACCCCGCGCGCGCGAGCGCGGCGACCTGTGTCGCGGTCGATGCGGCGTCGGCCGTGTCGGTGTTCGTCATCGACTGCACGACGACGGGCTGGGACGATCCTACGAGGACGCCGCCGATGTCGGCGGTGACGGTCTTTCGGCGCGGCTTGAACGGAAGCACGGGAGCAAGTCGGAGGAGGACAGGGCACATCGGAAACACGGAGGCACTCGCAACCGCGCCCCCAAGTGAACAAGTTACCACCCACGACGCGTTTCCTCCTTCTCCAGGCCTGCCGATGTCCGCCCCCGACACTTCCGCCCCCGTTCCTCCGACCACGCCCACCCCGGAAGCGCCGCGGGGATTCGGCCGCCGCCACTGGGGCAAGCTGACGCTCCTGACGCTGATCGGATTGCCGCTCCTTGTGGTCACGATCTGGGCGGGCGCCGCCCTCAGCTACACGTACTCGACCGGCGTGCGAACCGGCTACGTGCAGAAGCTTTCGAAGAAGGGATGGCTCTGCAAAACGTGGGAAGGTGAGCTTGCGATGGCCACGGCGCCCGGCGTCTCGCCCGAGATCTTCCAGTTCTCGGTGCGCAGTGACTCCCTCGCCTCGGCGATGATCGAGGAAATGGGGGAAGGGCGTCTGGCCCTCACGTACAACGAGCACCGCGGCGTCCCCACCAGCTGCTTCGGCGACACCCCGTACTTCGTCGTGAGCTACAAGAAGGTGGGCGACGGCGCCGAAACACCACTTCCCTGACCTGAGCGGCGCCGAGTAACCGGACGCACGGCCGGATGCGCGGCCCGCAACGTCCCCCGGTTGCGAATGGCGCGCCCGAGAGTCCGTGGTCAAGTCAGTGCCATCGCGAACGCGGAGTGATGGGTGTCGAGGGCCGTCAGCCCCCGGCGCCGGCGGGTCGGCGGTACAGGTCGAAAAACCCTGCTATTGCGGCCTTGCCACCAATGACCTAGTTTTATCACAGTCCCTTGGACTCTCCAAGGGATGGTCCAGCACGGGGGATCATTTTCGTCCCGTGAGCTCGATTGTGCAGGGTCGGCGCGTTCCGCTCCCGGCGACAATCAACAAAATCAGGAGTAGGGAATGCGTACGACCGGCAAGGTGAAGTGGTTCAACGATGCGAAGGGCTTCGGGTTCATCACCCCCGACAACGGCACCAAGGATTGCTTCGTGCACTACAGCGCGATCCAGGGTTCCGGCTTCAAGTCGCTCGCAGAGGGCGACTCCGTCGAGTTCGACATCGTGCAGGGGGCCAAGGGCCCGGCTGCCGAGAACGTCTCGAAGGTTTCGTAAGCCACGCCGGCACGATTGAGGAGCGCCCGGAGCTTCGGCTCCGGGCG
>JBJXGK010000008.1:0-28446 GCA_046153705.1 Gemmatimonadaceae bacterium
TGGATGCGCTCCGCGATCGCACCCTCGAGCTCGGTCGTGATGAAGATGCCGTCTACTGCCATGAGAACTGCACTCCGACCTGTGTGCGTCCCGCGGGATCCCGACCGAGCAGGAGACGATCGAGCGCCCCGGGCGGACGCGTGCGGTGGAACCGCGAGACCGCGAGACCTGTGACGACGCCGATCGTCGCGCCGGCCGTGACGTCGCTCAACCAGTGCGCATCGACGTGCATGCGCGCGAATGCGGTGGTGGCGGCGAGTGAGTAGGTCGTGACCCCGACCCAGCGTGCGTGTTGCGGCGCGCGGTGGCGCACCTCGCTCGTCACCGCCGAAGCGAACGCGAATGCCGCGGTCGCGTGACCGGAGGGCATCGACTCGAAGTCACCGTCCTCCGGGCCGAACCCCTGCCAGGGTTCGAGGTTCCACGCATCCGTGGGGCTCACGCGCGGCCGTGCCCGGCCGAAGGACCGCTTGAGCTGCTTGGTGATCAGGCCGCTGATGACGATCGTCTCGAACGCGCGCAGCCCGGTGGCAGCGACGTCCGGATGTCCCGTAAGCCGTCCGCCCCACCACATCGCCGCGCTGCCGACGAGCACCACCGGCGCGCCCCACGGATTGCCGATCTCCGCCAATACGTCCCGCGCGGCGCTCGACTGCGCCTTCGGGGCCCGCATTCCGTCGCGCACCACTTGGTCGTGCCGCTGGGCGAAGACGGCCAGCCCCGCCCCGAGCGCGAGGTAGCCGAGATCGCGGCGGCTGACCACCGGCTCCCGTGTGTAGATCGTGGAGTCGGAGGAGGCGCCGGTGGCAGCGGTCGCCGTCCCCTGCGCCAGCGTGCGCGTCGGCGTGAGAGCCAACGCGAAAGCAGCGCCGAGCCAGCACAGCGAGAGTGCGGTCGCAGCGACGCGGATCCGCGCGGACGAGCGAATCATGTACACAACAAGTAGTTTAGCAGCGGAAGTCCAGAGCGGCGACGCCTGCGCTCGCATCTCCCCTCTCCCTACGCCCGGCTGCCCCTCCGTGATCCGCGATTTCGCCTCCCACGCCGACCGTGCCGCCTGCGTCGAGCTCCAGGAACTGACGTGGGGTCGTGGGTTCACCGAGAAGGTCCCTGCCGCGATGCTGTTGGTGGCCCAGAAGACCGGCGGCGTGACCGCCGGGGCGTTCGCTGACGATGGCACCTTGCTCGGCTTCGTGTTCGGCGTCACCGGACTCAAGGACGGCAAGCTGATCCACTGGTCCGACATGCTGGCAGTGCACCCGGAAGCGCAGGGCATGCATTTGGGCGAGCGGCTGAAGGAGTATCAGCGCGATCACTGCCGGCAGCGCGGGATCCACACCATCTATTGGACCTACGACCCGCTCGTCGCGCGCAACGCGTACTTGAATCTCAATCGCATGGGTGCTCGCGTGGATGAGTATGTGGTCGCGATGTACGGTGACGCGACCAACTCGCCGCTGCAGGGCGACATGCCCACCGACCGCTTCGTGATCACGTGGGCCGTCGATCCGGCCGCAGCAGCCAAACCGCTCGATGCACTCCCCGACGTACTCCCGTTGGCGGTGGGCCCTGACGCTCTTGAAGGCCCGCTCGTGGATGCGCCGGCGGTCGGCGTCCGTGTGCCACGCGACATCACGGCGTTGGCCGCGCAGGACCTCGCCGTTGCGCGCCGCTGGCGGTTCGCCACTCGCCGCGCGTTCACACATTATCTGCCGAACGGTTATCACGTGCGCGGTTTCGTCGCCGACGCCACCGGTGGCACTTACCTGCTCATCAAATGATCACGCTCGACCGCATCATCCTGCGCGAGATCCAGCTCCCGCTCCGCGAACCCTTCCGCATCTCCTCGGGCGAGATGCGGGAACGCCGCATCCTCCTGCTCGAGCTGTTCGACAAGGACGGCGCCCACACGTGGGCGGAGAGCGTCGTCGATGATCTCCCCAACTACTCGTCCGAGACGCTCGACACCGCGTGGCCGACCATCGTGCGCGTGCTCGCGCCGCGACTCCTCGGGCGCAGCGTCGACGGCCCCGGCGATGTCTACGGGATCCTCGACCAGGACGTGCGTGGGCACAACATGGCCAAGGCCGCACTGGAGATGGGGTGCTGGGGCATCGCTGCGGAACAGGCGAAGCTGCCCATCGCCCGGCTGATCGGTGGCACGCGCGAGCACATCGCCACCGGCATCTCGCTCGGCATCCAGCGCAACGTGCACACGCTCATCGCCAAGGCGACCGAAGCGTTGGCGGCGGGTTATCAGAAGGTGAAGATCAAGATCGCGCCGGGGCGCGATGTGGACTGGGTGGGCGCAGTGCGCGAAGCGGTGGGACACGACGCACATCTCATGGCGGACGCGAACAACGCGTACACGCTCGCCGACACGGATCGCCTCATCGCGCTCGACGACCTGAACCTCATGATGATCGAGCAACCGCTCGCGCACGACGACATCGTGCGCCACGCCGAGTTGCAGCGGAAGCTGCGCACGCCGCTCTGCCTCGACGAGTCGATCACGTCGCTCGAACGCGCGCAGGACATGGTCACACTCGGCGCGGGTCGCATCATCAACCTCAAGCCCGGACGCGTGGGCGGGTTCGCGCCATCGATCGCCATCCACGACTACTGCGAGTCGGTCGGTATTCCGGTGTGGTGCGGTGGCATGCTGGAGAGCGGGATCGGCCGTGCGTACAACGTGGCGCTCGCGTCACTGCCCAACTTCACGCTGCCGGGCGATCTCTCGCCCAGTGCGCGCTACTGGGCCCAGGATGTGGTATCGCCGGAGTGGACGATGGACGCGAGGGGCATGGTGCGGGTGCCGCTCGAGCGTCCGGGCATCGGAGTGGAGGTCGACCGCGCCCGCATCGAATCACTCACGGTGCGTACGGAGGAACTCCGCGCGTGAGCCAGCACGAGGCGCGCACCACGATGCGCGAGTCGCGGGTGCAGGCGGCGATCGCGCAGTTCACTGCCGACGAGCGCGCGGCGTTGCTCACGCTCCGACGCACGCTTCATGCGAATCCCGAGCTCTCATGGCAGGAGCGCACCACGCAGTCCACGCTTCGGACCGCACTCGAAGGCGCGGGCATCACCGACGTGCGCGCGATCGCAGACACAGGGCTCGTAGCGACGATCCCCGGCACCACCCCCGGGGCGCCGATCATCGCGTTGCGCGGTGACATCGACGCGCTGCCGATCACGGAGGAGACCGGACTTCCGTTCGCGTCTACGCATCCGGGCAGGATGCACGCGTGCGGGCATGACATGCACGCCACCTGGGCCGTCGCGGCGGGCATGCTCCTGCGTCGCCGTCGGAGTCCGGGCGAAGTCCGACTCATCCTGCAGCCCGCTGAAGAGGTGGGCATGGGTGCTCCCAAGGTGCTCGAGAGCGGCGCGCTCGACGGCGTACGCGCGATTTTCGGCGCGCATGTCGACTGGCGCTTCAGCGTGGGTGAGGTGGTCGCGACACCCGGCCCACTCGCCGCGAGCACCGACACGTTCGAGATCGTCTTCCACGGGCGTGGCGGACACGGTGCGCGCCCGCACGACACTCTCGATCCGGTCATCGGGCTCGGAGATTTCATCCTGGCCGCGCAGACGTTGGTGTCACGCCGTCTCGACCCTGCGTTGCCTGGGGTGGTGACCGTGGGTGTCGTTCAGGCGGGGATAGCGGCGAACGTGATCCCCGAGTCTGCGCGGTGTGCGGGGACGATCCGCGCCACCGTGCCCTCTGCGCGCGCGTTGCTCTGCGACGAGCTCACGCGTTTGGCGCATGCGGTCGCGGCGGCCCATCGGCTTACCGCCACGGTGACGCTGAGCGAGGGCACGCCACCGTTGGTGAACACGCCGCAGGGTGCAGCGTGGGCACAGTCGGCGGTGCGTCAGGTTCTCAGTGAGCAAGCCTTGTCCTCGTTGGCGACCGCCAACATGGGCGGTGAGGACTTCGCGTTCTACCTCGAACGGATGGACGGCTGCTTCATGCGGGTGGGGACGTGGCGCGAGGGGCGGAGCCGGTCCGGGGTGCATACGCCACGGTTCGATCCTGACGAAGACGCGTTGTTCGTGGCGGGTGCGGTGCTCGCCGAGTGTGCGCAGGTGGCGAGCGCGTAGCGCGTTGCGCGTGCACGTTGCGCGTGCACGCGGCACACGAACGCGAAATGTGAACGAGCCCTCGGCACAGTGCCGAGGGCTCGTTCGTTCACTGCAGGACTAGAGCGTCAGCGGTTCGCGGTGTTGTCGAGGAACGGCCGGTTGGTCGCCGTGGTGGAGACCACGGTGATGTCCCCTCGCGCGCCGATCGTGTAGGTGCGACCGCCAACGAAGTCGACGTTGGTACGGGTGATGATGTTGGACACGCCGGCGACGTAACGCGTGGCCAGGTTGTAGCGACCGGGCGGGAGCGACACGAACGGTCCCGCCGTCTGATACGCGATCGCCGCGGTGCCGAGCGTGTCCACCTCGTTCGTCGTGGTGTTGGTCACGATGAGCGACATGGGCGCGGCGTTGGAGATGGCGTGAACGAAGCGGACCTGCGCGACCGTGAAGTCGAACGCGTCCGGAAAGTCATCCTCGACGATGAAGCTGGCCGAGGTCTTCGCCACGGCGTCATAGAAGCCGCTGAGGTAGAACGAATAGCTCTTGCCGTCCTCGACCGTGGCCGGGAGTGTGGCGATGACCAGATCCTTGTCGACCGTGGCGGCAATCCGGCCGGTGAGGTCGTAGGCGCCGGGTTCGAGGCCGCTGTAGAACCCGCTGGCGCTGACCGCGCCATAACTGACGCCGGTGACCGCCTCGACACCGGTCGTCGAAACGGTCGCCGTCATCTTGGCGGAGCCGGCGTAGAAGTTCACCGACGGCGCATTGACGCCGAAGTTGAAGAACTTGATGCGCGCACCGGGTTCCGGTGCGGTGATATCCTGAACCGCATTCTTCTCGCAGGCCGAGAAGATGACCGTCAGGAGCAGTGCCGCGAGGGCGCGATAACGAGTCATGGATGGGTTACGGTTGGGTGATCCAGAGCGGCACGGTGTGGTAGTTCAGCGCGAGTCCGCCGATGGCGTCGAGACCCGGGCGATTCCACACATACTCGGAGTTGAAGCGGGGGCGCATGCGCTGGACGATCGCCCCACCATTGTCCGGATAGAGCACGACCGGCGGCGTGAAGCCCGGGAACACCTGCTGCCCACTCGCCGGATCCACAGCGGTGTAGTTGAAGCGACGCATGTCCATCCAGATCTCATTGTGTCCCCACGCCCACTGCGCGATGTACTTCTGGGACATGATCCTCGTGAGCGACATGCCCGCCGCCGTGGCCGGGATGATCGACGGTGCGGCCAGAAACGCCGTCCGCTCTGCACCCGAGATCTGCGTCGGTGACTGCCCGTCATCGAGGTTGCGGGCGTTCACGAAGTCGATGTGCGACGCGACGCCGTTCGTGTACGCACTCAAGGCGAGCGGCAGATTGCCTGAACGATACGCCGCCTCGGCCTTGACGAACTGCAACTGCGCGTACGTCATGATTGGCATGCGCGCGCGGTTCGTCCAGAGATAGCGACCGGGGAGGTTCGTGCCGCCTGCGCCCGCGTATCCGTAGAAGTTGTTCGGCTGCTGTGTGGCGGTGAGGGCACCGAAGTTCGCGACGTTGATGTCGAGGCCACGGTACACCCCGTCAGGCGACGGCGCGAGCATGCGGCTCATGCGCGGATCGACGACGCCACCGAACACGGTTCCGTTCATCAACCCGAGCACGAAGTTGGTCTGGCGCGCCGTGTTGAAGTTGCCACGCGTGCGTCCGAGAAAGTTGATGTCGTCGTTGACCAGGCCCGGATACGCGAGCAACGCATCATCCGCGTTGCCGATGAACGACGCGTCGACGGCAGCGATCACCGCGGCAGCATCGTAGGTCGACTTGTTTGAGTAGTGGTTCAGATGGATCGCCAGTAGTCCGTTGGCGAACTTGAGCCACTTCGTCCGGTCGCCGTTGTAGACGCGATCGGTGCGCCCCAGGTACACCGCGTCGACGGCACCATCGGTGCGCTGCAGCAGTGTGATGGCCGTGTCCAGGTGCGCCCGGACGGCCTGGTACGCGTACTCCTGTGTGTCGTAGTTGAAACTGAACGTGGCGGGGTTGATCGCCTCACGCACGATGATCTCGCCGTGCATATCCGCGAGCACCTGCCAGCCCCACGCCTTGAGGACGTGTCCCACGCCGAGCAGGTCCCACCGCTCCTCGGTGCGCGACTTGTTCATCATGTCGACCAGATTCTGTCCGAACGTGGTATACACGTCACGCCATTGCTGGCCCCCGTTGTCGCTCGAGGGATCGTAGCCCATCCGGTCCCAGGTGCTGATGGTCGTCGCGGTGAAGAAGAACTGCTGCGTGTAGCGCCCGACGAACCGGCCGTCGAACTGCGGCGACGTCGCCATCCAGTGCAGCATCGGAGCCAGGTACAGGTTCGCCGACACGGTCTCGGGACCGTTGGGATTGGTGTTCACATCGAGGAAGTCTTCGCACGCTGCGGTCGTCACGAGCAGGCCGGTGGCGAGGATGGCACGACGGAGGACACGCATCGGTCGCTGAGTCTGCGAGAGGAGAGAAGTCATGGTTAGAAGCCCACCTTGAGTCCGAAGGCGAATCCGCGGGGGATCGGGAAGTTGCCGTAGTCGATGCCTTGACCACCCGAGCCACCGACGGCGGCACTGTTGCCGTTCACGATCGGATCGAGCCCCGAATAGTTGGTGATGACGAAGAGGTCCGTCCCCGTCACGAAGACACTCGCGGTGCGCGCCTTGAGCCACGCCCCCGGAAGTTCGTACCGCAGCGTGACGTCCTTCAGGCGCATCCAGTTGATGTCCTTCTCGATGAACAGCTCCTCGCTGATGCTCGAGTAGAACCCGGTCTGCACCGCCGGGATGACGACGATATTGTTGCGGGTCGGGGTCGCCGTGTTCTCGCGCCCGTCGCGCAGCACACCCGGGATCACCCGCGGGGTCTCGCGGTCCAACGTCCGCTCACTGAGACCGCGCGAGGTGAGGAAGTGTTCGGTCGCGTTCAGGATGTCGCCACCCACGCGGAAGTCGAGCAGGAAGTTGAGCGAGAACTTCTTGTACGTGAGCGTATTCGTGAGGCCGACCGTGAAGTCCGGCTGCCGGTCGTATCCCGCGTCGATGAACGACGCCGATCGGATCGGCAAGCCGTTCGACGGGTCGATGAGGATCTCGCCCTCGTTGTTCCGCAGATAGAAGAGTCCGGTGAGCGAGCGGGTCGAGAGGCCGGCTGCCGTGCCGTTGCGCACGTTGCCGTAGAGCCAGGTGTCGGAGACGTACGACTCCGGCAGGGCGTTCGGCAGCTCAAGGACCTTGCCGCGGGCGCGATCGAAGTTGACGAGCACATCCCACGAGAAGTCCTGTCGCACCACCGGAGTCCCACGAAGGGTGAGCTCCAACCCGGTGTTGCGGGTCACGGCGCCGTTCAGGTTGAACAGGATGAAGCCCGTGCCGTACGAACCGCGGATGTCATTGACGATCTGATCCTTCGTCTGCTTGCGGTACACGGTGACGTCGAGCCCCAACCGATCCTCGAGGAAGCCGAGTTCGGCGCCGAACTCATACGACCGCGCGAACTCCGGGCTGAGATTGACGTTCGGGCCCGTGAAGCCGTAGCCGTAACCGCCATAGGACGTCGACTTGAACTCGAGCGCCGGACGGAAGGCATACGGACGGGCATCCTTGCCGACTTCGGCGTAGCCGGCGCGCACCTTGCCGGTCACGTACTTCGCCACAGAGGGGAACGCATCCGAGAAGATGAAGCTGGCGTTGACCGATGGGTAGAAGAACGAGTTGCGATCGGTCGGGATGGTCGACGTCCAGTCGTTGCGACCGGTGACGTTGAGGTAGAGGTAGTCCTTGTAGTCGAACGTCGCCGAGCCGAAGAGGCTCACCGAGCGCCGCTGGGTGATGATGGAGCGATTGGTCCGCGACAGGGTGTTGTTGACGGAGACGAAGTCGTTGTCGAGGAAGTTCTCGCCGCGCGAGCCGTTGACGACGGACTTCTCATCCTTGATCGCGTTGCCTAGGAAGCCGGTGACGCCAATATCGCCGGTGAGCTCGTACCGATTGATGTTGAGGATGGTCTGCGAATTGATGTTGCGCACTACATCGTTCGCCACATCGAGGATGCCGTTCACATTCGACGCGAAGGCGCTCTCCGGGTGCCGGAGCAGCGTATTCTCGAACGTATAGCTGTCGATGCCAAGGTTCGTCTTCAACGACCCCCACTTCACTGGCGTGAAGACGAACCCAAGATTGGTGATCAAGCGACCGTTCTTCGTGTTGTTGAGGTTCTTCGCCACGTTGAAGTACGGATTGTCCACTTCCGCGGCGCTCGTCGCGAGCGTCGTGATGCGGCGACGCGTCCCGGCCGGGGTCAGGAAGTCCTTCGCGTCGTCCGTCTGCGGCCAGAGCAGCAGTCCGATCAGCGGTCCGCCAGCGCCCTTCCACGCCTGATCGTTATCCGTGTACGAGTACGCCATCGAGAGGTCGGTGCGCATCCAGTCGTTGACCTGCAGCTGCGTAGCGCCGGTCAGATTGGTGCGGCTGTAGTCCGCGCCCGGGATGACACCCTGATTGCGGTCGGACGAGAGCGCGAGACGATAGTTGAGCCGATTGTCCGTTGCCGCACCGCTGAACGACAGATTGTGACGCGCCGTGACCGCCGTGCGGAAGAAGCCGTCGACATTGTTGAAGAACGTCGTCGTGTCGGCGTACGGCGTGCCGAAGTACTCGAACGATCCGATCGATCCGCCCGACGTCGTCGTCGGGCCGTAGGTGCGCTGCACCGTCGGGCTGGTGCGCGTCTGATCAAGACGGAAGCTGTTGCTGTACTCGAATCCGCCCTGACCGGCGCGGCCGCGCTTGGTCGTGATGACAATGGCGCCGTTCGCCGCTTCGATACCGTAAAGCGCGGACGCTTCGGGACCCTTCAGCACCACCAGCGACTCGATATCCTCAGGATTGATGTCCGCCGACCGGTTGGTGAAGTCGACACCGCGGTTGGAGAACGCCGTCGTGCCGCCCGGGATGTCCGACGCGAGCGACTGCGTATTGAAGGTCTTGTTGTCGATGGGGAGCCCATCGACGACCATGAGCGGCTGGTTGGAGCTCGAGATGGAGCTCACACCGCGGATCGTGATGGAGGCCGACGCACCCGGCACGCCGGACGAGCTGGTCACTTCCACACCGGCCACACGACCCTGCAATGCATTGATGAAGTTCTCACGGCCGGTCTGCGCGATCGCCGGGCCGTCCACGGTCTGGGTCGCCGTGCCGACCGACCGCTGCTGGGAGGTCAGACCGAGCGCCGTCACCACCGTCGCATCGAGCTGCGTCGCGATGCGTCGGAGCGAGACGTTGATCACCGTCTCGGTCCCGACCGTCCGCTCCGCCATCGCATGCCCGATGTGGCGGAAGACGAGTACCTGACCCTGCGTCGCACGCACCGTGTAGTTACCCGCGTCGTTCGTGACCGCACCCGTCGTGGTGCCTTTCACGAGGATCTGCACGCCGGCGAGTGCCGTGCCCTGCTCGGACGTCACCTTGCCGGTGACGTTCTGCCCCTGTGCCATCGCTGGTGCGGCGATGAAGAGCAGGCCCAAGAGCAGCCGGAGGACTCGATGATTCATTTTGTGGTGTACCGGGAAATGGGGATCGTTGGGCGGTGCGCGGCGCCCGCGAGCTGCACACGTCCCAGCGGTTCACGCCGGGGGGCCAATCATACGACTTAAGTACAAGTCACGTCAACATCCGATGGCAGAGGGAGCGATTTACTCCCCGTTTGTGCTGATTCCGGCCTTTACCCTTGATTCCACCCTCCCGTAAGCGCATATCACGCCATGCTCCCCATCGACCTCAGAGGCAAGCGCGCCCTCGTCGCCGGCGTCGCAGACGACAACGGCTTCGGCTGGGCTATCGCCAAGCACCTCATCGAAGCCGGCGCGACCGTCTGCGTCGCGACCTGGCCGCCTGCGCTCAATATCTTCCTCAACCTCCTCGAGCGTGGGAAGATCGACGACTCCCGCAAACTCGCTGACGGGTCGCTCCTTTCGTTCGAGAGGATCTATCCGCTCGATGCCGCATTCGACATGCTCGAGCAAGCACCGGCGGATATCCGCGAGAACAAGCGCTACAAGGACACCGGTGACTTCTCCATCGCGGGCTTGGCGGCGCGCATGCGCGCCGACTTCGGCGAGCACTCGCTCGACATCCTCGTGCACTCGCTCGCCAACGGCCCCGAGGTGAAGAAATCACTGCTCGAGGTCTCGCGCGCAGGCTACCTCGCCGCGATCGGGACCAGTGCCTATTCACTCATCGGTCTGATGCAGCACTTGGGTCCCTTGTTCCGACCCAACGCCGCAGTCGCCTCACTCACCTACATGGCGAGCGAACGCGCGATCCCGGGATACGGCGGCGGCATGAGTTCAGCAAAAGCGGCGCTTGAGAGCGACACGCGCGTGCTCGCCTTCGAGGCGGGTCGCAAGTGGGGCGCTCGCGTGAACACGGTGAGTGCCGGCCCCTACGCGTCGCGCGCGGCGAGTGCGATCGGCATCATCGGCGCGATGGTGAAGTACTGCGAAGCCAACAGTGCACTCCCCCAGGCCCTCGACGCCGCCGAAGTCGGGGCCGCCACGACGTTCCTCTGCTCGCCGCTCGCCAGCGGCGTCACCGGCACGACGCTCTACGTCGACAAGGGCTACCATGCGATGGGCATGGCGGTGGACGGAAAGACAGTGCCGGAACTGCAGGGGTGAGGTTGGAGGTGTAAGCCGCGGCGATGCGGGAACGGACGACTGGGCGCGATGCAAGAAAGGCCGCCCGAACGGACGGCCTCCTCACCCCCTCACACCTGCCTCTCATACATCTGCACCACCCCCCGTCCCTCGTCGTACTCCCGCACCCCCACCGGCACATAGCCGAGTCGCTCGTGGAATCGTACCGAGCCGGGGTTGGGCGGTTGCAGGTTCACCTCCAGTGTCACGCGCGGCCACCCGCCCTTCACCGTCGCGTGCATATCCTCATATAGAAGGCTGCCAACACCCTTCCCGCGGGTGCGCTCAGCGACCACGACACGGTCCAAGTACAAGAACTCATTGAACCGCGCCGTGAACCACCGATAGTTCTGGCTCCAATAGTCGAGCCCCGAGGGGACACAGATCACGAACCCCGCGATCCCCTCGTCGTCGTCTGCCACCTTGAAGTACATGGCCCGCTCGACGATCCAATCGAACTCGTGCTGTGCCAGCGCATTCACGTTGGGGGTCGCGGCGTTGTTCATCGCGAGCACCCCAGCGTGATCCTGCGGTCGCGCCGGACGAACGATCACGCCGCGCGATCCTCGGTGCTCGGCGTGGTACGATCATCCGCGGCGACGGACATGTCGTCGTCCGCCGTCACGACCGGACGCGCCGGCGTCGGCTCCTCCGCCTTGGGCACGATCACGTCCACACCGGCCTGTTTCGCCTGGTTGTTGAAGCGCTCAAGGTCCTCCTTGAACAACTTCTGCATCTGCTTGGTCTGCACGTCCAGCAGCTGCACGAGTTCCGTGAACACCGTCTGCGCCTGAACCGTCGGTGCGTACGGGCCCGAGCCTACCACACCGGACAACGCCGCGATCTTGTTGTTGAGCTTGATCGGGTAGTTGAGCGGATCCTGGCCGCTCTGATTCTTCACCTGATAGATCTCCTGCTCCACTGCGGACAATGCCGCCGCGAGCGCATCGGCGCTGCGCTTGAGACGCGGAGCTTTCGCCACGCGGTCCTCGAGCTGCGCCTTCACATTGCGGATCATCTTCACCGCATCGTTGGCCTCGGTGGTCTTGTCGCGGATCTGGATGAGGAACTCGAACTGCGCGACGAGGTCCGCCGCCGTCGCCGTGGTGCGGGGGTCGTTCACGAGCTTGAACTCGGTGCTGTGCATGGTCGTCCCACCCACGGTCATGCGCACGGTATACGTACCCGCTGGTGCCATCGGGCCACGCGTGCCGGCTGCCCACATGATCATCCCGGTGAAGGTGCTCGCATCGGGGTAGCGCATGTCCCAGGCGAACTGGTTGAGCCCCACCGCGTTCGACGGACGCTGCACACCGAACCCAGCGAAACCGCCTCCACCACCCGCTCCACCTGTACCGGGCGCTGCTGCCGCCGCCGCGCGCTGCGCCGCGAGCGCCGCCGAGTCTGCAGTCTCGTAGCTCTTGATGACCTTTCCATCAGGTGCGACGAACTCGAACTTCACCGACTGATTCGCCTGCGCGAGATGATAGTAGACCACCACACCGGCCGACGGATTCTGCCCAGGCCGTGAGAGAGCGGCTGCCGCGCCGCCACCACCGCCACCACCGCCACCACCGAATCCGCCGCCCCACTCGATGCGATACGTGTCGCGCGGCGTGAAGAGATGCGACGACTTGGCCAGCAGCGCCGGCGTCATCTGCCGGAGCGCCGAGAGATCGTCCATCACCCAGAACGAACGGCCGTGCGTGCCTGCAATGAGATCGCCATCCTTGATCACGAGATCATGCACCGGCACCGGCGGCAGGTTACGCTGCAAGCGCTGCCAGTTCGCACCGTCGTCGAACGACACGAACACGCCGCGCTCCGTGCCGGCGTACAGCATGCCTCGCCGTTCCGGGTCCTCGCGGATCACGCGCGTGAACTCGTCAGCCGGGATCCCGTTGGTGATCTTCGTCCACGTCGCGCCGTAGTCCGTGGTCTTCCAGAGATGCGGCGAGAAGTCATCCATCTGGAAACGATTGCCGGCGAGGTATGCCGTCCCTTCCTGATAGTGCGAAGCCTCGATCATCGAGATGCGCGTGAAGTCGCCGAGCCCCTGGGGGGTGACGTTCTTCCACGACTTGCCACCATCGCGCGTGAGTTGCACCCAGCCGTCATCGGTGCCCACCCACAACACGTCTTTCGACTGGAACGACTCGGCGAGCGTGAAGATCGTGCCGTAGGTCTCGACACCCGTCTGGTCCTTCGTGATCGGGCCGCCGGACGGACCGAGCGTGCGCGGATCGTTTCGCGCCAACGCCGGCGAGATGATGTCGAAGGAGTGACCCTCGTTGGTGGAGCGGAAGAGATGGCTGCCGCCGGCATACAGGACCTTCGGATCGTGCATCGAGATCACGATCGGGAACGTCCATTGGAACTTGTACTTGATGTCCTCCGAGGAGTGACCCATCGGATTCATCGGCCAGGCGTTGATGTTCCGCGTCAGGCCGGTGCGCATGTCCTTGCGCGACAGATAGCCCGAGTAGCTGCCGGCAAAGATGATGTCCGGGTCGGTCGGATGCGGCGTCACGTAGCCTGACTCGCCGCCGCCGGCCGACTCCCAGTCACCGATACTGATATTTCCGGGCTTTCGGCTCGGTCCACAGAGGGTGGAGTTGTCCTGCTGCGCGCCACACACCCAGTACGGGAAATGGTTCGAGGTGGAGACGTGATACATCTGCGCCGTGGCGAAATCCTGTTCGCTCCACGTCTGGCCGCCGTTGAAGCTCACATTCGCGCCGCCGTCGTTGGCTTCGATCATGCGCATCGGGTCGTTCGGCGCGATCCACATGTCGTGGTTGTCGCCGTGCGGCACCTGGATGGTCTGACGGAACGTGCGGCCTCCGTCGGTGGAGCGGAAGAAGTTCACGTTCAACCCGTACACCACGTTCGTGTCCTTGGGATCGGCGAAGATCTTCGAGTAGTACCACGCGCGCTGGCGGAGATTGCGGTCCTTGTTGATGTACTGCCAGGTCGCGCCCGCGTCATCGGAGCGGTACACGCCACCCGAATCGTTCTCGATGATCGCCCACACGCGGCTCGTTTTGGCCGGCGACACCGCGATGCCGACCTTGCCCCACACGCCGCGCGGCAGTCCGGCGTTGCCGCTGAGTTCGCGCCAGGTCGCGCCACCATCGGTGGTCTTCATCAGTCCGCCGCCCGGTCCACCCGAGTTCAGCGACCACGGCGTGCGGTATGCGTGCCAGAACGCCGCGTACAGGATGTTCGGATCGCTCGGATCCATCACGAGATCAGAGATGCCCGTGGAATCATTGCGGAAGAGGATGCGGTTCCAGGTCTTGCCGCCGTCGATCGTCTTGAAGACGCCACGCTCCGGGTTCGGTCCGAACGCGTGACCCAGCGCGCCGACGTACACGATGTCTGGGTTGGTGGGATGCACGCGGATGCGCGCGATGTGTCGCGTTTCCTTCAGCCCCATCAGCGTCCACGTGCGGCCGGCGTCGGTGGTCTTCCAGAGCCCGTCGCCGTGCGAGGTATTGCCGCGGATGTGCGTCTCACCACCGCCCACGTACACGATGTCGGGGTTCGATTCCGCCACTCCGATCGCACCGATGGTGCCGCCGAAGTAGCGATCGGTCATGGGCTGCCAGTTGGTGCCGCCATCGGTGGTCTTCCACACGCCTCCACCGGTGGTGCCCATCCAGTATTCGAGTGTGCGGCTCGTAGAGCCAGCGACGGCGACGGAACGGCCGCCGCGCGCGGGG
This sequence comes from Gemmatimonadaceae bacterium, assembly GCA_046153705.1. Lineage (GTDB taxonomy): Bacteria > Gemmatimonadota > Gemmatimonadetes > Gemmatimonadales > Gemmatimonadaceae > Pseudogemmatithrix. The sequence continues at coordinate 14,546 of JBJXGK010000008.1, forward strand.
CCGAGTTCACGCCAACGCAGTCCGTTGAGCGCGGTGGGTTGCACCGGCTGCGCGGTCAGTGCGGCGGGCAGCAGCACGAGCGCGGCGAGTGCAGAGCGGGTCATCAGGGAGCGGACGGACACGAACGCGACCTCCTCGGGGGTGGGGTGGCACCGACTTACATGTATGCAACGCACACCAGCACTATCACAATGTCTGCACCGGGGTCGACCCTCGCGCCCCAGCATGCGACGTTCGCCCTCCCGGCCGCGCGACGCAAGCCCGCCTCTTATAGAACAGCCGCCGGCAGGCACGGAGCAGCCCCGAAACGGGTTGACTCGTTGCTAGATTCCACTCCCCAGCTCTTCCGGAGAATCGATCGATGTCGAACCACTCGCATGCGTTTACGCGCCGCGCCTCGGCGCTGTTCAGCCTGACCATCGCCGCCTGCGGCGGCGCCGACGCCGGTAAGGAGGCTGCGGCCGACGTTGCCGCGACGCCCGCCGTTCGCGATCCGAACATACCCGTCGCCGTGATCGCCGAAGGCCTGCAGACACCGGAGTCCGTCCTCTGGGACGTGACCCGTCAGGTCTGGTACATCTCCAACATCAACGGCAACCCGCCGCAGAAGGATGACAACGGCTACATCCTCCGCGTCGGACCCGACGGCCAGAAGATCGACTCGCTGCCGTTCATCAACGGCGGTGACGCCGACGTCACACTGCACGCGCCGAAAGGCATGGCCCTGCAGGGCGATACACTCTGGGTCGCGGACATCGACGCCGTGCGCGGCTTCAACGTGACCTCCGGCACCGAGGTCGTCTCGATCGACCTCTCTCCGATGAAAGCCACGTTCCTCAACGACGTCGCGGTCGGCAACGACGGCGCGATCTACATCACCGACTCTGGCATCGCGTTCGGTGCGGACGGCTCGGTGTCGCATCCGGGCAAGAGCCGCGTGTTCGTCGTGCGCAATCGCGCGGCGAGTGAAGCGGTGGTGTTGCCGAAGGAGTCCGCAGCCAACGGCATCACGTGGGACGCCGCGCGCAATGCGTGGATGATCGTCGGCTTCAACTCGCCTAGCGTCTTCTCGTGGGTGCCGGGGGCGAAGGAGACGACGGTGATCGGCAGCGGACCGGGCGGCGGCGACGGCCTCGTAATCCTCACGGACGGACGCGCGATCTACTCGAGCTGGGCAGACTCCTCACTCACCGTTTTCAACAACGGCCAGTCGACCACGCTGCGCAAGGGACTGCCTGCGCCCGCCGATCTCGGTTACGACGCAGCGCGCAACCTGATCGCGGTGCCGCTCTTCATGAGCAATCGCGTCGAGATCTGGTCGGTCGAGCCGAAGTGACCACCGCACGACGCGTACTGCGCCGCACACAAGCAGACACGTGTCGATGAGCACGCGGCGGTGGTGGGTCGTCATACTCTCCTTCGCCGCGACGCTCGGGATCTCGGGATGGATCGTCTGGAGCGGGTGGGCGCGAGGAGGCGCTCCCCCGCTTCTTCCGTGGTGGGCGCATCTCGCGGCACTCGGCGTGGTGGGCGTGGAGATCCTCGCGCGTAGTCTCAAGCTCAAATGGAGCGCGAGCGCCGTCGGCTTACGGCTGCCGCTGGGCACAGCGACGCGTGTGATCCTCGGCGGTGACTTCGCGGGCGGGATCACACCGAGCCGCTCAGGCGCGGAGCCGGCCCGGTATCTCATCATGGCCGAGGCGGGCTGGCCGGCCGCAGCCATCATCTTGGTTCTGTTCATCGAGCTTTTCCTCGAACTCGTATCGTTGATCATCGCCTGCGTGTTACTCACGCTGCTGTTCCGCGAAGCCGGCGGGATGATCGGACTGCTCATGGGAGTGATCGGCGCGTGGGCCGCACTGGTGGGTGGTGCAGGCGTGGGCGGATGGTTCCTCGCCATCCATCATTCCCGCGGGAAACCTCCTGCGCTCGCACGGCGGCTCGGCTTCAACGCTGGGGCATGGCGACGGGTACAGCGTGCGCTCAAGGCACTCCGCCGGACGATGGGTCAGCTCCGTCAGGCAAGCCTGCGCGCACTCGCTGCCGCCACACTCGCGTCACTGGTCCATGTCTTCGCGCGGACCTTCGTGCTCGTCGCACTCGTCGCGGGACTTCAGCCCGGAACGCCCATGGCGCCGCTCGTCGTGTGGTCCTTGGTGCTGATGTTCGGCAGCTCCATCGCCCCGGCACCCGCCGGTGGCGGCGCGGTGGAGTTCTCGTTCAAGCTTGCGTTCGCCGCAGTGCTCACGACGAGTGTGCTCGGCGGGGCGTTGCTCTGGTGGCGTTTCTATACGTTCTATCTGTACTTGCTCTTGGGAGCGCTCGCGGCAGGGAGCACCGTGCTTCGCGCGCTCCGTGAGAAGCCCGACGAGGTGCTCGCGGAGGCGCCGACATCCTGAACGGGCGTCCCGTCGTTCCCGGACGAAGGCAGTGCGCTACGGTCGGATAGGACACACCACGCGCGCCATGCTGAACGCCGTGCGCCGACCGTTCGCCTCGACCACCGTACCGGTGTAGAGGGTGCTGCTCTGCACGCGTACGAGCGCCTCGTCCGATTTGGCGTTGATCGCGATCGCGATGGTGTCACCCAAGGAGCGGAGCACCACCGGATTCACGAGGAGCGAGTCCGCTGCTGCCGCACCGGTAGTGCGCCAGCACCCCGTGAGGCGCGTGGACGCGTCGGTGAGCGCCGCCATATTGGTGCGCATACGGAGTCCGCTCGCGGCCGAAGCACCGACTTCACGGGACGCGTCTCGAGACGGCTCACGCGGCGCGGCGCGGTCGGACTCAGCGCGGCGCGCTTCGAGCGCAGCGGGCGCGGCGGGCGCGGCGGGCGCGGCGGGCGCGGCGGGGGCCGCCATCACCACAGCGTTCGACGCGTCGAGCCGCCCTGCAGCCTGTGCGGCTTTCGCCTCTGCGACCGCGCGCCCGAGTGTTGTGATCGAGTCCGGTGTAACCGCTGCGGCTCCGGCCGCGAGCGCCGCGTCCGCGTTGGTGGGCACTGCTGACTTCGCGGCGGTGGTTTGGGTAGTCGGCGCTGTCGCCGTCGGTGCGGGCGAAGAGCTGGCGACCGGCGCATCTCCTGATGCGCCCGCCACTCCCTGCGCGATCGGCGCGGGCGCTGCGACATCTGCCGCCGCGCGCCCCAATGACGCTCGCGCTGCATCGCTGGGTCCCGCAGCCCTCTCGGCCTCTTCCGACGACGCGACCATCGGTGCCGACGACGCACCGGTGAAGGCACTTCGCGCTGCGTAACCCACGCCCGCCACCAAGACGAGTCCCGCCGCGAGTTTCATCCACGGCCTCACCGTGAAGCCCTTGTTCGGTCGCGCGGCGACTTGCTGTGTCGACGCACTCGAATGGCCACCGCCCACGGCACCACCCGCCTTCGCATCCTTCGGCACCACATCGCCCGGCACCGAGTCGAGATGCGACAGGATGCGAGCGCTCGCAGCGATCAGACCGCGGGCTTCCGCCGCCGCAGCCGCCCAGGCCTTGTCGTCAGCCACCAACCGCTCGACCCGCGCAGCTTCCTCGGCGTCGAGCTCACCGTCGAGCCACGCATGGATCAGACCTTCATCAGGATGCGACATGCGACCCTCCGCGGCGCACGTCCTGCTGCGCCTCATATGCCTCGGCGAGTCGCTTGCGCGCTCGCGACAGTGTCGTGCCCACCGAACTCTTCTCGATCTCCAGGATCGCTGCGATCTCGCCGTAGTCCAACCCTTCTTCCTTCAGCAACAAGGCTTGACGGTCCTTCTCGCTCAGCGAGTCGAGCGCTTTCCGCGCGGCGCTACGCTCACGCGCGCGTTCTTGTGCGGCTTCCAGCGTCGACTCCACGTCCGGCACATGTGCTTCACGCTCTTCTGCGGCGAGCAACTCCAGGTGCCGTCGATTGCGCGCATCGCGCCGTGCGTCGTCGCGCACCAGGTTGTGCGCTACTGCGAAGACCCATGAGCGTTCGTTCACGATGGTCTCCTGCCGCAGGGCTCGGACGAACGTCTCCTGCGCGATCTCCTCCGCCCAATCGCGGTCACCCAACCGACGGGTGAGATACCGCACGAGCGTGGGGTGATACTCACGGAAGAGACGTTCGGCCTGGTCCACGGCGATAGAACCTCGACTACCAGTCGCGGGTGATGGCGGCCAACGCGGCCGCGTCGAGCGACTTCACACCATCCGCGGCGAGGCGCAGCGTCACGGCGCGCGCATGCACCTGCACCTTCTCGCCCAGCGCGAACGCTTCGCGCAGTTCGGGGATGCGATCGATCAGTGCGAAGTACGCCGGCGAGAACGCGATCACCGACACCGTGCGTGCTCCACTCGCCGCCGGGCGCGCGTCCACCCACACCGAGTCGCGCAGGGTGAAGCTCCGGGCGCCTGCGCGCCGCACACCGTCTTCCTCGCGCAGCGTCCCCACGTCCGCCATCGACCGCGCCGACCGCATCTCTGCGGCGGCCTTCGCCCGCTCGAACTCCTGCGACTTCGCCGCTGGTGCGTTCATCCGCGAGCCCATCGCGTCGGCCGACGGCGCAATGCCGGTCGTAGTGGCGTTCGTCGACGCGCCTGCCGAGAGATCACGCGGACGATCGCTCCGGCCGATCGGCACCTGCGAGACACCACCAGTGGGACCCTGCCGCGACATGCCAGGCTCGAGCACGAGATACGAGGTGAGTTCGGTCGGAATGCCCCAGCGCTCGCCGAGTAGGCGGATCTCGTCATCGACTTCGCTCGACGCGCCGTGCTTACGGCGTTCGGCACTGAGCCATCCCACCCGCTGCGTCGCCCACAGACGACCCACGAACGCGTCCTGCGTGCGACGCGCCGGGAAGTTCGCCTGCACGCTCCATGTCACCGGACCATCGACGGTCTCGCCGGTGATGGTGAGGCGGCCGTCGCCCGACCCGCCGAATCCGATCGCACTGCGGCGGTACCGTGCCAGGATGGTGAGCTCCTGACCCGCGAAGAGATCGAGCTGGCCGGCGGGCTGTAGCCCGTGCAGCTGCACGCCGCTGGCACGCACCCGGAGGTTCGTCGCCACCGGACGCGTCAGTCGCTGCGCGACCACGCCCACCACTCGCTCCACATCCTCCTCCGGACGCACGAAGTGCGCGGTTCCGGCGCCATCGAGCGCCACCTGTTCGAGCAACGCGGCATTCACATCCGCACCAAGGCCGAAGGTGAACACGCGACGCCCCCCGCGCAACTCGGCGGCACGCGCCGCGAGACGCTCGGGCCGGCGTTCACCCACCGTCGGCGCACCATCGGTCAGGAACAGCACCAGCGACAAGCGCTCGCGCCCGCTCTCCACCTCGAGGGCACGCTCCAGTGCGTCGCCGATGTTGGTGCCACCGTTCGCGCGCAGGTCGTCGATCCAGCGCGCCGCGCGCGCACGCCCCTGCGATGTCGCCGTGGTCCAACCATCGGCGAACTCCTCTACGTCGTTCGCGAACGCGATCACCCGGAATCGATCGCTGGACGAGAGCGAGTTGAGCAACTGGCGGCCGGCCGCCTTCGCCTGCACGAGCTTTGCCCCGCTCATCGAGCCGGAGACGTCCATGACGAAGGTGATGTCGCGTGCGGTCTCGCGGCGCGACACGGCCGGCGGTGCCAACGTGATGAGCGCGTAGCCCTCGTTCGTCGCGGGCGCATGCGTGAGCACGCTGATCGCGGCGCGCGAAGCATCACGCACCGGCACGAGGAGCGTCACGGTGCCCGCTGCATCCTCGACCAGCGCCACGCGGCGTCCCCCCTCACGGCGACTCTCCACGTGGTGTGTGGGCGACCACACGTCACCGAAGCCTTCGCCGGCGGGCCAACGCATCATGAGCGCGGTGCCGCTCGCTGTCCCCTGACCTCGGGGCGCGGGGACATCGATGCGCAACGCATCGCCTTCGCGCTCCGCAACGGCACGGAAGCGCACAGTCACGGTGCGCGTCTCCCCGGGCTGGATGGGGAAGATCCGGGTGCGCAACACGCCGAGGCCCATCCACTCCACAAGTGCAGGATCACGCTGGCGGCGGACGATTTCCTCATAGATGCGGCGCGCCTCACCCGCGGCGAGCGCTTCGCCGGTGACCATCTCGCCGTCGATCTCGAGCGCCAGGTCCTCGAACGCCGCACCGCGCGGCAGCGGCAGCACGTAGTCGGCTTCGCCGATCGCACCGCCGTGGTTGGTCCAGCGTTCGGTGACCTCGTAGCGCAGGATGCGACCCTCGAGGGTCACCCGCACGTCGCGCGCGGTTCGCACCACACCACCGCGCGCCGGGCAGGGTGGCTGAGGGCATGGCACCGATACGCACATGCGGGTCTCGCAGGGCACGATGCGGTCGACCTGCTGCGCATCGGAGGCAACCGGCCGGGTCGCGAGGGCGGTCAGGAGCAGAAGTGGAGCGAATCGGATGGCGCGGAACACAGGCTCTCCCAGTCAGGGTCGCACAGGAGACGCCGGTCGCGCAGGAACTTGCACATGGGGGTCCTGGACCCCGAACGGACACCGATCTTCGGGGTCCGGCTCACAGACTCCGGCCCCCAGCCTCGGGGCTAGAGCTGCAGCTCGTCGTCCTTGACCACCGCCCCGGTGATCCGGGTCGGCGTGCGCTCGATCACGCGCACCGCCAGCAGGTTCTGGTCGGCGCGGTGCATGGTGTTCATGAGGCTCTCCGACGACTGCCGCGAAGCCCAGCCGAGTGAGAACGGCACCGGTGCCGTGCGGAGCGCGGCGGACTGCATACGCTGGGCGACCATCATCGTCTGCGCTTCACTCGCGCCGCGCATCACGATCACGAACTCATCACCGCCCACCCGCACCACCGGTTCCTCCGCGCGCACCTGTCGCATCAGGAAGCGGCTCATGCGGATGAGCGTGTTGTCGCCCATCTGATGCCCATGGGTGTCGTTGTAATGCTTGAAGTGGTCGATATCGATGAACAGACAGCCCCATGGGCCGTCGCCAGCGCTCATCTCCTCGTCGATCTCGGCGAGGTAGCGCCGGTTGAAGCAGCCGGTCAGCGGGTCACGCATGGACTGCTGGCGGAGCTCATCCTCCATCCGCTTGCGCTGCGTGATGTCGACCAGCATGCCGTGATACAGCGTCTCATCGTTGGCCGTATCATGCACCGCGAACAACGAATCGAGCACGGTGAGCAGCCCGCCATCAGGACGCACCAGCTGCAGTTCGAAGTCCCGCACGAACCCGTCTCGCTCGAGTTGCTCCATCTGCTGCAGGCGACGCGAGGGGTCGAGCACCAACTCGTTCGCGCCGTATTGCTGCAGGTCGGCGAGCGACCGCACGCCGAGGAGGGCAAAGAACGCCGGATTCGCGTCGAGCACGTCGCCGCGCTGGTTGGAGATATAGATGGCCTCACGCAGGTTCTTCACGAACGTGCGGAGGGCCTCCGGATCATCGAGTGACCGAAAGCGTTGTGGGCTCACTTGCTCTCTCCTGTCGGCGGAGGACCAGCGGGAGGACCAGCGGGAGGACCAGCGGTCGGTGGAGTCGTGGTGCCTGACGCCTCACGCAACGCCCCGCCGAGCGTGAACGTCGTCTGGTCATCCACCACTGCGAGCCGCGGCTCCCAGTTACGCATCATCGTGATGAACGCCGTCGCGGACTCCAGATCGAAGTCAGGCCCCGCGCCCTTCTCGATGTGCGACAAGACCTTCTCGGAATCCCACGCGGGGCGGTACGGGCGGTTGGTGCGCAACGCATCGTACACATCGCACACGTGCACGAGCTTGCTCGCCGAATGCACGCCGCGCTGGAACTGCCGCCGTGGATAGCCCTCGCCGTTCACCATGATGTGATGTTCGTACGCGACGGCCGCCGCAAGGTCCAGATTGCGGTCGCTCTCGTAGATGATCTTCGCGCCATCCACCGGATGTTTGCGCATGATCACCCACTCTTCGTCCGTGAGCTTCCCCGGCTTGGTGAGCACCTCCTTCGGGATGCGGACTTTCCCGAGGTCGTGCAGCAACCCGGCCACGCCGAACGCCCGCACGTCGGTGGCACTCATGCCCATCCACTCCGCGAGCGCCATGGTCAACACACTCACGTTCAGCGAGTGGGTCGTCGTGTACTGGTCGAACTCCTTCAGCTGCAGCAACGGGATGACGATGTTCTTGTCACCATGCATCGCCACGGAGAGCGAGCGTACCACCGACTCCGCTTCGAGGAGCGGCAACTCCCCGCTCGACTGCACCTCGTCGTGCATCCACCGGATCGCTTCAGCTTCATCGTTGAGCGAGTAGGTCGCCGCTGCGGTCGCGAGCATCAGGCCTTCCATGGGACGCACCGTGTCGTCCGTCCCCTTCACACCGATCGCCCCGAACTTGATCGTCGATCGCCGCTCGGGACTGCGCGTGCTGCTGTCGACGGCCTGCAGGTTGAGCATCGACAACACCTCGCCGAGGAACACCTCGAACTCCTCGCGCGACGTGCCCCGTTCGAACTCCACGCGCTGTACGCCGGCGTTCGCGAGCCGCATGCCCCAGTCCCAGTCGCCCATTTCGCGCATCGCCATCTCGCCGTACACCACGTCCTGCCCGAGGAAGCTGAAACGCGGACGCGGATCGTCCTCCTGCACGCGGAGCAGCGAGCTGTACGCGTTGTCGATCACACGCTCACGCGCCGGGTGGCCGTCGCCGTAGAGCGACATCGTCGCCAATGCCTGCGCGAACGTATTCAGGAAGCGGACCGGTTCACTCATGCGTGGCCCCGGCGCGCGGCGGACGTACCGAGATCGCGTCGCGGATCTCTTGGTCACTGCTTGCGGATGCCAACGCGATCGCCTCTTTCGCCTGTTTGTCGTTGCGCCAGTAAGTGGCCAGACCTTCCAGCGCGGCCAGAACCACCGGCGACTTGTTCGCCAGCGTGGGGCGCTTGAGCAGTTTGCTGGTCTTCACCACCTGTTGCGCCAGCCACGCCGCCGTGTCCGGAGCCCGATAGCTCGCCAGCGCGCGCACGCCGAGCGCGCGCAGGTCCTCGTTGATCGTCAAGTCGTCCGCACGTACGCGGAGCATCGTCGCCGCGTCGCGCGGGCAGTTCGTCATCGCCGCGCCGAGCCCGAGACGCAGCGTCGCTTCGTCCGCATCGGCCAACGCGCGCACGATCGCCAGCTCCCGCGTCTCCGGCGTACGTAACTGCTGTCGCAAGGCCTCGCGACGCACGGACGCATCCGGGTGCGTGAGCCACTGCGCGGCGTCGTAGCCGCAGTTCCACTCCGGATTCTTCCCCAGCAGTGCGAGCAGCGGGCGCACCAGCGACCACCGCAGTCCCGGCAGGCGATCGAGGATCACCGGCCCCGCCTCCGGGCCCACGGCAGTGAGCAGTTCCAGGTACCGCTCGTTGGCACGGTCGTCGGTCGATTCGTCCATGGCGTCGAGCAGCGGCTCCACCGCACCGACACCCATCTTGGGAACGATCTTCTGCAAGGCTGCAGCCGGGAACGGATCGGTCGTCAACATCTCTCTGAGCCGTGCCGGCGTCGCGATGTGCCGCCACATCACCTCGCGGATCCACGGGGCCTTCGCCGTCTCCACCATTCCGATCACGGTCAGGACTTCACCCTTGGCTGCCAACGCGTCCGCCGAGCGCCACATCTGATCGCCCAACGTCTCGATCTCGATCCCCATCTCGATGAGTCGCTCGGGCTCGATCGGATACAGGTTGTCGATGTTGGTGAAGCGCGTCGTGTTGCGCGCGAGCTTCTCCAGCGCGAGCCGATAGCCATCAGGGTTGGGATCCTCGAGTTCCCAGCCGGCGATCAGCTGCTGTACCTGGTCGCGCAGCGCGCCATCCGCCTGGGTGCGCACCTCCACCGACGCCGAGTCGGTGTGCACGGCCATCTTGTTCAGCATGCGCACCATCGAGTGCGAGATGGTCTGCCCCGACGTCTCCGCCGCGGCCTTCACGAGATCGATCACCGCCTCGGCGGTCATGCCCTGCGCGGCATCCGCGACGAACTTCTTGCGTTGGCGGAAGTCGCCGCCCATCTCGAGGATGCGCTTGCGTGCTTCGGGCGAGAGCGAACCCATGAGTTGGCTCACGCGCTTCTTGAGCGCGGCCTGCTCTTTGCCGCCCTTCGTCTTGATCTCTTCGGCGATCTGCAGGAGATAGCCGACCACCACTTGGTCATACGCGGTATCACGCTTGGTCTCTTCGATTGCCTGCGCGACCAGTTTGGGGTCGACGGACTCCGCGTCGTCCTCGGACACCTTACCGCCCAGCTGGTTCACCAGAGCGGCGCGCGCGAGGCCGATCCACAGCTGCGCCGAGCGGTTACCGGCGCCGGTTGCACGGATCTGGTCGTCAGACTGTTCCTCGGTGGGGCTCGGGTTCTCCTCGATGAGCTGCAGCTGCGCGAACGTCATCGGGAAGAGCCGGATGTGCGCCCACTGCGCGAGCACTTCCGGGCCTTCAAGTCCGAGCGGACGCGGCATGCGGCCCGAGTCCACCGAGACCGTCGAGAGCATGTGCACGATTTCTTCTTCGCTCACGCCCTGCGAGAACTTCACGGCGCCGAGGTGGTGCTTGTGCAGTCGAGCCGCGAGTTCGCGCAGCACCGGATTGCTTTCCTCGGTTGCGACTCCTTCGATGATGAGCTGGTGCCGCGCCACACCGAGCGACAGTGTGCTGCGCTCCTTGAGCAGCGCATCCAACCGCCGCGAGAGCTCGGCCGAGGTGCCCTGCAGAAGGGGGTGACCCGGCGGATAGATGGCGTTCTTGTGCAGCCCGATCGAGAACTCGATCAGGAAGTCTGCGAGCTCCTTGGAGAGGGCAGCGGAATCGCCGGCCGTCGACAAACGCGCCATTGGCGCAATTATGTACGCGTGGCGGACTCGGGGCTACGGGGGTGGGTGCAAGTGATACCTGTTGGACGCCGGCCCCCTGTGTCGCTATCTCTTCCGCGTGCCCCCAGACACAACCGCCCGGCCGCTTCCGGCCCGCCGCCGCGCCGCGCTCGCGGCGATCACACGCGCGACGGTCCCGCACGCCTTTGACGACGCCGCGCGTGGGGACGGACTGCTCGCTCTTGTGGAAGCGCGCATCGCAGGACTCGCCCCGCACAAGCGTCGTGAGCTGAGCGCCGCCATCGGGTTGCTCGGTTCGCGCCTCGCGTCGCTGTTCACCGGCTTGCCGCCCAAGCCGTTCCCGCACCTTTCGGCCGAGCAGCAGCAGCTCCTGCTCACCCGATTCGCCGAGTCACGATTCGCCCTCGCGCGGACCATCGTCCAGGCAGTCCGCAAGACGATCCTCCTTACCGAGTACACCACGCCAGAGGCGCAGCGAGAGGTCGGATACCACGGACCGTATCATTCGCGAGGCCCTGCCGTGCCGTGGGAAGGAGCGCTTCCAGGCACACCCGATGACGCCGAACCGATACTGCGCGCTCCGCTGCCCGACGCCGTGCATCGCCAGGCGCCGCGCGCGGCCGCGCTGTCTCCGCTGGCACTCGAGCCGCGCACCCAGGCGTCCGCACCGCATCTCCGCGACGCCGACACGCTGAGCGCTGACGCGATTGTCATCGGCACCGGCGCCGGCGGTGCCGTCGCCGCCGCGCGACTCGCCGAAGCCGGCATGGATGTGCTCATCCTCGAAGCCGGCACGCTCCGCAGCGGCGCCGACTTCACCGAAGACGAAGGCCGCATGTTCGACGCCCTCTACGCCGAGGGCGGTCAGCGCACCACCGACGACCTCAGCGTCTCGTTCGTGCAAGGTGTGGGCGTTGGCGGCGGAACCACCGTCAACTGGATGGTGATGCTCCGCACGCCCGACTGGGTGCTCGACGAATGGGCCACGCGCCACGGCGCCGAGGGCATGCGCACGGCGGATTTCGCGCCGTACTTCGCGCGCATCGAGGACGAGGTGCATTCGCGCGTCGTTCCCGACGACGCCCACTCGCCCAACAACCGCATCATCCTCGACGGCGCGCGCCAACTCGGCTGGTCGGCACGTGCGGCGGCGATCAACGCCAAGGACTGTGTGCGCACGGGCTTCTGCGGCTACGGCTGCCGCACCGGTGCCAAACAGGGTGGACTGCAGACGTATCTCCCTCGCGCGCAGGCCGCCGGTGCGCGACTACTGCCCGACGCGCGCGCGCTGCGTATCGAGGTGATCGAACGCGGCGGCTCGTTCCCCAAGAAGCGCGTGACGTTCACGCACACCGCGCGCACGTCGGGGGCGGTGCGCACCATGACCGCCGAAGCGCCGATCGTGGTGGTCGCCGGTGGTGCGGTGGAGACGCCGGTGCTGCTGCAGCGCTCGCAGATGGGTGGCGGCGGCACCGGGCGATTCCTCCGACTGCATCCCACCACGGGTCTCTTCGGCATCTACGACCGCGAGATGGTCGGCTCGAGCGGCATCCCGCTCAGCACGCTCTGCGACGAATACCTGCGCCAGGATCGCGCAGGCTACGGCGCGTGGATCGAGTGCCCGCCACTGCATCCCGGGCTCGCCGCGGTCGCCGCACCAGGCGTCGGCGCCACGCATCGTGACGTGATGCGCCGATTCCCCAACATCGGCACACTCATCGTCCTCACCCGCGACGGCGCGCAGCAGGACCACTCCGACGGTGAGGTGCGACTGCGGCGCAACGGCACGACGTCCATCCGCTACGCCCTCAACCCGGCGGACGCGCGGCACATGGAGCAGGGGCTCGTGGCCGCGGCGCGATTGCACTTCGCCGCTGGCGCCCGCGAAGTCCTCTCAGGTCACAAGCGCTGCGTCACCCTGCGCTCCCCCGCCGACATCGACGCGCTCCGCGGGCGCCCCTTCCGCGCCAACGACATCGCCCTCTTTTCTGCTCATGTGAACGGCACCTGCAGGCTGGGTTCCGACCGGCAGACGGCTGGCACCGACCCACATGGCGAGGTCTATGGCGCACCCGGAGTCTTTGTGGCCGACGGTTCCTTGCTCCCCACCGCGCTCGGAGTGAATCCGCAGGAGACCATCATGGTCCTCGCGACTATCGTCGCCGAACGCATCGCGTCGCGTCGCCGACCCGGCTAACTTTCTCGCGGGACGCAGCCCCCGTCGGCAAAGCATGCGCGTCCTCCGTACCCGCGACGCCACGCGGGCGATCATCCGCCGGAGCTCTACAAGTGACCGTTGTTGCCCCAGTTTCTCCCGAGCTGCAGAAGCTCGCGATCGATACTGTCCGTACGTTGTCGATGGACGCTGTGCAAAAGGCCGAGTCGGGACATCCCGGCACACCGATGGCCCTCGCCCCGCTCGCGTACGCGCTCTACACGCGCCACCTCAAGCACAACCCCGCCGATCCGCATTGGAAGGACCGCGATCGCTTCGTGCTCTCGGTCGGCCACGCGTCGATGCTGCTCTACTCCACGCTGTTCTTGAGTGGCTACGATCTCTCGCTCGACGAGATCAAGAACTTCCGGCAGTGGGGCAGCAAGACGCCTGGCCATCCTGAAGTCGGTCACACCGCAGGCGTGGAAACCACCACCGGCCCGCTCGGCCAGGGTGTGGGCAACGCGGTGGGCATGGCAGTCGCCGAGGCGCACCTGGCGTCGCTGTTCAATCGCGATGGCCACAACGTCGTCGACCACTACACGTGGTTCATCGCTGGCGACGGCTGCCTCATGGAGGGCATTTCGCACGAGGCCGCCTCGTTCGCGGGCCACCAGAAACTCGGCAAGCTCATCGGGTTCTGGGACGACAACAACATCACCATCGACGGCCGCGTGTCGCTCAGCTCGAGCGACGATGTCGCCAAGCGCTTCGAGAGCTACGGCTGGCAGGTGCTGCACCTCGCCGACGTGAACGACCAGGCTGCGATCGATCGTGTGATCGCCGAGGCCAAGGCCGACACGCAGCGCCCCACGCTCGTCTGCACCAAGACCATCATCGGCTACGGCTCGCCCAACCGCGCCGACACCGCCAA
>JBJXGK010000013.1:0-6193 GCA_046153705.1 Gemmatimonadaceae bacterium
GCGCTCGACAACACCATGCGCACGGCAGCCAACGGATCGCTCAAGGGGCTCAGCCACCAGGCTGGGCCTCTTTGTTCGTAGCTGTTGCGGATGGCGACGTGAAGGACGCTGCGCAACATCAGGAGGCCTGCAGTGGCGGCCACGAGCAGCGGATACTGCCTCGCCGACGGCCAGGTGGCGGCCAGCGCGATGATGATGGGCAGCTGTGCGCCCTGCGCGAGGACCACGAACACCGTGTCGAGCACCTGACGCGTGCTCGTGGCGGCGTCTTTCAAGTCGATCGAACGGCCCCACTCCCGCCACATCTGCCGCACGCCGCTGTAGCTGCGCACGCGGTACAGACGCGAGCCATCGAGGAAACCCACCGACACGCCGCGCGCGGCGAGATGGCGCACCAGACTCACGTCCTCGGCGAACGATTGCCGCACCGGTTCGTAGCCGCCGTGTTGGAGGATGACGCTGCGGCGAGCCAGGAAACACTGGCCGTTGGCAATCACGCGGTCGGGTCGCACCCGCGCGTCGCCGGGCGCGCCGGAGCGGTAGACCAATGACACCAGCAGCGATGGTTGCACGAAGCGTTCGGCGTGCGTCTGCCCGTCGAACCGCGGCGCGAACGAGACCACGTCGAACCGTTCGCGTTTGGCCGCGGCGAGTGTGGCCGCTGCACAGCCCGGCGCGGCCTGCGTGTCGGCGTCCATGCCGAGCACCCACGGGTTGCTGGCCATGGTCGTGCCGTGCTGCAGCGCCCACGCCTTGCCGATCCACCCGGCAGGCAGCGGCGGGTCGGTCACGAGGCGTATGCGCGGGTCGAGCCTCGAGGCCGCCATGACCAGCTCGCGCGTGCCGTCCGTGGAGCCGGAGTCGACGATGAGGATCTCGGTGACCGGCGCACCTTGGACGCGCAGGCCCTCGAGGCAGGGCCCGATGCGGTGGGCCTCGTTGAGCGTCGCGACCACCATGGTGAGGGTCTCGGTCGGCCCCCCAGCGGCGCGCTCGCTGCTCGAGCGTTCCAGAGCTGTGCTCTCGAGGATCGGCGCTTCAGGCGGCCGACGCGTGCGTCCCCCGATCAACCTCGAGACGAGGACGAGGAAGAGCGCGGACTGGAGCGCGGTGAGGGCGAAGAGCACGGTGATTCGAAAGTAATGGGTCGCGGGGGTTGTTGGTCCGGGCCATCAAACCTTCCGCCCGTTCGGGCGGTCGAACCCCTGGGACCGCCGAGGGGCTCTCGTCGGAAACCCACTGTGGTGTCGGGCCGTACGCCCGGAAAACTCCTCCACCGAGCCGCCCATGCAGACTCGTCGTGTCCTTTCCCGCGCCGCACTCGCCCTCGCGGCACTGCCTCTCGCCGGCAGTGCGCTCGTCATCGCGGCCCAGCCTCTCAGCGCCCAAGAGCGCCACGTTCTCGGTGGCACGTCGGCCGTCATCTGGAACCTCGCTGGCGAGGTGCGCATCGAACCCGGCACCGGCAGCGACGTGGTCGTCGAGGTGACCCGTGGCGGCGCCGACGGCCGCAAGCTCGTGGTCAGCGCGTCGGGCGGGCAGCTCATCGTGCGTTACCCCGACGACGAGATCGTCTACCGCGGCAGCGGAGAGGAATCGCGCTGGGGCCGCGGCAGCACCACGCTCAATGTGCGGTCCGACGGCACGTTCAACGGCCAATGGAACGGCGGCGGACGCCGCACGCAGGTACGCACCTCCGGCAGCGGGCTCGAGGCGCATGCCGATCTCGTGGTGAAGGTCCCGCGTGGCAAGCGACTCGAGGTGAACCTCGCCGTGGGCTCGGTCGACGCCCGCGATGTCGATGCCGACATGGTGCTGGATGTGCACTCCGCGTCGGTGCGCACGGCCGGGACGAAGGGACGATTGATGGTCGACGCCGGATCGGGCTCAACGCGCGTGGAGAACGCCGAGGGGGATCTCGAGATCGACACCGGTTCGGGCTCTACGACGCTCACCGGTTTCCGGGGTGCGCGTGTCGTCGTCGACGCGGGCTCTGGCTCCGTGACAGCGCGCGACGTGCGCGCCGAACGGTTCTCGGTGGACGTGGGATCGGGCTCGGTGGCCATCGACGGGCTGACGACCGAGGATCTGTTGGTCGACACGGGCTCCGGTAGCGTGCGGGTAGACCTCCTCAACGTGCCGCGGCGGAGTGAGTTCGACACCGGGTCGGGGAGCGTCACGTTGACGCTACCCGCCGACGCAAGCGCGGAACTCGATATCGAGACCGGGTCCGGGGGGATCTCCTCGGACTTCGCGGTGGCGATGCGGGAGTTCCGGCGGAACGAGATGCGCGGGACGATCGGAAAAGGCGGTGGCTTGATCCGCGTGTCGACCGGATCGGGCGGGGTGCGGCTGATCAAGCGTTGAGGTCGCGCCCTACTTCTTCATTCCGAGCTGATCGAGCACGAACGCATACCTGAACGCCTGCTCCTTCAGCTGCTCGTAGCGCCCGGAGGCCCCGCCGTGCCCGGCCCCCATGTTCATCTTGAGCAGCAGCGGCTTGGTATCGAGTTTCTTCGCGCGCAGCGCGGCCACCCACTTGGTCGGTTCGAAGTACCCCACGCGTGAGTCATTCAGACCACTCGTCACGAGCATCGCCGGGTAGTCCTGCGCCTTCACATTGTCGTACGGCGAATAACTCAGCATGTAGCGGTACTCGTCGACCTTGTTGGGATTGCCCCACTGCTCCCACTCCTGCGCCGTCAAGGGGATGCTCGCATCGAGCATCGTATTGATTACATCGACGAACGGCACGTCAGCCACGATCGCCTTGAACAGGTCGGGCCGCAGGTTCGCGATGACACCCATCAGCAGCCCGCCGGCCGATCCGCCGTTCGCCACGAGACGATCGGGGGACGTGTAGCCCTGCGCCACCAGATGGTCGGCGACATCGATGAAGTCGGTGAAGGTATTCATCTTCTTCATCATCTTGCCGTCGTCGTACCAACTGCGCCCCATCTCCTGCCCGCCGCGCACATGAGCGATGGCGAACACCACATCACGATCCACCAGCGAGAAGCGCGTGGAGCTGAACGACGGCTCCGTGGTGGATCCGTACGAGCCGTACGCGTAGAGGAAGAGCGGCGACTTGCCGTCGCGCCGGAATCCCTTGCGGTAGACGAGTGAGATCGGCACCGGTGTGCCGTCTCGCGCGGTCGCCATTAGGCGCTCCACCTCGTAGGCCGACGCCACGTACCCGCCGAGCACGTCCGTGCGCTTGAGCAGCTCGCGGCCCTTGGTCTCCATGTTGTAGTCGAACACGGAGTTGGGTGTGACGAGCGACGTGTACGTGAAACGCAGGTACTTGGTGGCGTAGTCGAGATTGCCGCCAGGGTACACCCCGTACGCCGCTTCCGGGAACGACACGTCGTGGGGCACACCGCTCCCGAGGTCGGTCACGCGCAGTTGCCGCAGACCACCGCGGCGCTCCATCACCACCAAGAAGTCCTTGAACGCCAGCGTGCCTTCGACGAAGACATCGGCGCGATACGGAAGCCACTCGGTCCAGTTCTGGGGCGCCGGGTCATCGAACGACGCTCGCATCACCTTGAAGTTCTTGGCGTTCCAGTTGGTGGTGATGTAGAAGAACCCCTGCCCCGCTTCCACGTCGTACTCGATCCCCGGCCGGCGCGGTGCGATGACCTTCGGCGATGCACTCGGGGTCGCGGCCGGGATCACATGGAACTCGCTCGACGTGAACGAGGTGCTGGAGATGATGATCCACTCGCCGCTGCGCGAGCGCGAGACGTTCACGTTGAACAGCACGTCGTCGTCGTGATAGATGCTCACGTCTTGCGTGGTCTGCGTTCCCATCACGTGGCGCCACACACGGTCACCACGTTTGGCGGAATCGGGCGTCTGGTAGAACAGCGTCCGATTGTCGCTGCCCCACGCGAGCCCCCAGCTCAGCTTCTTGATGCGTTCCGGATACCAGGCCCCGGTGCGCAGATCCTTCACGCGCAGTTCGAAGTCCTCGTAGCCGTCCGTGTCGATGAGCACCGCGAGCTTGTTGTGGTCGGGGCTGACTTCCATGCCGCCGAGCTGATAGAAGGCGAACCCCTCCGCCTCCTTGTTCTGGTCGAAGTAGATATCCTCCGGCGCCCCCATCGACCCCTTCCGCCGCGCGAAGATGGGGTACGCCTTGCCCTTCTCGGTACGCGAGTAGTAGTACCATCCATCCTTCTGCGCCGGCACCTGGGCATCATCCTCCTTGATCCGGCCGAGCATCTCGTCGTACAGCACCTTCTGGAACTCGGTCGTGTGCGCCATCATGGCGTCGGTGTACCGGTTCTCGGCCTCGAGATACGGGATCGTCTCAGGATGCTTGCGATCCTTGAAGTACGCGTATTCGTCCACGCGACGGTCACCGTGGAGGACGCTCGCCACCGGAAGCATTTTCGCAACGGGCGGCTTGGGTGTCTGGGCAGCAGCTGGAATGGACACGGCGAGGAGGAGGGCGGCGATACGACGCATGGAGACCTCGTGCTAGGGCTGCGCGAAATCTATCCTCCCGAGCAATACGAGGCGCCGCACGGACGAGAGTGGAGGGGACTGCTGCGAGAGGAGGGCAGAACGGAGTATCTTCCCCGCACCGCCGTTCCTCGTACCTCACATCTCACACCGACCCCTGTCGTGAGCTCCCCTGGCCCCCGTCTCCTCGCCCTCTGGCGCCGCCTGAGCCCGCTGCCCGGCGGGCAGTGGCTCTTCGCGCAGATCTTCTCGTGGACGGTTCCCTACTCCGGGTCCGTCGGGCCGCGCATTCGTGTGCTGGAACCCGGACATGCGCAGGTGGAGATCCCCGACCGCCGATCGAATCGACAGCACTTGGGCTCGGTGCACGCCATCGCACTCATGAACGTCGCGGAGATGGCATCGGGCCTCGCCATGCTCGCCGGACTGCCGGACGGGGTGCGTGGCATCGTGGTGTCGATCTCCATCGATTACCTGAAGAAGGCGCGCGGGACGATCACTGCCGTGAGTCGCGTCTCGGTTCCCACCGTCGCCGCCGACACGGACTTCGACGTGATATCCGAATGCCTCGACCGCGATAAGAACGTCGTCGCGCGCGCGACGGTGCGCTGGCGGCTCGGGCCCGACACGCCGCGCGGCGCGAAGTCGAACGCCGCGGCGCCCGCGTCGGTCGCCGCATGAGCCTCTCCACGCCGTTCACGCGCCACGCCGGCATCGAAGTCCCGCTCATCTGCGGTCCGATGTACCCCTGTTCCAACCCGGAGCTGGTGGCCGCCGTCAGCGAGGCCGGTGGCCTCGGCATCGTGCAGCCGATCTCGCTCACGTACGTACACGGCCACGAATACCGCGAAGGCCTGCGCTTCATCCGCTCGCTCACCCAGAAGCCCATCGGCTTCAACGCGCTAATCGAGGGCAACAACAAGATCTACCTCGATCGCATGCGCCTGTGGATCGACATCGCCCTCGAAGAAGGCGTGCGCTTCTTCCTCACCTCGCTCGGCAATCCCAAGTGGGTCTGCGAGCGTGTGCATGCCGCGGGCGGCGTGGTGTACCACGATGTGACCGAAAAGAAATGGGCGCAGAAGGGACTCGACGGCGGTGTCGATGGGCTGGTCGCCGTGAACTCGCGCGCCGGTGGCCACGCGGGCGGGCGCACACCCGAAGCGCTGTACGAGGAACTGCTGCCGTTCGGCGTGCCTATCGTCTCCGCCGGGGGCGTCGGTTCGCCAGCGGAGTTCACGCGTCACCTGCGCATGGGGTACGCCGGGGTGCAACTCGGCACGCGCTTCATCGCGACCCCCGAGTGCAAGGCGAGCGATGCGTACAAGCAGGCGATCATCGATGCTGACGAGGAGGACATTGTCCTCACCGAACGCCTCACCGGCGTCCCTGTCGCCGTGATCCGTAACGCGTACATCGACAAGCTCGGCACCGACGCCGGCTGGTTCGCGAAGTGGATGCTGAAGGGCCGTCGCACCAAGCACTGGATGCGGACCTGGTACGCCCTCAACTCCGTCCGCCGCCTCAAGAAGTCGCTCAACAGCGCGAATGTGAGCACGGACTACTGGCAGGCGGGCAAGTCGGTGGCCGCGATCAAGGAGATTAAGCCCGCGGGGGACGTGGTGCGGGAGTTCGCGGCGGCGCTCGACTAGCGGCGGCGGTGAGTGGTGAGTTGAAAGCTGTGGGTAACAGCGAGGGGTGAGGAGGCCGCCAGGACAGGCGG
>JBJXGK010000017.1:0-33978 GCA_046153705.1 Gemmatimonadaceae bacterium
ACTGGCGCGCCCCTCTCGTATTCAGACCCGCGTTCCGCCAGATTCCCTCCATGGCTGCCAAGCGCGCATCGAAGTCCGACAAGTCCGACAAACCCACCAACGCCGTCGCCGCCGCCCGCGGACACAAGGGTGGCGTGGCGTTCGACGCCAAGAAGTACTGGGAGGGTTTCAAGTCCCTCGCCGGTGTCATCGCGATCTTCCTGATCCTCCGCACGTTCCTGCTGGAGGCGTATCGCATCCCCTCGGGCTCGATGATCCCGACGATGCTCATCGGCGACTGGCTCTTCGTGAACAAGCTCCGCTTCGGGCCGCACATCCCGTTCACGAAGATCAACCTGCCCGGCTACGCCGAACCGCAGCGCGGCGACATCGTCGTGTTCGTCTCGCCGTACCAGATCGAGAACCCCGCCGATCCCACGCCGACCGTCGTGAAGCGCCTCATCGCCGCCGGTGGCGACACGATCTTCTCGCGTGCGGGCGTGGTGCACATCAACGGCGTGCCACAGCAGCTGGGGTATGCGGTCGCGCGCCCCGACGCCGGTCCGCAGGAGTCCCGCGCGATCTTCTCGTGGCAGAAGCAGCACCAGCTCGTCGCCTCGCGTTTCGGTCCGCCCCCCGAGGCACCCACCATCGATGACTTCGGGCCGCTGCTCGTCCCCGAGAGGCATTTCTTCATGATGGGTGACAACCGCTACGACTCCTACGACAGTCGCTTCTACGGCATGGTGCCGCGCGAGAACGTGCGCGGCCGGCCGCTGTTCGTGTACTACTCGTGGAACGCCGACGACTCCGATCGCATCTGGCCCGCCATCACCGACATCCGCTGGTCGCGGCTCGGCACGATCATCCGATGAGCCGTCGCCTCGTCCTCTGCAGCGCGGCGGCACTCGCGCTCGTCACCGGGTGCCGGACCAGCGCGCACACGCCGGTCTATCTCACGCCCTTCGGGACGCCCACGCGCCCGTTCTCGCCCGCCGTGCGCGTGGGGTCGCTCATCTACCTCTCGGGCCAGATCGGCACCGACGCCTCGGCCAGCGGGGCGTTGGTCCCTGGCGGCATCGAAGCCGAGACGCGGCAGACGCTCGAGAACATCCGCACGGTGCTCACTGCCGTGGGCTCGTCGATGGACAAGGTCGTGAAGTGCACGATCATGCTGGCGGACATGAAGGAGTGGGACCGCATGAACGTGGTGTATCGCGAGTTCTTCAAGCCCGGTCGCCTGCCGGCGCGCAGTGCGCTCGGGGCGAACGGGCTCGCGCTCAATGCGCGCGTGGAGATCGAATGCATCGCGACCGTCTGATGGCCACCGCACCCTCGTCGTACACGCACTGATGCCGCTGCTCCGCCGCACGACGTTGATGACGCAGCTCGAGGAGCCCACCGTCCTCCGTCGCGCGTCGCTCAACCTCGTGGCGATGGCGGTGATCACCGGCGTCGTCCTGCGCCTCTATCGCGCGGCCGTGTTGCAGTTCGGCTGGAGCAACTCGTGGAGCTGGATCGCGTGGACGTTCTTCGGCGGTGTGGCGATCCTCTTCCTCATGACGACGCTGCACCTCGGCAACTACCCGGCGCGCGCGTGGCTCTGGCGCGCACCGCTGTTCGCGTTCATCGAGTCGCTCACCGAGATCGCGGTGAGTCTGGTGATCACGTACCTCGGGCTCGAACGTATCGGCTCGCTGCCGGCGACGATCGAGGACTGGCAGAGTTCGGCGCTGCGCATCGGCACGGTGCGCATGATCGCCATCCCGCTCTTCGCCCTGGTCCTCGCGTTCGTCTCGACCATCGTCCGGCTCATCCTGCTGCCTCGGAAGACCGCACACCCGCCTGAGCCGCCACATTCCCCAGAGCCCACGCACACACCGGAGCCCACGCCATGATCGTCCTGCCGTTCCTTCGGTCCTCGACGCTTCGCCGCAGCATCCCGCGGGGCGCCCTCGCACTCGCCACGTTGTTCGCGGCACTCGCGGCGGCCGTGCCCTGCGCACTCGACGCGCAGACCCCGCGCCGTCCGTTCGGCGAACTGCGTGAGCAGGCCACGCGGCAACAGCGCTGGCTCGACCAGCGCCTGCGCACCGTGCTGCCCGCACTCATGCGCAAGCACGGTGTCGATGCCTGGGTGGTGCCGATGCGCGAATACAACGAGGACCCTGTGTTCTCATCGCTGGTCTCGCCCACGACCTTCGCCGCGCGGCGTCGCACCATCTACGTGTTCTACGACAAGTGCGCGAGCAGCGGCCGCACCGACCCGGGAGACGGCTCCTGCGTGGAGCGCATCGCACTCGGCGGCACGTCGCAGGGCGGGCTGTACGAGGCGCGGCGTGCGATGAAGGCCGTCACCGCCGCAGTCGGCGGGCAACAGGCCGAGCTGTGGGGCGACGAACAGTGGTCGGTGCTCAAGCAGGTGCTCGAGGAGAAGAACCCGCGGGTGATCGCCATCGATGTGTCGCGGACGTTCGCCTTCACCGACGGCCTGACCGCCGGCGAGCGGGACGGCATGACCGAGGCGCTCGGGCCCGCGCTCGCCGCGCGCTTCAAGCCCGCCGAGGCGCTGGCACTCGAGATGATCGCGACGCGGCTTGCGGACGAGGTGGCGTTCTATGCGAAACTCCAGGAGCTGGTGTGGGAGCTCACCCAGCGCATGTTCTCGTCGGAAGCCGTGAAGCCGGGCGTCACGCGCACCAGCGACCTGGTTTGGTGGTGGCGCCAGCAGGTGAACGACATGGGCTTGGGGACGTGGTTCCAGCCCAGCGTGAGCGTGCAGCGGCGCGGCATGACGAGTGCGCAGTTGGGTGACGACCCCGTGATCGAGCGCGGCGACGTGCTGCACTGCGACGTGGGCATCACGGCGATGGGGTTGAACACCGACACACAGCACAACGGCTACGTGCTGCTTCCGGGCGAGACCGACGCACCGGCCGGACTCACGGCGGCACTGCGCAATACCAACCGCCTGCAGGATATCGTGATGGAAGAGTTGCGCGCCGGCCGCACGGGGAACGAAGTCCTCGCGACATCGCTGCAGCGGATGAAGGCGGCGGGGATCGACGGCACCATCTACTCGCATCCGATCGGCAAACACGGCCACGGTGCCGGTGCGCTCGTGGGCCTCTGGGATTATCAGGACGGTGTGCCCGGTCGCGGCGACGCGCGGGTGATCCCCAACATGTGGTACTCGATCGAACTGCAGGCGACGACGCCGGTACCCGAGTGGGGAGGCAAACCCGTGCGGATGGCGCAGGAGGAGGATGCGGTGATCGGCCCCGACGGACGGACGGCGTGGGCGATCAAGCGGCAGGATCGGTTGTTCCTCATCAAGTGACCCAGCGAGATTGCACGGATGCGCAAAGGCAAGAAGGAACTGATCATCGTCGGTGACCGTGTGCTGATCCGTCTCGAGGACGGTGAGGAGCGCACGAAGGTGGGATTGTACCTCCCGGCCACCGCGGTGGAGACGCAGGCGGTGCAGGGCGGCACCATCGTCGCGACCGGGCCGGGGCAACCGGTGCCGGAGGTGAGCGAACATCTCGACGAGCCGTGGCGGATCGGGGCGATGAAGGAAGCGAAACACATCCCCATGCAGGCGAGGGTGGGGGACTACGCGCTATTCTTCCGGAAGGCCGCGGTGGAGATCACGTTCGAGAACGAGCGTTACCTCGTGGTGCCGCAGGCTGCTTTGCTGGCGCTGTCGCGGCAGTAGAAAGGCGTTGGGAGTTGGGAGTCATGAGTTATAAGCTTCAAGGAACTACACCTTCCCTCTCAGGGTTCATCTCTCATCCGGCCGAGGGTGTCTGCCATCTGCTGTCTGCCTTCCGCCATCTTGCACACTGAATCACCCTTACACGGATCCGTTCCGATGATGTACGACGAACGCATGGTTGCGCCGATGCGCGCAGAGTTGACTCGCCTTGGTGTCGAAGAGCTGCGCACCGCTGCCGCTGTCGATGCCGCCATCAAGGACCAGTCGGGTACGCAGCTCGTGATCGTGAACTCCGTCTGCGGCTGTGCGGCGCGCAACATGCGGCCGGCGGTCGCGCTCGCGATGGCGCACGCGACCAAGCCCGACAAGGCGTACACGGTGTTCGCGGGCAACGACGCGGATGCAACACGCCAGGCGCGCGGCTATTTCACCGGCTATGCCCCGAGCTCGCCGAGCATCGGCCTGCTGCGCGACGGCAAGCTCGTGCACATGATCGAGCGCTGGCAGATCGAAGGACGCAGCGTCGACGCGATCGCGAACGATCTCAAGACCGCGTTCGACCAGCACTGCACCGCTAGCGCGGTATAGGGCTCGGGGGGAGGATCCGCACCTCCCCCTTGAAGGTCCGCACCGTCACGCTGGGTGCGCTGGCGGTCGCGGCGTTGAGCGCGATTGTGCGCATCCCCACGCGTTTGCCCGTCGGTGCGGGTTGGCCCTTGGTTGCGGCGCCCACGATCCGCGCCGCATCCACCTCCAGTCGTGCCGGCGCCTTGGCCGGAAACCGTAGCTCCACGTCACCGCTGTGCGATTCGATCACCACGGCGGCGTCGGAGGCGAGTGCGCCGTCGAGCCGCACCGTCCCCGAGATGGTCTCGATCCGCACGCGCCCGATCGGGCCGCCGAGCGCCTCGATGAGGCCGGTGACCGAGCCCAGCGACGCGTCGCTCGCCTGACCCGTCCAGCGTAGCGCTCCGCTTGCGGTCTTCGCGCGGAGGATGCTCGGCGAGCCGACGATGTCGATCGTGCCCTCCATCGATTCCGCGACGAGATCACGCGGACTGCCCACGATGCGCAACGCGCCGCTCACGCTGCCGCAATCGACGCCGCCGGTGAGACCTTCTACCGTGATGTCGGTCGCGGCGCCGCGGACCCACACGATCGCACCGGCGGGGACGTAGAGCACGAAGTCGGCACGCGGCGTCGCTCGGCCCTGATCGCCTTCGATCCCCATCTTGATGCCGCGGCGACCACCGCCCCCGAAGATGCGGCCGGACTTGGCCGCCATGCCGGTGAGCGAGACGCTGTCGTGGTTCCAGCCGATCACTCGCACGGTGCCGACGGCGTTGAAGACCTTCACGAGTCCGTCGCCGTCGAGCGGCCAGCCGCGGACGACCTTCACCATGGGTTCGGCCGGGCCCTGCGCGGTGAGTGTCGGCGCAGCGGCTGAGATGGCCGCGACGGACAATGCTGCCACCGTGCTCGCACGGCCGACCCGGTGCACCATCGAGGAGAGCTGTCGCATGGTCACAGCCCCATCTCCGCTGCGACGTCGTTCGCGCGGCGCAGGAAGTCGAGCTTCTGTCGGAATGCCGACGCGACGAAGGCCTGGATGGCGGGATCCTGCGGTCGCTCAGCCAGCGCCACGCGGGCCTCGGCGATCGCGCCGTCGATGGTGCGGAGACTGCGCTCGAGGATCGCACGGGTGCGCGGGTCGAGCGACGACTGCCGGCGGTCGAGACTGGCCTGCAGCTCCGAGGCGGAGCGTTCGAAGTCGGCGAGGAGTGCGACCGTGGCGGCCTCGTCGCTCAGCGTGGCGCGCTGCCGGAGCAGCGCCCACGTGGACGTGGCGGTGAAGAGCACGAGGGCCGCGGCGGCGGCGAGCCAGCGCGCGGAGCGCCATGGGCGGCGCGCCGAGCTGATCGGTGTGACTGCTGTGCGCGTGGGCTCGGTACCGGTGCCCCGCGCGCGCGTCAGATCGAGCTGTGCGTGGATCTCCGGCCACAGGTCATGCTCGGGCTCTATCTCGCGCGGCAAGGCCGCCAGCGCCTCGCGCAGGCGCGCGGCGTCGCGGGGATCGAGTGCGTCGTGATCGTTCTTTCCGTCGTGTGCGGTCATCGGTCGAGTCCCTCCAGCAACTTCTTGCGCGCCCGGAACAGCTGAGCGCGGATGGTGGCGGCCGCGACGCCGGAGAGCGCCGCGATCTCGTCATGCGAATACCCCTCGAGTTCGTGCAGCACGAACGCCGTCCGCGCACCCGGCGAGAGCTTGGCGATCGCCGTCTCGAGGTCCATGCGTCCCTCCCGTCCCAACCCTTCCCCCTCGACGTCCACTGGCGTCTCGGGCAGCTCGTCGAACAGCGCCACGCGCCCTTCCCGCCGTCGCCGCGAGCGATCCGCGACGAGGAACACGTTCACCGTGAGGCGATGCAGCCAGGTCTGGAAACTGCTCTCCCCGCGGAACGACTCGAGTTTCTCCCAGGCCCGCACGAAGGCGTCCTGCACCAGTTCCTCCGCCCGTGCCCGGTCGGCCGTGAGCCGCAGGGCCAAGGCATTGATCCGCCCCACGTGGACCCGATACAGCCGCCCGAAGGCCTCCCCGTCACCCGTCTGGGCGGCGCGGACGTCGGCGAGGGAGTCGGACGGGGCGGGGGGCACGGTCAAAACGTTCGATGCCGGGGATGCGGGAAACGTTTACGGCGCTGTGAGTTGGCAGTTGTGAGCTATAAGCTGGCGCGATGCGGGGGGTGGCGCGATGCGAGAAGGGGCGAGCCCCCGTCCGGAGACCCGCCCCTCTTCGCGCTGCCACTCACAACTCACGACTCATAGCTGTTAGCGCAGTTCGTAGTCGGTAGTCAGTCGCTCACGCCTGCCTGATCCACCGCATCAGCTCCCCCATCCCCGGCCGCTTGCCGTACATCAGCAGCCCGATGCGATAGATCCGCGCCGCCACCCACACGCACGCGAAACACATCACCAGCACACCGAGCAGCACGGCGGCCAGCTCGCCCACGCCGATCTCGGTCGCCGTCATGCGCATCGGCATGATGATCGGGGCGGAGAAGGGGATCCAACTCACGACCTGCGCCAGACGCCCGGTCGGGTTGAGCAGCACCGGCTGCAGGAAGATGATGCTGAACACCAGCAGCATGATCACCGGCTGCGAGGCCTGGTTGGCTTCTTCCTGACTGCCCACCATCGCACCCACCGCCGCGAAGAGCGACGCATAGAGGGTGTAGCCGAGCAAGAAGAAAAGCACCAAGGCCACAAGCACCGTCGGCGAGACGGTCGGGAACGCCATCGGCGGCGGCGCGCCCATGCCGAGCATCTTGAACAGCGCACCGCGCTGCGTCCAGAAGAACACACCGCTGCTCAACCACACCAACTGCTGGGTGAGCCCCACCGCGCCCACGCCGAGCACCTTGCCCGCGAGCAGCGTGTCCGGCGACACGCTCGACACGATCACTTCCGCCACGCGCGTGGTCTTCTCCTCGAGCACACCGCGCAGGATCGCCTGGCCGTAGAAGACGATCGAGAAATACAGCAGCAGGGCCACGCCGCCGCCCAAGAACGCGCTCGCGAGACCGGAGCCCCCCTTGCCAGTGTCGGTGATGCGGTCGGCCGAGAGTGAGATGCGCAGGCGGGTGAGTGACTCTGCCGTTGCCGCCGAGATGCCGGCGGCTTCGATGCGCATGGAGAGCAGCGCCGAGCGCAGTGCACCTTCGATGCGTTCGGTCTCACCCACCGAGCCGGCGTTGCGGCCGGCGTAGCGCGCCACCCCCTTGTCGACGGTCGCGCTGTCGATCACGAGGAAACCGACCAGACGTTTCTCCTGGACCTCGGTGACCAGGGCAGCCTCGCGCGCTGCGAGCGCATCACTCGTGAGCACCTCCACCACCGGACGCGGTACGACCGCCATCGCCTTCACGGTCTCGGCGATCGCCGGCGGCATGGAGTCCGTGTTGGGACGCGCCGCGATACGGTCGGCGAGCCGCTCGCCGAGTCCGGAGCCGGAGGCGTCGAGCACGGTGAACTGGCTCACGCCGGCCTCACGCATGCCACGCAGGCTGAGGTAGCCCGGTAGCACCATGATGGTCGCGAAGAACAGCGGACCGAACAGCGTGACGATGAGGAACCAGGGCGAGCGTACCCGTTCGACGTACTCGCGCTTGATGACTGCGAAGAGCTTACCCATGGCCGCTCATCCCCTCTTCGACGCCCGTGGCGCCGACACGCTGAAGGAAGATCTGGTGCAGCGACGGCTGCACCCGCTCGAATCGTGCGATACGCGCGCCGGCCTCGAGGATGCGCCGCAGGAGCACCTGCGCATCGGCGTTGGCAGCGAGTTCCACCTCGAAGAACCGGCTCTGGTCGTCGACCCGCTCGACCAGCGACTTGTCCTGCAACACACCCATCACGGCCGGCGACGCCGAACCCTCGAGCGCCAGCGCCACCGTGCGCCCCGCGTTCTCGGCTTTCACCCCGGCCACCGTACCGTCGAGCACCTTGTCGCCGCGCGCGATGATGCACACCGAGTCGCACAGACGCTCGGCGTTGTCCATCAGGTGCGTGGAGAAGATCACGGTCTTGCCGCGCCGCTTGAGGTCGACGACGGTGTCCTTGAGCGCCTGGGAGTTGATCGGGTCGAGGCCGCTGAACGGTTCGTCGAGGATCACCATCTCGGGGTCGTGCACCAACGTGCCGATGAACTGCACCTTCTGCTGCATGCCGCGCGAGAGCTCTTCCACCTTGGACTTACCCCAGTCCTTCTCGGCGGTGCGGAGCGAGAGACGCTCCAGCCACTCGGCGATCCGCATGTCGGCGGTGCGGCGGTCGACGCCCTTGAGCTCAGCGAGGAACCGCAGCACGTCGCGGACGGCCATCTTCTTGTAGAGGCCGCGCTCCTCCGGCAGGTAGCCCAAGCGGTCCTGGATCGACCCGTCGGTGTTGGGTCGGCCGAGCAGCGTGATCGACCCCGTGTCGGGGGCGATGATGTTGAGGATCATCCGGATAGTGGTCGTCTTCCCGGCGCCGTTGGGTCCCAGCAGGCCGTACACGGCCCCGCGGGGAACGGAGAGCGAGAGGTCGCGTACGGCGACATGCTCGGCATAGCGCTTGGAGACGCCCCGGATATCGAGGGCGAGTTCGGTCATTGCAGTCCGGGTGGAGGAAGAGCCGGAATATACGGGCGAGGGGCTGGTGCCAGCGCGCCGGCCTCGCGACACTACGGTCGATGCGACGCCCCTGGATTCAGTTGCTGACATCGCTCGGACTCCTCCTCGCCGGGTGTGGGGAGGCACGGGCGCCGTCGGCGGAGCCGCTGGTGGTGTTCACTGCGGTGAGTCTCTCACGTGCGATGCGTGCCGCGCTCGATACGTTCGCACGACGCGAAGGGCTGGCCACGCCGGCGCAGGAAGTGGGCGGCTCGGTGGAGCTTGCGCGTCGCGTCACGGAACTCGGGCGCACACCGGACCTCATCGTCGTCGCCGACCCCGAGGTCTTCAGCAACTATCTCGCCCCCAGCCACGTAGACGGATGGGTACTGTTCGCACACAATCGGCTGGTGCTCGCGTACACGGATCGGTCTCATCACGCCGATGAGATCTCTGCTGATCGCTGGTACAACTTGCTTACACGCGACGACGTCGAGATCGGTCGCACGGATCCCGACCAGGTGCCGATCGGCTATCGCACGCTGTTGGCCTGGCAGCTCGCTGAGCGGCACTACGCGATGCCTCGGCTCGCGTCGCGGCTGCTGTCGCGCAGCCCGCCGCGGAATGTGCGGCCGGAGTCCGAGCTCGTCGCGCTGCTGCAGGCCGGTGAGCTCGACTACGTGTGGATGTACGAGTCGCAGGCGCGCGCGGTGGGACTTCGCATGTTGCGGCTGCCGAGTGCGATCGATCTGTCTGATCCGGCGCTGGCGGCGCAGTATGCTGCGGTGTCGGTGCGCATCCGTGGCAACAGTCGCGACTCTGCACGTGGCAAAGGCACCGTCGACTCGGTGACCATCACCGGCGCACCGATCGTGTACGCACTCGCGATCCCACGCGCGGCCGCGCATCGCACGGAGAGCGAAAAGCTCGCGCGGTTCCTCTTCTCGGCCGACGGCCGTGCGATTCTCGCGCGCGAAAGGCTCGACCTGCTCGATACGCTCCGCACCGTCGGTACGGTCGGCGCCTGGGCGACGCCGCCATGAGTCGCAGCAGTCTCGCCACCATCCTCGCTGCGCTCGCGGGCTCGCTGCTGCTGCTCTTCCTCGCGGCGCCGATCCTGCAGTTGCTCGGAACCAGCGGCGCCGACGGCGTCGCACGACTGGGCACCGATGCCGCGTTGCGCGATGCGCTGCTGCTCACCGCACTCACGGCCACCGCTGCGACTCTTCTCGGTGTGCTCTGCGGAACACCGCTCGCATATCTCCTCGCGCGCAAGGAGTTCCACGGCCGTGCGATCCTCGCCGCCTTGCTCGACCTCCCGCTGGTGATCCCGCACCCGGTGGCCGGCATGGCGCTCTTGCTCCTGCTCGGCCGCGACTCGGCGGTGGGTGGTGCAGGCCTCGACATCGGCCTCCGCATCGTGGGCACACCGCTCGGCATCATCGCGGCGATGTTGTTCGTGTCGGCGCCGCTCTACGTGAGTGGCGCGCGTGAGGCGTTCGCGCGCGTCGATGCGCGCTACGCAGGTGTCGCGCGTACGCTCGGTGACACACCGTGGCGCGCGTTCCGGCGCGTGACGCTGCCGCTCGCGCAGCGTGGCTTGCTCGCGTCGTCGGTGGTGATGTGGGCGCGCGCGGTGAGCGAGTTCGGTGCGATCGTGATCCTCACGTACAATCCGAAGGTTGCGAGCGTCCTGAGCTACGATCGCTTCACCACCGGTGGTCTCAACGAGGCGCTGCCGGTCGCGGCGGCTCTGGTGTTGTTGGCGCTTGTCCCACTTGTGCTGCTCCGCACGCTCAAGCAAGAGGAGCGCGCCGAGCGATGATCCAACTCGATGCGGTGCGCGCGAGCAAAGGCGGGTTCACCCTCGATGCGGTGACGCTGTCGCTGGCTGCTGGACAATACGGCGTAGTGATCGGGCCCGCTGGCGCGGGGAAAACCACGCTGCTCGAGGTCATCGCCGGACTTGTGGCGGTGCGGAGCGGCACGGTCACAGTCGCCGGTATCGACGCACGTCGATTGCCGACCGAAGCGCGCGGAGTCGGGCTGGTGTATCAGCATGCGTTTCTCTTCCCGCATCTCTCGGTGCGCGAGAACATCGCGTACGGCAGTACCGACTCGCGTGCCGTCGATGCGATGGTAGAGCGTTTCGGCATCGCGGCTTTGTTGGAGCGCGATGTGCGCGGACTCTCGGGCGGCGAGCGGCAGTTGATCGCCCTCGCGCGCACGTTGGTGCGCAAGCCCCGCGTGCTGCTGCTCGACGAACCCTTCAGTGCGCTCGACCCACGTCGCCGCGCGCAAGTGCGTCGCGAGGTGCGCGCGCTGCATCAGGAATGGGGACTCACCACGCTGCAGGTCACCCACGACTTCGCCGAAGCCGGCCTGCTCGGCGATGTGGCGATGTTGCTCGATCGCGGGGCGTTGGTGCAGAGCGGCCCCACCGCCGAAGTGTTCCATCGTCCGGCGAACGCCTTCGTCGCCGAGTTCCTCGGCGCGGAGAACGTGTTCGCTGGTGTCGCGCGCGCGCTGGGGGATGGAACGTTCGAGTTCACCACAGGTGACCTCACGTTGCATGCAACCGGCGACTTCGTGGCCGGCGCGGCCCACGCCGTGCTTCGCGCAGAGGAGATCACACTGGCTCGTGATCTCGGACACGACTCGGCGCGCAACCGGTTCAGCGGGCGCATCGTCGAGATGGAGTCGCAGGGCGCCATCACGCGCGTGACCGTGGAGCTACGCGGCGTGCCGGTGGTCGCGGCCCTCACGACGCGTTCGGCGCAGGACCTCGCGTTGGCGAAGGGCATCGCTGTCGTGGTGAGCTTCAAGTCGATGGCGGTGCACCTGTGCTGACGCCGCGCCGCATCCTTGTCGTCGCATCGACGTTCCCGGCCTCGCCTACTGACGCGACGCCGCGATTCGTGCGCGATCTCGTGGAGGCCATGCACCGCGAGGATCCAACGCGTAGCTACGCGGTGCTCGCGCCGCATGTGAGTACCGAGACTGTGACTTACCAGCGGCACGAACACTTCGAGGAGTTCCGCTTCGGATACGTGTGGCCGCGCGGGCTGCAGCGTCTCACCAGACGCGGCATCATGCCTGCTATCGCGGCCGAGCCGTGGATGCTGGGTGTGGTGCCGTTTCTGTTCCTAGGTGAGTACCTCGCGATGCGGCGATTGGTGAGGACGTGGAAGCCCGATGTGATCTACGCGCAGTGGTTCACGCCGCAGGGTGTCGTGGCCGCCTTGGTCGCGCGCGCGACGGGTGTGCCTTGGGTGCTCACCACGCATGCGAGTGATGTGTCGGTGTGGCACAAGCTGCCGTTCTTCGGCAGCGGCATCGTGCGAGCGCTGTTACCGACTGCGCAGCGCATCACGGCGGTCAGCACTGGGACGCTGGCGCGGGCGCGGGGCTTCTTCGATGTGGACGAGTGGGCGACTATTGAGCCGAAATTGCGGATCATCCCGATGGGGGCGCCGGCGATCGTCGGCGCTCTGGCGGGGACGACCGCAGCTTCGACTACGCGCACGACGCTGCTCTTCATTGGCCGTCTCGCTGAGAAGAAGGGTATTCCCGTGCTGCTCGACGCACTGTCGCGCCTCGATGCCTCCGTGCACCTGGTGATCGCAGGCACCGGCCCTGAAGAAGCCGCGCTCCGAGCCCAGGTGGCGCGACTCGGCTTGGTCGATCGCGTGGAGTTCGCTGGTTTTGTAACCGGCGCGGCGAAGGACGCGCTAATCGCCGCCGCAGCTGTAGTGGTGGTCCCATCGGTCGTGACGCCGAGTGGTGACGCCGAGGGCCTCCCGGTCGTGGTGCTGGAGGCGATGGCCGCTGGGCGACTCTGTGTGGCCACCGACGCGAGTGGGGCAGGGGATGTGATCACCGACGGCGAGAACGGCTTCCTCGTCCCGGCGCGCAACAGCGAGGCGCTGGCGTCGCGATTGCGCGCGGTGCTCTCGCTCGACGCGGCGGCACGCGAGCGTGTCTCGGCTCGAGCGCGTGAATCGATGGTCGCCCTGCAATGGCCGCTCATCGCGCGGCGTCATCTCGAGTTCCTCTTCACCGACCTTCCCGCACCATCGGCATGAACACGTACGACCTGCACGGTTATCTCACCATCGCACTCGACAGCGAAGTCGCGGCGTACCGCCGTTACTTCGACAACGAGTACGCGCGGGTGCATGCGATGAGTTCGGGCACGGGCACGCCGAAGGTGCGGGTGACTGTGCACATCGTCGAAGCATTGCCCGCAGCGCAGGCCGGTGATCTTAACCACAGCATTCGCTTCAAGAAGCTGTTCACCTTCGCGTATCTCGTGCGCGGGCTCAAGACCGACGATGTGCATCTGTACTTCCGGCGGCATCCGGTCGACATGCTTTATGTGACTGCGATCGGCGTGTTCTTGCAGGCGCAGGTACTCGAGCCGATCCTGTACTACAAGCTGCTTGAGCAGGACGTGGTGTTCATGCACGCGGCGGCCGTCACCGACGGCACGCAGGGCAGCATCTTCCCGGCGCACGGTGGGACGGGCAAGACGACGCTCAGCCTTCGTCTTGCCGACCGCGGCTTCCAGCTACTTGGCGATGACTTGGTGATCGTCGATCCGGCGCGCGGGCTCGTGCACCCGCACCCGCGTCCGCTGCATCTGTTCAACTACAACTTGAAGCAGATGCGTGACCGCAAGCTGCCGCTCTCGCTCAAGACGGTCATCCACACCAAGGACGTGCTGCGTGTGGGATTGGAGACTGCGCTACGCACCGAGTTCCTGATTTCCACGCGTGCGCACGTGGACCAGGTGATGCCAGAAGTGCGGTTCGGGAAGACGGTGCCGTACAAGCAGGTCGTGTTCCTCACCACACGCCAACCAGCTGAGACCGTGGTGCTCGATACGGACGCCAAACGCGCGGATGTCGCTCGCACCATCGTCGAGTCGGCCGATCTCAACGGCAGTCTGTATCAGAATGTGCTGACCGACCCCGCCGAGATCGCCGCGACCAAGGCGCGCGAAGTCGCGGTGGTGGAGAAGGTGCTCGCACGGTTGGAGTCGATGCGCTTCGTGAATCCGCGTGCGTTCACCGCGGGTGAGTTCGACGCGTTCGCTGCCGGACTGCGCGCGTGAAGAGTAGCACGACGCGCCGCGTGGTGAGCGCGCTGTACTTCATCGCACTCGCGGTGTTCGTGGTGTGGTATGTCGGCACACTCGACTTCGCCGCACTCGCGGGCACACGGCCGTCCGTGCCGTGGCTGCTGCTCGCCTCTGCTATCGGCCTCTGCTTCCGTTACTGGGGTGTGTACACTTGGCGCGCGATGCTGCGCGGACTCGGCGCCGACGATCCGGGGTCGTGGAACACCATGTCGTACGTCTACGCCAAGGCTTGGCTCGGAAGATATCTCCCCGGCAAGGTCGGGTGGATCCTTGGCAAGGTGTACTTCGGGACGGGGCTCGGCATCGCGCGCGAGCGGCTCGCGGTGGGGGCGTTGATCGAGGCCGTGCAGCAGGTGGCGGTGACGCTGTTGCTGGCGTTGGCGCTGCTGGCGTTGGATGAACGACTCGCGGTGCTGTCGCTTGGGCAGCGCATGCTGTTGCTCGGTGTGGCAGTCGCGATGTTGCTCGGCATGCATCCGGTGTTGTTCAACGCCGTGATCCGGCGCGTGCGCGCGATGCGCGCGAGCGAAGCGGCGGCGCATGAAGCGGTGGTCACGTCGCGCACGTTGCTCACCGGTGCGATGCTGCAGACGGTCGGATTCCTGCTCACCGGGCTGTCTTATGTGGCGTTCACGAAGGCGTGGCAGCCGGCCATCGGCGTTGCTGATGTGCCGTTCGTGCTCGGCGCGTTCAACCTCGCGGGCGCGGTGGGGATCCTGGCGATCGTGGTGCCGAGTGGGCTCGGGGTGCGCGAGGGGGTGCAGATATTGCTGTTGCCGCTGGTGATGCCGAAGGAGTTGGCGTTCGTGGTGACGGTGGGGGCGCGGGTGTGGAGTACGATGATCGATCTGGTGTTCTTCGGGGTGGCATGGGCAAGGCGAGGAGGATCGCGACTCTAGGGCGCGGTCTTAAATCGGCACTGCTCGAGGTATCAGCCGAACGGTGAAAAAATTCCGGAGCCATCCTCTGGGTGATTTCCAGCGGCGTCCCTGCCCTGAGGCCTCAGCGCCAAGAAACTCGCGAGATACCGTGCCCGTCGGCGTTCACTCGCAACAAGAGCCCGACCTCTCCGTCGGAGTCCACCAGTGCAGCGTCGGGCGAACCGGGGCCACTTCAGCCGTTCAGCAGCTGACCGCCCGGAACGACATGTTCAAGTACAAGAAGATCCACAAGGTACTGGGCGAAGGGAACTTCGTCCTCACCGTCAGCGAAGGTGAGTGGGGCGGCAAGTCCAGGGTGTTCTACGACCTGTTCCGAGTGAAGAACGGCAAGCTGGTCGAGCATTGGGATGTCATTCAAGAGATCCCCACGCAAGGTCTCGCCAACAACAACGGTATGTTCGGATTCAAGTAAGCTGAATCGATAGCGCTCAACCACGACCCACACACTGGCTTGCTGCCGCAGGTCAATGGGCTGCAGCAGTCGGTGTGCCGGGTTGGGAGCGAAGCCTTCGCTAGGTCCTGCCTCTCTCCATGCGCCGCGCGAGAATGTAGGCAGCGACCGAACCCAGGAGTGCGAGGGCCATGTCCTTCTGCGCGTCCCAGGGGTCACCCTGCAGGCCGACGAAGACGGCGGCCGCCTGTGGATCGAGCATGATCATGCTGCTCCACTCGAGGATCTCGTACACGGCGCCGAGCGCCGCGAGCGCGACGATCGCGAGGAACATCGCCGCCTTGCGCGTCACACCGACCACCGCTTCGAGGAACTCGGTCATCGGGATGAACAAGAAGAGCCCGAATGCCAGGTGAATGACCCGGTCGAACGAGTTGCGCGGGCTTCCGAACAGCGCACTCACCCAGTTCCCGATCTCGGGCTGGTATGCGTAGTGGCTCGCATAGACCTGCATCGCCAGGAACAGCGCGGTGAGCAGGTATGCTGTCCGCGAGAGCACGATCCTGTTGCGGAGCACCGCGATGACGATGACCGCGACCCAGACGAGCAGGTTCTCCATGAACCAGTCGGATCGCGAGACGGGACGTATCGCCGCCCAGAGCGAGAGCACGGCCAGCGCGATGGCGAGTCCGAGCCGGAACTCCCTCAGCTCTCTCGTACTGCTCACGGCCATACGCTTGGATCGTCCTGTTCCATTTCGCTGAAGCTACGAGGTCAGAAGCCCCACGAAAAGCCAAGTGAGGCGAGACGCGGTAACCCGACCTTGATGCCTTCCGGACGCCGCGAGGCGATATATGTGGTTCCCGCGATGTTCTTCACGGCACCGGTAAGGCGGACGCCCGCCAAGCCGGGAATTTCGTACTGCAGCGCCGCGTCGTACACGCGAAAGGCCGGGATCTCGCCGACGCGGCCGTTGGCGGAACCGGTGCGCGTCTCGAAGTTGTCACTGAACTGCGCGCCGACGAAGGTCCCGTCGAACCGAACGCGAATGCCCGCCGGGAGCTCCACGCTGAGCGCGGCGTGTGCCCTGTTGCGAGGGGCGTAGGGCACGGTGTTGCCGCGCACGTTCACGGTATCAGTGCCAGTGGTGAGGAACCGATCGCGCGAGAAGATGGCGTTGGAGAAGGTCCAGTTCCCCTCGAGCGTCACGGAGCGCGCGCGCCCTGCGAGCTTGCCGAGGTCGATGACACCGCCGAGCTCGACGCCCTCGTGGCGCGTCGCACCCTGGTTGGCGAGCGCGGCGGCAGTGGTCGAGCCCGCCGAGAGTGAGGGCTCGATGATCTGGTTGGTGAAGTCGAGCATGAAGGCCGTCGCTTCGAGCGAGATCCACGCCGCAGGCGCGAGGCGCGTACCGAACTCGTAGTTCCAGCTCCGCTCGGCGTCGAGCTGCAACGAGACGGGGTCAGGCACCTGCTGGTCCGCCGCAAGCACCGGATCGGCGAAGATCAGCGCGTCCTTCGTGCGCGGCGGCGCAAAGCCGCGATGTGCGCCGGCGAAGACCGTCACCATCTGCTGCGGGCGCCACGTGGCGCCGATGCCCGGGATGATCTCGCCAACAGCGTCCCCGGAGCGGATGTCCACGTCCTCCGGCAGGCGGGTGGTGGTGCTGCCATTGTTCCGACGCACACGGGTGCGCGTGATGCGGCGCTCGTAGCGGAACCGCTCCACTCGAAGGCCCGGCGTGATGTCGAAGGTCGGTGACAGCGCGAACCGGTTCTGCACGAAGGCTGAAACGGCGTGACCCGTGCGGTTCTCGTCGTCGCGGATGTCGGTGCGTGCGCCGTCCACTGTGCCGTTGACGAACTGGTCGCGCGCACGCTCGACGTGGTAGCGCGCGCCGATGTCGAGATCCGAGACGACGTGTCCCGCGCTCCAGACCGCACGGAAGCGCGGCTCGATCCCCGCGACGTCAAAGCTCCGGTCGCGACCGCCGCTGGCATTCGCCGGCACGAGGGAGTTGCCGGTGGCGCTGTACGTATAGTTGCGGCGCATCCAGTTGCGCGTGGTGCTGTAGCCGTACGCCGTGGTTCGAATGGTGCCGCGGCCGAGTCCCGATTCGTGCGAGAGCGTGAGCGCCTGACGCGACATGTCGAGTCGGTCGTTCGGCATCGGGTGCCGACGCGGATCCGCGCGGAACATCGAATCGGTGAGCCCCACGTAGGTGGCGTTGGAGTTCTCCTCGTAGACGCTCAGCTTGGCGCTCAGGTCGCCGAAGGCGGTACGCGCACCGACCTTGGCCGTGGCATCGCGCACGTCGAAAGACAGGCCGTTGAAGTCGTCCGCGGTCCGACGGAACGCGCTGAGGATTCCTCGGGCGTTCCCGTTCGTTCCGCCGATCATGAGCTTGGTCAACTGCTGGCCGCCGCTGCCGCCGCGCACGTCCACCCTCCCTGCCAGGTCGCTGGTGGGCTCGGCGGTCACATAGTTCACCACGCCACCGATCGTCTGCGGGCCGAAGAGAATCGAACCGCTTCCCTTGATGACTTCGACGCGCGACATGCGGTCGATCGGCGGGGAGTAGTACATCTCCGGTTCGCCGTACGGCGCGAGCGCTACCGGCGTGCCGTCCTCGAGCACGAGCACCGTGCGCGAACGATCGGGGTCGAGGCCGCGGATGCCGATGTTGGCGCGCAGCCCTGCGCCTTCCTCATCTTGGATGTGCACGCCCGGCACGGTGCGGAGCACATCGTTGGCTGAGATGGGCTGGATGGCGTCGATCTTCCTTTGCGAAATCGCGGTGGCGGAACCCGGGACGCGCTCGAGCGCGTCGGCTGCACCACCGAGCACCGTGATGCCGGCCAGCTCACGTGGTGCAGCGGCCAGGCGAAGCGCGACGTGCAGTGTGTCGCCGTCACGCACGAGCACTTCGCGGCACTCAAGCGTGTGCCCGGGAGCGCTGGCCTCAATGCTGTAGCTGCCCGCCGGAACCGGGGTGAGCATGAAACCACCGGTCGAATCGGCGAGCGCGCCGAGGGTGGTGCCCACCACTCGCACGATCGCGCCGGGGACTGGCGTGCGGTCATCGGGGAGCGTGATGCGGCCAGCGATGCTGCCTTGGGCCAGGGCGGATGAACAAGCGATGCACAGCGCGAACGCGATCTGCGCCGGGGTAGAGAAGAGGGAGGACAAGACCGGGAGATGATGAAGGAGTGTGAGGGGGGGACTCGCACGCTCGAGCGTGGCTCACACGACACAGATTCGATTGAGAACGATTCTCAACGGTGAATTTACTTGGGAAACCAATCCCGTCAAGAACTATCGGATTTGAGCGTCGGAGCGCGGCGTCACTCCGCCGCACCCCCTTCAGGAATGAGACGCCCTGCAAACAGATCTGGGCGGACAAGGACAATGGGGACACGCTGCATGCGCACCCGCGGTGCGCACAGAAGCTGCCGCGGAAGCGGTATGGAGCGCACGACAGTCGCGGCCGGGTTCCGCAACTCACCTTCGTGCCGAGGTCACCCGCGCCGCTAGAGTCTAGTTACGAACGGTCTGCCTGACGGGGAAGCTGACGGTTCGGTTCGTCCCGCAGCGCGTGTGCCAACCGCAACTCCCTGAGGGTGGCCCGCTTCTTCGCCTGGTGGGCCTGCATCCGGCGCAAGATGTCGTCCAGCGCTTCCACTGCGCTGAGCACATGCGGGCCCTTATTGAGCATGACGCACTCGGCCCGATCCCCCATCGCGGCGTCCGTGATCTCGGCGCGGGAAGGAATCCCTTCCTTGGCAAGCGTCTCCAGAACCTGCGTCGCCCAGATCACGGGAACGTGGGCGGCCTCGCAGATCCAGAGGATCTCCTCCTGAACTTCCGATAGTCGCTCGAAGCCGCACTCGACGGCCAAGTCGCCGCGCGCAATCATGACGCCGCAACAGGGCGACTGCGTCGCGGTGAGCAACATGTTCGGCAAGTTGTCGAAACCTCGCCGAGTCTCGATTTTCAGGACGATGGCGGGCGACCGACCTCCGAGGCGTGTGAGGTTCTTCTGGAGTGACTCCACGTCTTCCGCGCAGTTGGCAAACGAGAGTTCAACGACGTCGGCGTGCTGGGCCACGAAGGTCAGGTCTTCGAGATCCTTCGCGGTCAGGGCCGGCAGTCGGAGGTCGCTCTCCGGGAGGTTGATTCCCTTATCGGCTCGCAGTTTCTCGCCGCTCAAGCGCGTCCGCGTGATCCGGACCAGAACCCGCTCTGACTCCACCTTCTCGACCACGCCGCCGATCTTGCCGTCGTCGAACCAGATCGACTCTCCGGACCGTACGGTGTCGAACACCTCCGGAATGGTGCAGCCGATCACGGCGGGGGTGAGCACCTGCCCCGCGCTATCACGAGTGGCCGGGCGACCCGGTTCGAGGTTCCTCGTAAGGATGAGCTGGTCCCCCTGTATGAGAACAATGGCGTTCTCCGTAGGCGGGATGTCTCCCACTACCCCCTCGCGATCATCGGACCCGCCCTCGTGCCGCAGGACGGTGCCGGGTACGACGTACGCAGTACTTGTCGCCTCCAACCAGCGACCGCCAGCCGTCACATCGACAACCACGTCGATTCGCTTGGAGCCCCGAGCGTCGGTGAAGCTCACCCGGTCACCCGTTCGTAAGCGCGCCAGCCAAGCCTCCGGCACCGGAAGGCACGCGTCAGCCGGCGACGGGGAAGGGCGGGGAGCTGCCTCGGGCGTCAGCCAGACGCGCGCCGGAGCGGTAACTCGACCCAAAACATCGCGGTGAGGACGAATCCGAACCACCGCCGGGCCCGGCTCGAGCGGCCCGGTGCGCAGCTTCGGCCCCGCCAGGTCCATGACCACCCGGCACGACCGCCCGAGTACTTGCTCGGCTCGCCTCAGGTGCTCGATCATCCGCGTCCACGCCGTGGCATCGTCATGAGCGCAGTTGATCCGCATGCAGTCCATGCCCCGCTGCAGAAGCGCGTGAACGAGCGTGTAGTCGTCCGCCGCCTCGCTTGGCATGGTGACCATGATCCGGACCCCGCGCCCGGGTGTCGCGGGGCCGAACAGCGCTTCTGTGTGCTCCGCCAGCAACCGCTCGCCGGTATCGAAATCGACGCCTGCGGTCTCCGGCGATGTCGTCTGACGCGGGCTTCCTGTCAGTCGGTGGAGAACTTCCAGAACCGCATCGACCGTGGCAAGGACGTGCGACTCGGCGCGGCCGAGGGAGGAAAGCCCGTGCGCAGCCAACCGCTGTTGCAACGCGCGGAGGTCGCGACGCCGGAGGGCGAGGTAACGGACGAGGTTCCGGGCGCTCTCTCGGTAGTTGGCGTGGACTTTATCGAGCCGTGACGCCGAGCGTGCCGCGTCGGCCACCATCTCCGCACGGATGGCCGTGAGTTCCTCCACAACGCGCTCAAGGTTCGCATTCTCCAGCCCGGTACGGCCCTCGGCTTGGCTCACAGTCAACAGGCACACCCTCCCGCGGCCGAACGGCTGCGGCTCTATGCAGCTGCTCTGAACAGAGCCTCCGCGGCGCGCAGAGGCTTCGATCACCAGAATGTGCCGCGAGGGGCCGAGGCTGCCAAGAGCGGCCGTCCCAAGGGTGCTGAGCTGTGACCTTCCCGTGCTCGATCCCACGCACTCCCGCGAGCAGCCGCGCAATGGCCTTTCAGAGCCTACGCGCCATCGCGTTAGGGAGACCGGCGGTCGAACGCGAGCCCGACCGAGCTTGCTTCCGGAGAGGAGCGGTCAGAGATGTCGCGTTTGCGCTCCAGACGTCGTGAACGATGTCGACGGACTTCCGGTGCCACTAAACAGAGCCTCGCTCGGAAGAGGTTGCCCTACTCCTGACGCTTGGAGGCGTCCCATCAAGACGTACACGCAGGTCCTACCCATCTCAAGCGGAGCAACGAGGTCGTGCCCTCGGCAGTAGCGGGCGTCCACGTCAGACGTACCTCGGCAGCAAGCATCGTTCGGCGGGAGCCACGCGGATGTTGTGTCGAAACGGCTATTCGCATAACACCTCGCTGCTGGTCCGCGCCCGAGTCGAACGTATACTCGGCGCTCCCCGGCCTCGGAGCGCGCATGCCCGATGCGGTATCGGCGGCGCGAGGCCGCGCGCCGCGAGACCGTGCTCGCCGTAGATTCGGCGCATGCCCGAGGCGCTCCCCGTCACGACCGCCGAACTCCTCGACGACGAGGAGCAACGCGCCGCCCGCCTCATCGCGCTCGAGCTCCGCGCACGCGTGCTGGTCGCGCGCGCGGGGCTCGACGACCCCGAGGATCGCGACGCGCTCCATGATTTCCGCGTCGCGGTGCGCCGCCTGCGCAGTTGGCTCTCGATCGACCGCTTGCTTCCCGGGAAGCTGGCGCCGGCACGTGCCGCGCGTTGGCTCCGTCGCCTGGCGCAAGCGACCAACGCGAGCCGCGACGACGAGGTCTTCGCCGAGTGGTTGGCGGCGGAACGCCCGTCGCTCGCGACGCGACACCGCGGAGCGGCGGACTGGCTGCTCGCGCGGATCGCGCGGCT
This sequence comes from Gemmatimonadaceae bacterium, assembly GCA_046153705.1. Lineage (GTDB taxonomy): Bacteria > Gemmatimonadota > Gemmatimonadetes > Gemmatimonadales > Gemmatimonadaceae > Pseudogemmatithrix. Next base: position 21,846 of record JBJXGK010000017.1, read on the forward strand.
TCGGCGCACGGCGGAACACGAGCTGCGCGTGGAGATCGACCGTGACCTCGATCGCGCGATGGAAGTGCTCGCGGACTCGTTCACGCGGTACGTGGTGCCGCACGACGTTCGTCGCGGAGCACAGCGTGGCTCCTTCGCAGCGGCCCTGTCGGCTCTGGTCCGCTCCGGCACCGCACGGCTACAGCGCCGGCTCGCGGCGGTGAACGGCGCCGAACACCACGAGGCGATCCACCGCGCGCGGATCGCGGGGAAGCGACTGCGCTACCAGCTGGAACCGGTCGCCGACGGCGTGCCGGGAGCGACCGCCTGTCTCATCCGACTCAGGGTCCTGCAGGACCTCCTCGGAGACTATCACGACGACAGCGTCTGGCTCGGGCTCATCGCCACCGCGGCCGCTCGCGCGCCGCGCGTGAGCATCCGGCAGGGGCTCCGCGCGATCGCGGCGCGCATCGAGCGACGCAGCGCCGACCGCTACGCGACGCTCGAGACCGATTGGCTCACCGAAACGCCGACGCTCTTCACCGCGCTGGGGGAGGTCGCAGACTGGCTCGCCGAGCGCGGCACGCAGGGAATGGAGGTGGAACGGAAGTACCTGCTCCACCGCCTGCCGCCCGAGATGCCCGAGGGCCGGCTCGAGCGGATCGAGCAGGGTTACCTCCCGGGAGTGCGACTGATCGAGCGCGTGCGCCGCGTGCGCGAGGGTCGACGCGTGAGACACTTCCGCACGGTGAAGGGTGGCAAGGGCGTCGCGCGCATCGAGTTGGAGGAAGCGTGCGGGCCGGCGCTCTTCCGCGCGCTCTGGCCGCTCACCGAAGGACGGCGCGTGCTCAAGCGGCGGCACCTGATCACCGACGGCGCACGCGTCTGGGCGATCGACGAGTTCCAGGACCGCGACCTCGTGCTCGCCGAACTTGAGCTGCCGTCGGCGGAGACGGAGATCACGGTGCCGGCGTGGCTCGCGCCGCACGTGATGCGCGAGGTGACGGACGAGCGCGAGTTCGTGAACGAGGTGCTCGCGAGATGATCGCCAGGTGATCGCGAGGTGATCGCGAGGTGATCGCGCCGATCCCCCGCGCCGATGCATGATTCACCCGATCCTGTTCGACCTCCACCCAGGTGCCCCATGAAGCGACTCGTCCGCATGGTCCTCTCGCTCTCGCTGCTGCTTCCCGCCACGTCGCGCGCGCAACAGCCTGATCAGCAGCCGTTCTATCAGGCGCATTTCCCGGCCGAGGAGTTCCGCGCGCGGTGGAGCCGGATCCATGACCAGATCGGCGACCGCGCCGTGGCGATCGTGCAGGGCGTCTCGTTGACGCGGGGCTTCACGTTCCCGCGTCAGTCGAACGAGTTCTACTACCTGAGCGGGATCGAGACGCCAGGGGCCTACCTGTTGCTCGACGGCCGCACGCGCACGTCCACGATCCTGCTGCCACCGCGCAACGAGGCGCTGGAGCGGAACGAGGGCAAGGTGCTCTCCGCGGAGGATGTCGAGCTGGTGCGGCGGCTCACGGGCGCGGACCGCGTCGCGAGCACGCGGTCGATGGGCGAGGACTGGCTGAATGCGCTGGTGAAGTCGCCCGCTCCGGTGATCTACACGCTGTTCTCGCCGGCGGAGGGCAGCGCGGAGAGCCGTGGCGAGCTCATGAACGCGAACGCGGCGATCGCGGCGGACTACTGGGACGGCCGCCCGTCGCGCGAGGCCCATTTCGTGAGCCTGCTGCGCACACGCGCACCGCGGGCCGAGGTGCGCGACCTCACGCCGATCCTCGACGAGATGCGCAGCGTGAAGAGCCCGAGGGAGATCGCGCTCATCCGCCGCGCCTCGCAGCTGGCGGGGCTCGGGATCCTCGAGGCGATCAAGAGCACGCGCGCCGGCCTCTTCGAGTATCAACTCGATGCTGCGGCGCGCTACATGTTCCTCGCCGGCGGGGCGCGCCTCGAGGGCTATCGGTCCATCACCGCCGCGGGCACGGCGAACATCTGGAATGGCCATTACTATCGCAACACGTCACCGTTGAAGGACGGCGATCTGCTGTTGATGGACTTCGCGCCGGACTACGGCTACTACACGAGCGACGTCACGCGGATGTGGCCGGTGAACGGCAAGTACTCGCCCGCGCAGCGCGAGCTGTTGCAGTTCGTGCTCGAGTATCGCAACGTCGTCCTCAAGCTCCTCCGCCCGGGCGTGACGCCGGCGGCGATCCTCGCGGAGGCCCGCGTGCAGATGGAGCCGGTGCTGCAGCGCACGAAGTTCTCCAAGCCGATCTACGAGAAGGCCGCGCGCAAGATGGTCGAGACGGGCGGCGGCGTGCTGTCGCATCCGGTCGGTCTCGCCGTGCATGACGACGGCCGCTACAACCGCGACGTGCTCAAGGTGGGGCACGTCTTCTCGATCGATCCGCAGCTCTGGGTACCGGAGGAGACGCTCTACATCCGGTACGAGGACGTCATCGTGATCACGGCGGACGGATACGAGAACTTCACCGACTTCCTGCCGTCCGAGCTGAACGAACTGGAGAAGCTCGTCGGGCAGGGTGGGATCGGGTTGAAGCTCCAGCCGGCGGCGGATCAGGCGCTGCGCCGGCGCTAATCGCGGGCGCAGAGACGGCCGCAGAGACGGCCGCAGGCAACGAGTTGGAACGCAACGACTGCAGTGCTGCTGTCGCCTGAGAACTCGACGTCGTAGAGTCGAGCGAACAGCCGATTCGACAGGGTTCCCTCTCGGGTGATATCACTCCAAACAAACTCGGCGACACCCTCTGCGGCCCGTGCGCTGAGTGACTCCGGATGCGCCGCGCGCGCGGCGGAGGCACCGCACAGCATCGCGAAAGCGTCAGCGACCCGTGACCCGCACGTGACCGGTCGGTCGCGTGGCGGTGAGGTAGACATGGCACTGTCCGTCAACCTCACCGACTACAATGATCCCTGCGCGTGCGTCGCTGGTGTTCTTGAGTCTGATGGCTGCTCTGCATAGCGACGGTGCGCGCGATGACACGCACCTCCGTGCGTCGCGCGCCACCGGTGAACCGACCGCCGTCATCACCCGAGGGACCGGTCCCGCGGTCGTGCTCCTCAACGGACTCCTCGGCGGCACGGCGCGGCTGGAACCGCTCGCCGATCAGTTGGTCGCCGAGGGGTTCCGGGTGGTGATCGTCGACGCCTACCGCTTGGCGGCCGATGCGCCCGATGTGTCGTTCCATGGGCTCGCCGATGCCGTCGCCATCACCCTCCGGCGCGAACGCGTGAACGGGGCGGTCGTGGTGGCGCATGCGCATGCCGCGGGTGTCGCGCTGCGACTGGCCGGCAGCGCGCCTGCGCTCGTGACGGACCTGCTGTTGCTCGATGCCGGCGTGCTACCCTCGACGCGCAGCGTGGGCGTCACGCGTGCGATGCGCATCGCGTCGATCGTCGCGCGGTTTCCTGGGGGCCGGAGCCTGATCCGCGCACGCCTGGCTGCCGGGATCCGGGCGAACAGTGGCAACGGGGCGTGGCTCACGGAGCCGATTGCGCGGGAATACACCGACCCGCTCTTGGACGAACTGCCGGCCGTCGCGAAGATGGTCGCGCGCCTCGCCGATGCGCGCGAACCGGAGTCGGTGGAGCAGTGGCTGCCGCGGGTGCGCGCGGCGGTGACGGTGCTCGTTGGCGGGGCACCGCATGCAATCGGTGCGAGTGAGGACGAGCTGGCGCTGGTGCGGCGGATCCCCGGAGCTCGCGTGCGGTCAGTGAACGGGGTCGGGCACTTCGTGCATGAAGAAGCGCCGCAGGCGGTGCTCAGTGCGGTCCTGGCCACGCGAGCCCAGCGCGGGCAACCGTAGCCCACCAGGACGAATCAACGGGTCCAACGAGGTGACGGCGCTCGCGGCCGGTGTGTCCCGAGAAGCTACCGCGCTCTAGTTCCGACTGCCGTCGCTTTCTGGGGGGACGTCACCGAGGCGGAGCGTCTGGTCGACAAGCACTTCTACCGTAACGCGTCCAAGACAAGAGGGTATCGTCTCGTCCGTTCGCGCGCGTACAGGGTGTCCTCTCCTGTGAAGCTGCTGCCGTTCAGCATCAGATCGAAGCGCGCTTGGATGTACCAGCCTTCGAAGCACGGCACGGGCTCCAGATTGCCCGACTCATACTGGGACTGTCCTTGCTGCCAAAAACCGCCGGGATAGTTCTCGATGAGCCGCACGGGCGGCTGTCCCACGAACTCATACGAGAAGCTCCGAACGAGAATCGAATAAATGTGCGGATTGCGGCCCGCCGTGGTGCCCGTGGCTCGCACGAAAAACTCTATGTTGACCGATGGTGGGGAGTGCAGGCTCTTGAACAGAAAGGGTACGTGGCGCCGAACCTGTGCAAATGCGGAAGGGAACGTCGAGATCACGACTTCGTTCCGTTCATCGAGCGCGATGACCTGGGGCTCGTACTCGCACCAGGTGTGCCGTGCGCAGCCTGACGCAAATGCGACAGCGAGTGCTGCCGCGCATAAAGGGGTCAGACGTCTGTGGTTGCGAATTTTCAAGCGGCGCAAGTCAGGTGCGGAGAATGAGGACTGTCGTGATTCACGACGTGCAGTTGCACTGGGCTGGTGTGTGAGTACGAAGTTGATTGTCTGGAGGTAGAGGGAAAGTGGGACATAGCTGTCGGCGTAACGTCAAATTGCGCTGTGGCCGATCGAATTGAATACGGGGGCGAAGCCCCCGCTACCGAAGCCCGGCCAGCAGCACCAACCATCGTTAGGCAGCGGGGCCAAGGCTTCTGATCCACGCCACTGTTCGCCGCGCCAGCTCAGGACCCTGATCCTCCTGCACGAAGTGGCCGCCGCGCAGCCGCGCGTGCGGCTGGCCTTTCGCGCCGGGCACGTGTTCGATCAGCGCGCGGTCCGCGCGCCCGAGGATCGGATCGTCCGCGCCGAAGAGGCAGAGAAAGGGCTTCTGCCATTGACCGAGCTTCTCCCAAGCAGCCCTGTTTGCTGGTGCGGCGGGGTCGTCAGGCGTGGTTGGCACGAGCAGTGGGAACGCGCGGGCCCCGGCCTTGTACTTCGACGACGGGAACGGCGCGTCGTACGCAGCGATCTCGGCGGCCGAGAGCTTGTTGACCACACCGCTGTTCACGATGCGGCCGACCGGGAACCACGGGGAGTAGGTCGCGAACGCGCCAGATTCGGAACGCGCGGTTCGCATCGCGATCGCCGGTCGGCAGGAATCCGTTCGCAACGACGATACGATCGAAGCGCTGGCCTTCTTCGCCGGCAAGTCGCAGGCCGATCAGCGACCCCCAGTCCTGGCATATAAGCGTGAGCCCCTTGAGGCCCAATGCCGCTAACCATTCACGCATCCAATCGACGTGCAACTGCTAGCTGTAGTCCGTCATCAGAGCCGGCTTGTCAGACCTACCGAAGCCGATGAGATCCGGCGCGAGCGCGCGGAATCCTGCACCGGCAAGCACCGGGACCATCTTGCGATACAGGTAGCTCCAGGAGGGCTCCCCGTGGAGCATCAGCACGGGATCGCCGTCGCGCGGACCCTCGTCCACGAAATGCATGCGCAAGCCGGACGAGAGCACGTGGTAGTGCGGAGTGAACGCGTAGACCGGCAGGTCGGCGAACCGCTCATCCGGCGTGCGCAGCGCACTGGTCATGTGCTCTCCTGCCACGATGCTGATGGGAAACGAACAGTCGCTACCACGGTCGACGTGAGCTCGCGCGAAGCAGCTGCTTGGGCTCGGTGTCGGATTCGGTCAGACGAACGCCAAACCCACTCCGCACCGCGTTCATCGGCAGCGACTGCTCATGGTCCACGCGCAGACGCATCCGGGTGAACAGATGCGCCGCGCAGTCTGCACTACCGCCGCGGCCCCACATGCGACATCGCATGCCCCTTGTGCGCACCGAGCGTCGGCAGCGCCTCGAGCAGCAACGCCTTCAACTCCGGGTGCTTGGCAGACGGGATGAGCGAGGTTTCGATCAACCCCCACACGCGCTCGTGGTACGCGAACTCGATCGCGAAGTACGCGCTGTCGAACGCGGCGCCGCTCAGATCCCGCAACCGCTGACGCTTCTCGTCCCCGTCATCGCGGATGTCGAGTGAGGTGACGTTCTCCTGCGGGACCAGCGCGAGACGTTCCGTGAGGCGCGTCAGTGCCGCGGTCAGCGCCGTGTGGTCGTCGAACGTCCGCTTGGCGAACGCCAACACCTCGGGGTTGGTGGTCTTCGCACGCGCCAGTGTCGCGTACTCGACATCCACGCGATTCGCAGCGAGCACGATCGCGGCGATGTTGGCGTCACTCGGACGTTCCGACGTCGACGCGCTCCGGTTCGACCACAGTGCGCAGCCAGATAGGGACGTGATGAGCGCGAACGTGAACGCGCGGTGGATCGGTCGCATGAAGTCCTCGGGAGTCGCGGTAGCGCGACTGTGATGTGTGACGAGCGTCTCCGTATTAGACCCACGAAGCCCTCGCCGCGTCACCGCGTTCCCCGCTAACGCCGCACCCGAAACACCTCCACTCCGCCCGTCCGTGTGATCAGTTCCAAGCAGCGTCCAGCAAATTCCGGAAACCGATCCCAACTCAACAGCGTCAGATCCAACCCTCTGTATCGATAGTACGACGCAATCGCCTGGTTCACGTACACATGCGTGATCCCCGTGCCCGCCAGGCAGCGATCGGTCGCGCCCGTCCCCACCAGCAGCGGCCAGTTGGTGAGCACGTTGTCCTGGATCGTCGTGCGGTTCCAATAGAATCCGCGCGCGTCGAACAACATCAGCATCTTCTTCTCCGGTGTGGCCGCCTGATTGAACCAGCGCGCCACCACGTAGTGTGTCTCGCGCCCGAGGAACTCATCGGTCGACACCAACCCAAGTGCAGCGCGCACGCGGGTACCGTACACCAAGCGGTCCACGTCCACGCGGAGCGCCGGCAGCGCCGCCAGCGCGACCAACCCCACCAGCACCTGACGCATCCTCGCCGGCTGCGGCAGACGCTCGGCGATACGACGCAGCGCTTCCACCGTCACCAGTACCACAGCCGGGATAGCCGGCATGAGGTACCGCAGGTTGGTCTTGGCGAACGGACCCAACGCGAATGCGAGGTACCCGAGCGCCGGCAACAGCAGCGCCAACATCACGCGATCGCGCACGAAGAGCAGCACCAGTGGCACCAGGTACAGCACCGGGTTCCGCGTGTATGCCAGCGCCTCACCTTCCACGGTGAGTGACGATGGGTTGAGCAACAACGCCTTGAGCGACACGCTCTCGCGAGCGCGCCCCAGCGCGCGATAGATCTCGCGTGACACGTTCTCGGGGTGCGCCGTCGACCCCTGAATGTCCGCGATGAACGGCGGCACCACACGCTCGGCCAGGAACGGATACAGCGGCGCGCCGAAGAACACCTGGTTCTTCAAGAACCACGGCAGCGCGATCACCAGTGCGAGAGCGGCACCGAGCCCCGCCTCTCGCACGACACCCGCCGTGAACCGCCCATCAGCCTGCCGCCACAACGCGTACACCGCAAACGGCGCCAACACGCCGAGGTAGGGCAGTGCGTGGTACTTCATCGCGATCGCGACGCCGGCGAGCACGGCCGCAAGGCGCACCGCCCACGCGGCGCGCTCCACCAGCGCAATGAGCACGGCGTGGTGCGTGAGGAACAGCACGAGCATGAGCGTCACATCGATTCGCGCCGTCGTCGCCACGAGCGCCACCGACGAACTGCCCCAGAGCGCGAGAAACGCTGCAACACCTGTGGTGCGCGAGAACAGTCGTTCGCCCGCAGCGAGCAACGCGAGCGCGAGCCCCATCGCCAGCAGCGCGTTCAACACAGCCGGTGCAGCCGTCGCACCCACGGCGAGCAGCGGCAAGTACAAGAACTGGAAAAGGCCGAGGTACGCGACGTGCAAGCCATCGGGCGGCACGAACAAACGTCCGGCCTCGAGGAACGTCTTCGGCAACTCGAGATGGTACATCAGCGAGTCCCAGTCGTTGATCGGCCCTAGCGCCCCGAGCACCAGGATCAGCGGCAGCACCACGAGCGAGATCAGCAGCACGATCCGCTCCACCGGACCCTCGGGGTGCAGCGTCTGCTTCACTTCGCGCAGCAGCCGCGGCAGCACACGCCACGACTCACGCGCCAGTGCCGCCGGCAGGAGCGCCACACTCCACAACACACTTGCCTGCAGCCAACCGATGGCCGCGAGCCCCAAGTACACGCTGCCCAGCACACCCACGCCGAGTACGGTTGCGAACAGTAGAGTCTCGAGTGCGTGCAGCTCGGTGCCGAGCCATCGCAGCACCTGCCCGCCGATCGCGTACGCCACCGCGAGGAGCAACAGCGCCAGCATCACCGCCGCAAGCGGTCCGGTGAATAGGCCACCCCACACGCCGTTCATCGCACCCGACCCGTCGATCACGGCGCCGATGGGTCCTTCCGTCGCTTCTCGTCGAGCACGCGCACCTGATAGTCGATACGCTCGAGGAGATTGCGGTTCACCGAGATCAAGTCAGCCAACAAGCCGACGATCACCAGGAAGAAGCCGGAGCCGAGCAGCAGCACGGCGAGCAGCAGCGATTGCACGTGGCCGGAACCGTCACCGCCGAAGTAGTAGAACAGGAACCGCACGCCGATCGCGAAGCCCACTGCGAAGATCGCCGCGCCCGGCACCGCGAAGAACGCGAACGGCCGGTACGTCATGAAGATGCGGACGATGGTCAGCATCTGCCGTGCGACGTAGCTGGTCATGGAGCGCGCCAAGCGCGACGGACGAGTCGGCGGGTTCACGCCAACGGGCACGGTGAGGATCGCCATGCCCTTCTGCCCGGCTTGGATAATGGTCTCCACGGTATACGTGTAGCGGTTGAACACGTGCATGCGCATCGCGGCCTCGCGCGAGAGCGCGCGGAAGCCCGACGGTGCGTCCTCCACATCGGTGCCGCTCGCCGCACGTGTGACTGCGCTACCGAACCGCTGCAGCAGCTTCTTCGCCGGTGAGAACGTCGCGATCTCGGTCACCGGCCGCACGCCGATCACCAAGTCCGCCTTACGCGCCACCACCGGTGCCACGAGCAGCGCGATGTCCGCGCCGCGGTACTGACCGTCGCCATCGGTGTTCACGATCACGTCAGCATCCATCGCCAAGGCGGCGTCGATGCCGGTGAGGAAAGCCTTCGCGAGTCCGCTCTTGCGCGGTAGTGACACAACCGACGCACCGAGTCGCTGAGCGACTTCGACGGTGTGATCGGTGCTGCCGTCGTTGATCACGAGAAAGCGAACGTCCGCCACACCGGGCAGCGACCGCGGCAAGTCCGCGATCACCGCCGGCAGCGTCTCTTCTTCGTTGTGGCAGGGGATCTGAATGACGACCCGGATGCCGCGCGCGTGTTCGTTCACCACGAGATCCCGTAGTCCTCGCCGAAGTTGCTGGCCGCGCCCCAGAGCGAGCCATGCTTGCGGTCGACCCAAATAGCGGTGATAGGCCCCGAGGTCCAACGCGCGAACTCGGTGGCGTACCCGCGACGGCGCAGATCCTCACGCACCCAGTCGGGGATACGTTCGTTCAACTGCAGGCGGCCCGGCCGTGCATCGTGCGCGCCGAAGCTCGAGCGCATCTGATAACTATGGAAGCCCGGATGTTCGGCGGCCTGCTGCACGGTCTGCCCGAACTCCACCATCGCGAGGAAGAACTGCAGCAGGTCCTGGTCCTGTGTGTCGCCGCCCTGCACGGAGAACGCCATCCAGGGCTCGCCGTCCTTGAGCGCGATGGTCGGCGTAAGCGTCACACGCGGCCGCTTGCCAGGTTCGATCACATTGAACGGGCCGTCCTCGGCACGGGTGACGAAGGACTGCGCGCGTTGCGAGAGTCCGATGCCGGTATTGCCGGCGATCACCGCCGGCACCCAGCCGCCACTTGGCGTGATCGACACCAGCCAGCCGTTCTTGTCAGCCGCTTGGATGCTCGTGGTGCCTCGTGTGAAGGCTTCATCGAACGCAGCGTTCGCTTCCGCATCGGATTGCGGCGGCTCCTGCATGCGCTGCCGCGGCGTGCTGTCAGCGCGTGGGCCGGTGACCGACCATTTGGCGAGCAGATCGGTGAACGGGTTGGTCCCACCCTGGAACGGATACGGATCACCAGGCCGCACCGTCGCGTCGTTCTTGTCGCGACTCATCGCGTCCCAGCGCGATTTCGCGTAGGCCTTGCTCATAAGGCCCTTCACGGGCTCTTCGGGTGCGAAGTAGGGATCGCCGTAATAGAAGTCGCGATCCGCGAACGCGAGGCTCATCGCCTGATACACGGTGTGGATGTACTGCGCGCTGTTGTAGCCCATCGCCTTGAGGTCGGCGTTCTCGAGGATGTTCAGTGCCTGCAACAGCGCCGGACCCTGCTGCCAGATGGGAAGCTTGTAGACCTCGATGCCACGATACGTCGTCGAATACGGCTCCTCGATCATCACCTTGTAGTTCGCGAGATCGGCCTTGGTGAACAACCCGCCCTGCTCCTGCACGCCGCGCACGATCTCATCGGCGATGTCGCCCTTGTAGAACCGGTCGTAGGCAGCGTAGATGGCTTCCTTGCGTGACTTCTTGGCCTTCTTCGCGGCGCGCTCGGCTTCGATGAGCTTGCGGAAGGTGGCCGCGAGGTCGGGCTGCTTGAAGATCTCGCCCGCGCTGGGCGCCTCGCGCTCCTCGCCAGGATGTGTGAGGAACACTTTCGGCGAGTACGCCCACTGCTTGATGCGCGCCTTGTTGCTCTCGATGCCGTTGGCGAGCTGCGCCTCGATCGGGTAACCCTCCTCGGCCATCTGCAGCGCCGGGGCCAGCACCTGCTCCAGCGACATGGTCCCATACTCGGCGAGCATGGTCATGAGGCCGCCGGGGGTGCCGGGAGTCACGGCCGCGAGCGGACCGAACTCGGGCGGAAATCGCATGCCCTTGGCAGTGTAGAACGCAGCCGTCGCGCCTGTGGGCGCTACACCGAGCGCGTTGATGCCGATGACCTTCTTGAGACCGGGGTGGTAGATCAGCGCCTGCGTCTCACCACCGCAGCCGAGCGTGTCCCACATGGTGCAGACCGCAGCGAGCATGGCCGCGGCGGCATCGACGGCGTTGCCGCCCTGCTGGAAGATCATCGCACCAGCGGTGGCGCCGAGAGGTTTGCCGGTGACGGCGACCCAGTGCTTGCCGTGAAGGGGAGGCCGTTCGGTGCGCGCTTGAGTCGACAGCGGCGAGGTGGCGAGCGATACAACGGTCGCGGCGAGGACGAATAGGGAAATGCGCATGGCGAGTGGGATGGGGTGCCCCCTGAAGATGCACCGGTGGGGCTCTCCCCGACACCGGGGCAGGCATCAACCTACAGCCGGCTCACGGCGCGGCGCGTACCTATGAAACATGGTCCAGATCCCGCTTTTCCACGCCCAGGGTCTCTCCAAGATCTACCGCATGGGCGAGGTGGAGGTGCCCGCCCTTCGAGGCGTGGACCTCGACCTCTTTCCGGGCGAGTTCGTGGTGATCCTCGGCCCGTCGGGGAGCGGCAAGTCCACCTTGCTCAACATCCTCGGCGGGCTCGACGCGCCCACGGCCGGTACGGTCCAGTTTCAAGACCACACCCTCACCGGTGCCGACGAAAAGGAACTCACACGTTATCGCCGCGAGCATGTGGGCTTCGTGTTCCAGTTCTACAATCTCATCCCGAGCCTGACCGCGCTGGAGAACGTCTCCCTGGTGACGTCGCTCGCCACCGAGACCGCGGGGACCTCTCCAGCTGACGCAGCCGAGACGCTGCGACTCGTCGGCCTGGGCGAGCGGCTCGACAACTTCCCCGCGCAGCTCAGTGGCGGCGAACAGCAGCGCGTGGCGATCGCGCGTGCAATCGCCAAGCGGCCGGACGTGCTGCTCTGCGACGAGCCGACGGGTGCGCTGGATGTGGAGACGGGAAAACTCGTACTCGCCGCCCTGCAACGGGCCAACCGCGAGCTCGGTACGCTCACGGTGATCATCACGCACAATGCATCCGTGGCCGGCATGGCCGACCGAGTACTCAAACTGCGGAACGGCGCCATCGTGAGCGACGAACGGAATGCCTCGCCCATCGCGCCGCAGGCTCTCTCGTGGTGAGGCGCCTCCTCGATCGGAAGCTGCGTCGCGACCTGCGCAC
>JBJXGK010000025.1:0-26631 GCA_046153705.1 Gemmatimonadaceae bacterium
GTGGCCAAGCAGTGGAAGGATCCCGCCGCATTGCAGCCGCTGCTCGCCGCGACGCGTGAGACCTTGCAGGGACTCAGTGAGTGGGACCCCGCCCTCATGGAGTCCGAGCTGCGCGCACTCGCCGAGAAGAAGGGGGTGGGCACCGGCAAGCTGTTCCAGCCGCTGCGTGTCGCACTCACCGGTCTCTCCACGTCACCGGGTCTCTTCGACGTGATGCTCGTGCTCGGCAAGGACCGCACACTCGCGCGCATCAGCGCCGCCGAGTCCAAGCTCGCGACGATGGTGGCCGGTACCTGATGGCCGAGCCGCGCGAGCCACTCTCGCAGGTGGAGGCGAAGCTCTATCGCTACCTGCTGGACTATCTCGCTGAGCACACGTACCAACCGAGCGTGCGCGAGATCGCGCGACACTTCCGCATTCCGTCCACCAAGACGGTCACCGATCTGCTCGGCGTGCTCGAGCGCAAAGGGTACATCCGTCGCACCGCGGGTCGCTCACGTGGTGTGGTGTTGATCGGCTATGCGGGCAGTGGCGGCACGTTGCCCGTGCCGGTGGTGCGCCTCGGGCCTGACCGACGATTCCAGGAGGAGGAGCATCTCACACTGGATCGGTCGTTGGTGCCGAGTGAGGAGGCGTACCTGGTGCGCGCGCTGATCGAGGATGCGCCGGCGCATGGGGTGAAGGAAGGCGATCTGCTGCTGGTGCATCCGGGGGCGCGGGTCGAGGAGGATGCGCCGGTGGTGGTGCGGGTGGGTGGGGCGGTCTTGGTGCGGGCGATCGAGCGGCGGGGGACGACGATGTTGCTGCGGGCGCCCAGGCCGGGGGCGGAGACGAGTGAGCTGGGGGCGACGGATGATTTTGAGATACTGGGGCCGTTGGCGGGGGTGTTGCGGCTTACGCGGCCGATGACGCGGGGGTGGTAGCGAGGTCTGTACGGACCGACGATCTTCGACCGCTCTCTCAAGAAAGCCCGGTCGCATCTGGACTCGAAAACCGATAGCAGCGAACTTCTGCCTCTGCCGGGCACGATGGCCTCTTGACGTCGCTACCGCTCAGCCGCAGACCCAGACTTCCGATCGGCAGCGCGTGTGCAAGGATGATGGTTCGCAGCAACCTGCCGACCGAGCGCACCCTACGAAGACGCGGAGCTACTTCAGCGCCTGAGCAGGCTTCTGACGCTCCCGGGCGCTCCCTCACGGATCGAGCTCCCGGATTGCCGATACGATTGAGTTGGTGTTCCAGTTGACCAGGCGATCGGCCGCGTTCGAGACGACGGACGAAACTTGCTCGTTGGCCCAAGGACGAATTCCAACGATGGGCTTGCTAAAGTCCTTCTTTGCAATCTGGATCTCGCGCTCAATCCACTTGCTGTACGTCGCGTACTTACCAGCCATGATCAGGACAACGTCGCAGAATACCATCTGTTTCTTGATGGCTTCGTATAGCGCGTCGACGTTCGGTGCGTTGTGGACTGGATCGTTCTTGGGAACTGAGTAGTTCTTGTACTGGAAATTTGGCGCGGCATTGAGGAGTGCCAGGAGCTTCTCGTAGGCGTCCGTGTACGACCACGCGTGGCTAATGAAAAGACTGCGCGACTTCAGCGGCGGCATTCGTACCTCCCAGGTCGGGATGACACTACACTTTCCCTGCGAAATGCTCCCCCCTTCTTCCCTGCGAACACTGCAGCGTCGCGCAACGTTCGGCCAACGGTCTCGCCGTCGGAACTTCTGAAAGTGGCGCCAGATGCTCCGTCGAGCGAAGCGAAGCACGTTGCTCCGATTGGCGCCCCCGCCATCAGTTGGCATCCACTTCGTTCGAGAGCCCCTGAACGCGCGGCTCGAACAGTTTGACGCCTATGTGCGAGGATGCACATCCGATCCGAACGCATAGCTGCCGACAGCAGAGCGCGCATACGTAGCCGCTTCTGCGCTTCACAACACGGGGGCAAACTACGTGGCCAGCCGCGCGCCCGCGAACACTCCGTCCCCCTATTCTATCGGAATGCCTACGGACTGGCCCTCTTCCATGGCGTCTCACCCACCGCCAGCATCTTCACCCCACGCGCCGTGACCACCGGTGAGGTCACCACCGCCAGCGGCGAAAAAGCTGGAACAAGGCCACCCGTTGCGTGTGCGACGGAAACACTGTCACCGGAGCCCCCGCTATCGTAGTCACCGCCTCTGCGGCGCGTTCGGTCGGTCGCGTCCCGGTAGAGACAGTCCGGGTCGCCCCGCTCCCGCCTCCACCTTCGTCGCACGCCGCGGCCCACCAGGCGGGGCAAGACCGCCGCTGTAACGGTTCTTAACACCGTTTGGTCACAGCCTCATCCGCCCGACACCAGGCTCACATTGCGCAACGGCGTGCACGCACGCATCGTCTAGGCCGCGCACCCGAAGACGTTGCACGTGGGTGCCGCGGACAGCGAAGTGGAATCGTGCCCATAACCGTGAGAGAGCACTCGAATGCCGAACTTCGCGACGCTCGTGTGGGAGTGCCCCCCCGGCGACGATCATGACTCTACCCACCTGCTCGTGCTCAGCGCAATCGCGACCGCGGGGGTCAGCACTCTCGACGCGCCGCTCGGAGGGTCCAGTGCACCCGACACGAGCGTGGTCGTCTTTCGCTACTCGAGCGGTGTGCAACTCACCCGCGTCGTGGCGAACGTCAGGACGCTTCCCATCTCCTTCGTCCTCACCACTTCTGCGGTGGGCAACCCCAAGTCCCACTCGGCGGACGTCAACAAGGCGCGTCTAGTAAGGGTCACCGGATGAAGAGCACCTTCGCGATTTCTTGCCTCGTCACATCCGTATTGGCGGCTGAGACTGGCGCTCAGTCCAAGCACGTCGGGACACCACAGCCGAACGTGTTTCAGGAAGCATCGACCCTCGCCCTTCTCACGCCGACCAACAAGGACCTGCTCTTCGAGGCCCGGCCAGCGTTGCATCTGTACGTCCTCAACCAGTTCGGTGACCAGTACTGGCAGAAGCACGGACAGCGGGAAAGGGGCTTCATGAAGGAAATCGCATCCGCGACCGCGATTTCCTTCCTCCCAGAGATCCGCATGTCGACCGACCGCTCGAGTCCGGTCCGCACGCCCTCCTACCGCATCCGCGCGACCCAGCAAGCGGTATGGATGAAGCGCGCGCCAGCGAACGGCGCTGGCTTTCGCATGACAGGACTGAAGCTCACGCTCTTCGGACACTACTCCAACGGACAGTCCGGGTGCCGGCTCCGCGGGTTCGCGCCGGTTGCCACAGCCGGAGCGGACTCGGTCTGCGCGCCCGTCGATCCCATCGTCGCCCCGCAACGCCTTCCGAATTTCGACACCGGCGACTTCTCTACCAGCTACTTCGCACTGGCGTTCGACCAGAGGTACGGAAACGCCGGCCCGAGTGGGGATCCCCTCTCAGGACTGTGGGAGTGGGGCCTCGAATACCAGGTACACCCGATCGGCCTCCAGCCAGGCGGCACCGACCAGGAGCAGGCGCTGACCTATGGCATGCACGAACTGACTAGCCGGTATGCGTGGGAGCGTCGCTTCGCGGAATCCCGGAAGTTGGCCGGTGTCTTCCGCGTCTCGGCGCTGGGGACGACCCGCTTCGGGAAGGATGCGAAACCGATTCATCGCTCGGAGCTGGAAGTCTCCTACGTCTTCGATGGATTGGGTGCCTTCGGGTTCTTTCTGCGACATCACGCGGGATTCGACTACTACAACATCAGGTACACGGAGAAGTCTCCGTTCGTATCGTTCGGATTGCGCTTTGATCCGGGCCGGCTCGATCGCGTGGCGACGGACCCGTGACGCGTCTGCACTAGCCAATAGCGTCATTCGAGATTCACTGTCTGGACATGCACGTTGCAGTCCCGCACCTTCGCATCATTAACGATGCGCGGGCAGGACGAACGCTTGATCACCTTCACCGCTTGGGACGGAGACAGAAAGTGCCGCACGTAACGTTTATTCACGGGCTCGCAAACAAACCGCCGGCAGACGTTCTCCAGCAAGTCTGGCTCCGCGCACTAGCGAGCGGCGACGGGGGACTTCACCTGGGAAACGAAGGCGTGACGTCCAGCTTGGTGTACTGGGCCGACGTACTGTACGAAACACCTGACACTGATCCGGCAAACTACGAATCGTCCTTGGAGCAGAACGCCGAGCAGGTCGACGGTGGCGGGTTAGCGGAGCTCCCGATCGCTCATACCGCCGCGGAGGCGGAGTTCATCGAGGCTCTCCGGCGACAACTCACCCGTGCGACGGCGGCCGAAGTTGAGTCCGGAGCCGCGCCGATGCCGGAGGACCCGGACGCGGTAGGACTGGAGCGCATTCCGCTCCCGTGGTTCATCAAGAAGCGCATCATGAAAGCGTGGCTGCGCGATGCTCATCACTATTACTTCAACGAACGCTTCTCACCGAGAGCCGGCGTCTCATACGCCGTTCAAGATGAGATCCGCGCTCGCTTCGTAAGCGCGCTTGGGAAGGTGCCACAACACAACGGACCGCACGTGGTCGTTGCGCACAGCATGGGCACGATGGTCGCGTACGATTGCCTAAAACGCGTCGCGGCGTGTCCGTCAATCGATGCGCTGGTCACCCTCGGCTCTCCGCTCGGCATCGACGAGGTTCAGGATTGCAACAAGCCCGAGTGGTCGCGGGCCGACGGGTTCCCGTCCGAGAGGATTCGCAGCAAATGGGTCAACGTATATGACCGCCTCGATGTCATCTGTGGAGCCGACCCGCACTTTGCCGATGACTTCTGTCAGCGTGGCGTTGAAGTCATCGAGGACATCGCAGTCACGAACGACGGCGCGTGGCGGCATGCGGTCGCGAAGTACTTACGGCAACCCGTGCTTCAGGCCACACTGCGTCGCCTCCTAGGGCTCTGAACGATGACCGCCGCAAGTGAGGTGGCGTTGCGGGCAGAGGCGGGGCGCTGGCTCGCTGGGGAGAACGGCGCCCCGCGCTGGAACGACGCCGTCCGCAAGCTGTTGCACGGGCTGCGTCGTGAGCGGCAGTTCGACCTGCTTGCGTCGTTGGCGGAGCGGGCCGCACGTCTGTCCCCTCGCGAACCCGAGTTGCGTCGCCTGCAGGCACAAGCACTTATCGAAGTGGGCCAGGCGGGGGCTGCGCTCGATACGTTGAACGCCGCGCTACGTGATTTGCCGACGATCCATCCGGAGTACCTCGAGCTGACCGGGCTTGTCGGACGCGCGTACAAGCAAATGTTCGTTGATGCTGCCGACCACAGGGACGAGGCGGTGCGACGACTACTAGAGGATGCAATCGCCGCGTATCGTGCTCAGTGGGAACAGCCGTTGCGACCATACTGGCATGGGGTGAACTACCTTGCCCTTCGCAGACTTGCAGCGCGGCTCGAGGGCTCCGGTGGAAGAAATGGGGACGACGTCGACTTGGCACGCGAGGTCTTCGAGCGTGCACCAATCATCGATGCACACGGGCATCCAGACCACTGGGGACTCGCAACGCGCTTCGAGGCCTCGCTCGCGTTCTCGACTGCCGAAGAGTCTCTCCAACATCTCAAAGCGCTGCTCGACAAACACCCACCAGCGTTCAATGTGGGAAGCCTGCTCCGCCAACTCGACCAGATCTGGCTTCTCGGAGGGGGCCGAGATGACATCCCTCCGATGGTGACCGCGCTACGCGCATACCACGCGCGGCTCCCGTCGGCGCAGATTCCGCACCTCCAAGCAGCAGACGTGGCTAGGCTGCACAGCGCGACCGAGCTCGACAAAAGACACCTCGAAGCAATATTCGGCTCCGACGGCCCGAGGACCATGAAGTGGTGGAAGGATGGACTTCTCGCTGCCATGTCCGTGGCAGCGATCGTGGCTCCAGACGGGAAGAAGATCGGAACAGGATTCGCCCTTAGCGGTCGCACACTCTGCGACTCTTGGCACGACGAGTTGATCGTGCTGACCAACTTCCATGTTTGCAATGCAGCGGGCGTTACGCCGGGACTGCACGTCGACGACGCAAAGGTCGTGTTCACGGCAACCGACGGCGCGCCTGAGTACGCAGTCGGGCAGGTGTTGTGTGAGTCGTTGCCGAACGCGCTAGACTTTTCCGTGCTCAAGCTCAAGACACCTGTTGTCGGCGTGACCGCACTGCCCATCGCAAGACGGCTGCCTTTGAGTCCTGCCGCCGGTCAACCCGCGAATCGAGTCTTCGTGATAGGGCATCCGGATGGTCGTGATCTCGAGTTCTCAGTGCACGATGGCGTCCTACTGGATGTCGAAAAACCACCACGGCCTCCGGATGTTCGCCAGCGACTGCACTACCGCACACCAACGGAGAATGGCAACTCCGGGAGCCCGGTCTTTCGAAGTGATACTTGGCAAGTGCTTGCACTACACCACGCCGGCGGCCAAATGCGAAGACTCAATGGCGCGGCGGGCACCTACTCGGCGAATGAAGGCATCGCGATGGCGTCGATACAGGCGGAGATATCGCGCCAGTGCCAATCATGAACCTGGCTTAATCGATCGCGGCGCCGGAGTCTGATCGGCTGCGACCCACCTGTGAGAGCGCCAATGAAGATCTTTGTCGGATATGGCTACAACGAACGTGACCGATGGATCGAAGAGGATGCGATTCCCTTGATCCAGTCCTTCGACTTCGAAGTAGTCACAGGGAAGAACGGGCACGGCGAGCAGCTCAGCCGCATGGTCCAAGACCGCATCGGCCGGACGCGCGCAATCATCGGATTTGCCACGCGCCGCATTCAAACGCAAGCGGGCACGTGGACGACTCATCGCTGGGTAACAGATGAACTCGCCCACGCCTCGGCGTTGGGAGTTCCGATCGTCGAGGTTCGTGAGGCCGGCGTAGATCCGCAGCTCGGACTACAAGATGGTCGCGTTCACATGTGTTTCACCGAGAACGATCGTGAGCGATTCCTCCTCAAAGAGCTCCCTCCCTTACTACAACGCTGGCGCAGAGAACTATCGAAAGTACGATTGCAGCTTCTTCCGGACTCCATCCAGGGGAAGATCATCGCGGTATATAGGCAGCCTGAGTTCCAGTGCGTGTATCGTGTCATGCACGAAGCGGAAGAGCGCACGCCCGTACCGACCAAGGTCGTTCCGATGCCTGGCGGTCTTTTCGTCGACATCGATGGCGTACCGGATGGCGCGACGGTTCAGATAGAAGTCACGCACGGAGGCAAGTCCCTCGTTTCTCGTTTCGAGTCGATTGATTCGGTGGGCGTCACTCTGCAGGGGAACTGGCCATGAGCAAGAACGCGCAAGCGAAGCTTCGCCTTGCCCAGAGCGAGGAGTATCAGGGAGAGGATTGGTGGCATTGGCGTGTCTGGCTGAAGGGCGACAAGACGGTGCTGGATCGGGTGGACCGTGTGGTTTATCAACTGCATCCCACGTTCTCAGAGCCGGTACGAAGGATCAACGACCGAAGCGATTCGTTCGGCCTCGAAGCGCAGGGCTGGGGAACCTTCACCATTCACGCTCGTGTCGAGATGAAGGACGGCACGAGCATAAAGTTGAAGCATGATCTGGAACTCACGTACCCGGACGGTACGAAGACGGAGGCGTAGTCGAAAGGGCATGCGGCGCTTGCTACTTGAGCTGCAACCTTGCGGGGAACTTTCGCGCGGAACGTCCCACTTGAAGGGAGGGCTGTCGCGCGCTCGTTGTCTTGAAGCGAGAATGTCTTGGTGAGTTCAGGCGTACTTCGTATGGTTTGATGGAAGCGACTAGCGGACGGGCGTGGAGAAGCGGGTTGCAACTGTCGGAGAACCGATCGCTAAGTCATTGAAGCTACAGACAGGCTCGCACCTCAATGGGATCGGTAGCCGCACTGTCGCGCGGTGGGTGACGAGCGGCAGCAGAGCGCGCCGCCGAGCCTCGCGGAGCGTATCGCACTGGACATGAGCAAGTCCCAATCACGAGTCGAGATTGCACATCGCTTCTGTACTCGACGATGGTAGTTCGAAGTCACCCGCTTAGTCCGTCCCTTTTGTAATCGCATAGTCATCCATGCCAAAGAGCAATCCCGAAATCCCTCAGCGTCCGGTTGTCTTCATCGGGTGCTCAACGCAAAGCATCCCCGTTGCGCAGACTATCGCCCATTTTCTCGAACAATCCGCTGACTCAACGGTGTGGAACGAAGGCGCCATTGGGCCAGGGAGTTCAATCATCGACGGGTTGCTGAACCAGGTCGAGAGCGCCGACTTTGCGCTTTTCATCTTTGCCGACGAATTCGTCGCGCGAGCCGGCAGCGCACCGAAGCTTCCAGACAATGTTCTGTTCGAGTGCGGCTTCTTTATGGGCCGATTGGGCCCAAAGCGTACCTTCGTCGTGCGAGACGCTCGGAGCCAGTTCGAGATGCCGGATGACCTTCGTGGTACGGTGTGGCTGGAGTTCGATGGGGAAGGTGATGTCACAGAACTTCCAAAGGCACTCCGGAGCGCCTGCATAGCACTCAGAAGCGCGATAACTTCACTTGGGCGCGTCCAGCGGAACGTTGCGGCAGCCGTTACGAAGCGGCGTGTACCGGAAGTCCTTGAACGGGGCAGCTCACGGTTCCTCAACGTGATCGTCGACGGGGCACTCTATCTGGCAGACACTTCGGAAACCTTCCACCAAGGTCTCAAGCAGGCATTGGTTGCCGGAGGAATCCTGCCGACAAAGTATCTATACTGCACCGACGACGGATGCGAGCTCTGGCTCGAGATTTGTCGGCGACCGGAGTACGTGTTCAACACGACCTCCCTGACCCTCTTGCAGAGATATGCGAACCGTATCGTGACGGCGATCGGGGCAGAGTCGAAGCGGTACGATATCGATCTCATCAGTCTTGGAAGTGGAAACGGTGCGAAAGACAGTCTCCTTTTGCGGGGACTCACCGCGAACGTTACCCCAACGCAAAAGGTCTACTACTACCCCGTTGACGTGAACGCTCAGATGATCGTGCAAGCCGTCAAGGGAGCGATGAACGGGGTATCACCCGATAAGGTGGCCGTGAAGGCCATGGTCGCAGATTTCACGAACATCCACGATCTGGTTCCGATCTACGAAGACCGTCCGAATCCAAACGTGTTCTCTGTCCTCGGCAACACACTGGGCAACAGTGACGAACAAAGGATTCTCGACTCTGTTCAGCACGCGATGAAGCCAGGCGACTTCCTGCTTCTCGAAGTGAATACGAGTTCGCAGGAGCTCGAGCAGTTCTTGAATTTTGAACTGAACATGAGGCACGACTTCGTGCCGTTGCAGTCGATGGGTGTCGCATTTGATAGATCGAGGCTGCACTACCGGGAGGAACAGAACCTCAGTGTCGTCGGGAATGGAACGGTTTCGACCCTGTCGGTGTACGAGGAGGCTGTCATCGGTGGGGAGACATATCGCGACATCAAGCTCGGCGTCATTCATCACTATGACGCTGAGAAGCTGCTTGGCTACCTTCGCGACCATCTGCGGCTCCGATGCATTCTGCGTTTCGAGGAGCGCGGAGTTGGCATCTTCCTCCTTGTGCGCGATTGAGGAGTCACCTTGAACCCAAAACGAGGCAGGCGTCGTTAGAGCCATTCGGGCTCGGCAGTAGCCGCTGATCGTCCTGCACTCTGGCGTCCGATGATGCTGTGGGTCAGGTTTCGCAGGAGAGTCTCCGAACCCATCAGCCTCCTCTGCCGGTCTCACGATGGCGCGCAAATACGTCTTCGTCAGCTACAGCCACGTCGACGCGGAGTGGCTGGATCGCCTGCTCGTGTACCTCAAGCCCTACGCTTGGGCACGTCCGCGGCGTCAGGGAGGGCGGCTCTGGATCGACCCCGCCTTGCGCGTCGCTGACGTGTGGCACCGGGAGATCGTGGACGGCCTCGACAAGTCGGCCGTCGGCGTGATTCTGAGGGTACCCCCGCCACTCCCTCCAGTTGATGCTTGACTCCTGAGCCCCACCGGTCGTCTTCGAGGCGACCAAGGAGCTTAGATGAGGAAGTCCCGATTCACGACCGAGCAGATCATCGCGATTCTGCAGGAGCACGCCGCCGGCGCGGCCCCCGCCGAGCTGATGCGGCGCCATAACGTCTCGCGCCAGACGTTCTATGCGTGGAAGAAGCGCTACGGCGATTTGCAGGTGAGTGATGCGAAGCGACTGAAGGCGCTCGAAGACGAGAATGCGCGCTTGAAGCGCCTGGTCGCGGACCAAGCGCTGAATCTGCAGATCCTGAAAGACGTGCTGGGAATAGGATCATGACCACCGGCGAGCGCCGGGCGGTGGTCACGGCGGTTCAGGCGCGGTATCCGATCGGCGAGCGATACGCCTGCCGGGCGCTTGGCTTCGAGCGCTCGGTGGTGCGCTTCGTGCCGCAGCGGCCGGTCCTCGATGCGGCGCTGCGCGAGAAGCTTGTGACGCTCGCGGCCGAGCATCCGCGGTGGGGCGTGCCCCGCTTTCACTGGCGACTGCAGCGCGATGGCTGGCTCGTGAACTACAAGCACGTCGAGCGGCTCTATCGCCTCGAAGGCCTCGCGGTACGCCGGCGCAAGCGGAAGCGCCTGGCCGTGCCGCGCGTGCCACGGCCGATGGCGACGGGACCGAATGAGACCTGGAGTCTCGACTTCGTGAGCGATCAACTGCGCAGCGGCCGGCGCTTTCGGTGTCTCACGCTCATCGACAGTTGCACCCGCGAGTGCTTGGCGATCACCGTGGCGTACTGCTTGCCGAGCACTGCAGTGATTGCCGCCCTCGAGGCGGTGATCGCCGGGCGCGATCAGCCTACCCGGTTGTCGCGCGACAATGGCAGTGAGTTTCGCAGTCGCGCGTTTGATGCGTGGGCCGCGGATCGCGGGATTGCGTTGCAGTTCATTCAACCAAGGAAGCCGGTGCAGAACGCGCATGTCGAGAGCTTCAACGGGAAGTTCCGCGATGAATGCCTCAATCAACACTGGTTCCTGTCGCTGCTCGACGCGCAGTGTCACGTCGAGCGGTACCGCCGGGACTTCAACACCGCCCGGCCACACGAAGCCTGTCACCCCTTGACCCCGTTCGAGTTCGCCCAGACCTTCACCACACCACCCGCTCAGTTGTCAGCATAGAACTGGAGTGGCGGCGGGGGGACCCTCAGCAGGAGTCGCGCGTCCTCGATCGCACGAGTCGACTGCGGGTGCTGAAGCCACGCGCAGTAGCCGCTCGGTGCGACACCAAGCACGCGGCACATCGCCGCAGTGGTAAACTCCTTGCGATGTGCCTCGATGAACGCGTACTTGGATCGGACGCTCCCGGCTTCGGTTTCGCCGGCACGGGTTCCTCTTTTCGCGGTGATGGTAGACATTGGCAGTCTCCACCAAAGTCTGGGAACTCCACGATCTCACCTCCCTCGTTCCATGGACTCCACTTCCAGCGCCCGGAGACTCGTCTCAGCCGGCCTCCACGCGGCACTGTGGCCCGCCTTCGTTCTCTTGATCAGCGCGTGCGGCAGATTGGCGACGATGACACCCGCAGCGACCGCGCTCGATCGGGAGCCGCCCCTGTTGATCAGCGCCTTCTTCGGCCTTGACGACGCTCTGCCGGCGCGCTCCCGAGCCCTCTGCCGGAAGGGTCCAGGACGTGACGGCATGCCGGTCACGTTCTCGCGAAGGGTGGTATCGGTGGACCCGAGCGACTTCGTCGTGGTCACGAGATCGGGTGTGCGAAAGACGCCGGAGTGCGCGACGCTGCGGCCAGCCGACGGGGCCTTGGAGCGACACACTGTGCTTCTCATCGGTGACGTCGGCGGCGCTCAGGATCCGCCGGTTCGTGTCGAGGTCGTGGGAGACGTAGTGCTAGAGGCGGGCGGGCAGGGGCGCGGCCTCGCGGCAAACGTCACGCCGCTTGAGGCCGGACCGGCGCTCGTGCTCGCCATCGCATACGAGGCGGGCACGGTCGAAAGCGACTGCCCCAGTGGCACGCGGCAAGTCCTCCAGGTGACGTGGGCGGGCGGCATCCGACCGAAGGACGGCGCAACGCAAGAGGACCACCGCACGATGTACCGAGTCGTGACCGGCGAGAGCGAGGTCACCCCCTTTGCGCTAAGCGACATCGATGACAACGACAACTACGTACATCTGTGCCTCGGCACCCCGGCACACGCGAGCGAGGTGAGGGCGCAGGCGGGGGTGCTCGTTGACCCGCGGGGGGACGTCAACCCGTCGACGTTCGTACGGGTGAATCGCTGAAGTGCGCCCAATGCACTCCGGAGTGGTCTGAGAAGAGCGTGGACCGCCGATGCGCGTCGTGCCCTACGCGTTCGATGAGACGTTCCTGACGCCATCACGACTGCCGATCGTCCCACCGTGCCGGCGTACCCGCGAGCTGTGCCGCGGCGGATCGGACACTGACGACGACATCGGTGACGACCATGCCCGCCAGCGCGACAAGGAACCGCCACGCCGGCCGAGCCGCAGCTCGCCGCATCGCCTGCAACACAGTCAGCAGCGGCAGCGCGAGATAGAGGGCAGGCCACCACGCCTCCACCACACCGAAGGGAACGAGGAGCACGGCCACGATCAGCGCCGTGCGATCGAGGTAGCCGGCCGCCGTCAGAATCTCCTGAAAGGATCGCGTGCGCGACGCACTCTGCAACATCCCGCGCGACCATCGCGTACGTTGCTGACGAAAGGCGTGTCGTGTCTCCACGACGTCTTCGCGCACGATGGCCGATCCGAGCCAACGGGTGCGCCAACCTTTCGCGGTGAGCGCCATCGATAGTTCGAGATCCTCGGCGAGCCGTCCCACCGGGAAGCCGCCGGCAGATTCCAGTGCGGCCCATCGCACGGCGAACGCCACACCGATCACCGGCGGGTTCAACCGCAGGCGGTCCATGCCTGCCAGCACCACGAGGTGATGAGACCAGCGCTCCAGCGCGGCATACCGTGCCACGGCCCCGGCGTTCGCGTTGGCCGGCCGTGGATACCCGGTCGCCGCGCCGACCGATGGATCGTCGAACGCTCCAGCCAACCACCGCAGCACGTCGGGCTGCGGCTCGCAATCCGCATCGAACACGACGACGAGATCGCTGACCCGTGCACGGGCCAGCCCCGCGGCGAGCGCGCCACCTTTCCCAATCGACTGCGGCAGCGTCACGATGTCGACGGCAAACGGGACATCCCTCCAAGCCTGCATGAGCACGACGGTGTCGTCATCGGAGCCATCCGAGACGAGGACCACGTGCAAGTGGGACGCGGGGTAGTCGAGCTGTCCCAGCGCCGAGAGCAACGCCGGCAGGTGACGCGACTCGTTGCGTGCGGCAACCAGCACGGCGATGGAGTGCGTGGCGCGCGGCGTGACGCGTCTGGGCGGCAGCATGCTCGCCACCAGCAACACAGCCCGGCGTACGCCGAAGACCAGCAGGATGCCAGCGATCGCCCATCGCAGGCCGAGCACGAGGGCCGTTGTCACGCTGCCGGTTGGTCGGACGGTACACGATCGACGCGGTAGGCATCGACGCCAAGGACGCGGACGAGGAGATCAGCGGCGACGGCAGGCAGCAAGGCACTGAAGAGCGGCGCGCTCCACACCGGATGCACCGGTCGATACAGCGGTCGTGGGTCGGCACGCAGCGCACGCAGCATCCACTGTCGGGACGCGCGACGGTTGCCGCGCCAGTACTCGCCCAGCGCGAGGTTGAGCAGGAGGTTGTGCCGCGCGCGCTTCAGTGTCGGCGCGGTGTCGGAGGGCTCAAGTGCCGCGAGGTGCTTGCGCATGACGTACATCCACGGCTCGGCGTCCTGCGCCCATCGCATGGGTGTGTTGCCCGCATGACGCCGGTACTGCACGAGTGACTCCTTCAGTGCGACGACGCGACCCTGCCGTGCGATGCGCCAGAAGAGATCCCAGTCCTCGAAGTGCGCGAGCTGCTCGTCGAACCCGCCGGTGACCTGCAGCAGCGCACGCCGCACCACCACGGTGGAGGTGTAGATCCGGCACCAGGTCTCCGTCACGCCACCGTACTCGTATCCGCGCGCGTCAGCGTCGTCGAATGCGCGTGCGAGTTCCGCTGACTCGTCAGCGATGGGTCGGCCATCTGCATCCACCACGCCGATGCGACAATGGACGAGTGCCACGTCGCTGCTCGCGAAGCAGGGCACCTGTCGTGCGAGTTTTTCGGGCGCCCAGAGATCGTCGGAGTCGAGGAACGCCACGAGTCCGCCGCGTGCCTCGGCCCAGCCGATGTTGCGCGCGGCGGATCGGCCCCGATTCTCGCCGAGACGAATGAGCCTGACGGACTCGCCGAAGGAGCTCGCCACTTCGTCGGCCGTTCCGTCGGTCGATCCGTCATCGACGACGAGCAGTTCCACATCGCGGTACGTCTGTGCCAGCACGCTCTTGAGTGCGGCACCGATGAGGGACCGGCGATTGTGGACAGGCACGATCACGGACACGAGTGTCATCCGTGCCTCTGGCTCGACCAGACGGCGGCCTCGCGATAGAGCGTGATCACGCGCGCCCGCACCGCGTCCGGCGACCAGCCCCCGGTGGCCCACGCCTCACGCGCGGCATTCGCCATCCGCTGCAGGCCGACTCGATCGGCGGCCAGCCTTGCCAGCGCGTCCGCGAGCTGGTCGGGACGATCGGGCTCCACGAGCAGGCCGGTCACGCCATCCTGCACCACCTCGCCGGTACCTCCCGCCCGCGTCGCGAGCACTGGCCGCCCTCCAGCCATCGCCTCGACGACCGACACCGGGAGTCCTTCACCGCGCGATGGCAGGACCATGACGTCAGCGGTCTGCAGCGCCGCTGCCACCTCGTCCGGAGGCACCGCACCAAGAAAGACGACATCGGTGAGCTGAAGCCGCTGCGCGAGTCTGGTCAGCGCTCCGCGCTCCGACCCATCACCGGCGAGCTGGAGCTGGAAGTCGACGCCGGCCGCTCGCGCCGTCGCGGCCGCCTGCAAGAGCACGTCGATCCCCTTGTAGCGTTCCAACCGGGCAACACACAACAGACGGAGCGGTCCCGTCGTGCTGATCGGTGCCTGGGTGCTGCTGCCCGGAACGGGTTGGTTCACCACCGCGACGGTGCGAGCCCCTTGCAGCACTTGCGCGGCGCTCGCGCGCGCGCGGTCGGAGACACACGCTATGACGCCGGCGTCGGCAATCATCGTGGCGACGGCCGTCGGCTCGGTGGGCCCTCCCCATTCATCGATGGTGACCTGCTCGGTGTACATCGTCGGCAGGCCACGCGCTGCGGCCCAGGCGACGACCCACGACTGGCGGAGCTGGGTTCCGTGCACGTGCACGACGTCAGGGCGCTCGTGGGCGACAGCGGTGTCGAGCCGCGCGAAGAGATCGACGGTCGCGGGGTGGTGATGACGTTCCGCGAGGATCCGTCGAACCGCCTCGTCAGGTGATGGGACGGACTGCCCTGGTCGTTCCGCAGGGCGCATGCGTTGCACGACCCTTGCGACCTTCCGCAGGGCAGGACGCAAGGTGCCCAATGGCAACCGGCCGAGTCGTTCGGCGAGGGCCGCGGACGCGTTGGCGCCACTCACCACGATGCCGCTGCTCCGGAGTCGCTGGACGTAGGCGTTGCGCGGGTCGGCTGCCGCCTCGGTGAACACGAGCACTTCCGTACCATGTGCATGCAGCGCGATCGAGAGCTCGGCCAGATGGCGTTCGAGGCCACCGAAGCGTTCGAAGCCCCATACCACCTGAAAAACCCGACGCGGAGACGCGTGCGGCGAGGTCACGATCGCTGCGGCGGTGGGCCCGGTCATTTCGGCCCGCCGTTGTGCGGCCAGAGACTGCGAAACGCCGCGCGTCCGCGATGCCACCATTCGTCGAGCGCCGACGCCACGGGAGTTCGCTCACCCAGGTACTTGTGATACCGCGCGGGCCAGTACTCGGGTGGCCGATTGACACCTTGTTCGAGCCACGGGGTCGCGGGAAGATGCGCCCGGATCTGCGACGGGTGGTCTCCCAGTGCGGGATCGAACAGCATCGGCGAGGCTGCGAAACACTCGATGCGCCGCGCGTTCACCGTGTCCATGTACATGAGGTCGACCGCACGGCTGAGCGGCGTGATGGCGGCAAGCAGCAACTCGGCGCCGCGCGCGGTGACGGCATATGCAGCGCCCGACTGTGGGGTCCAGGGAACGACTGTGCGCGGCGAGATCCGTTTCACGCGGTGCCGGATGTCGAAGCAGCGATGGAGGTACCAGAGCTCCCAGCGCTCCGGGAGATCGGCATTGGCGGCGCGGAAGCGTGCCGGCCAGTCGTGCGCGGCGCCGGTGAGTTCGACATCATCTTCGAGCACCAGTGCCGTGCGCCATCCTCGCTTCAGGATGTCCTCGAGCACCATCGCGTGGCTGATACCGCATCCGATCTCCGCGTTGCGGCAGGCTGGAACGAACCCCGACAGGTCATGGGACAGGCGCCCGTCCTGCTGCAGCTGCGTGATCGCGCGATCGTCCAACAGTTGGCCATCGATCGCCGGGAAGCGGATGACGTTCCGTAGTCCGGCCGACGCTGTGGTCGCTTGCACCGTGTTCCACCGGGTCGTTGCCCGGTCCAGGTTGATCACGTACGTGGCATCGATCATCGGTGATGGCTGTCCACGACGTTTCCCGACGGCTGATCCACTGGCACATCGGTGGAACGGGCGTGGCCGGACGCGGCGCTCGCCGGCGTCGATGCGCGCTCCAGTCCCTCGTAGACAGCGAGTTGCGCCGCAGCGATCCGGTCCCAGTCGTATTCCGCCTCGACGAGGGCCCGGGCAGCACGAGCGAGCCGGTCGCGGCGTTCGCGATCGTCGAGCAGCGCGACGATGGCGCTGGCGAGAGACAGCGCATCGTCGGCGAGGGCGAGGTGCGTGTCGTGTTCCACGCCAAGCCCTTCCGCACCGACGGTCGTGGAGACGACGGCACGCCCGAGCGCCATCGCCTCGAGGATCTTGAGGCGCGTGCCACCGCCGGCGCGGAGCGGCGCCACGGCCAGCGTTGCGCGCTGATAATAGGGCTCCACATCCTCCACCTCGCCCGTCACGAAGACACCGTCGCCGGCGAGCGCGGTGACTTCCGGCACCGGCCCCCGACCGACGATCCAGACCTGCACTCCCGGGTGCGCTCGGCGAACACGCGGCAGGATCTCGCGCACCAGCCAGACCGCGGCGTCCACGCAGGGGCGGTACATCATCGATCCCACGAACACGATCGCCGGCGGCCCCTCTGCTGGCGGCAGCGGCACGAGGGCGTGCGTGTCGACACCATTCGGGATCACGACCGCGTGTGCGCCGGGCGCTCTGCTCAGCAGCAGTGCACTGTCGTCCGCCGACATGGTGATGACGCGGTCCACGGCCGCCGCGACGCGAGGCTCGTATGTGCGCATCCACATGGCGTTGAAACGCCGCGACGCCTGCCAACGAAGCGTGGGCTCGATGCGCGCCAACCGCAGGTCCTGCAGGAAGTGCACGTTGTGCATGGTGAGAATGCGATAGCGCTGCCGGTCGCGCGGCATGGACCGGAAGTACGGCGCGAGGATCGTCTCTTCGACCTGCAACACGTCGTACGCCCCGTCGCGGACGAGCTGGTGCAGCTCGGGAGCCTGCATCTTCACCGTCTCCGGAGGCAGCCCGCGCAGTCCGTGCATGGCGGCATTGAACAACCACCGTCGCCTGGGGGAAAAGCGAATCATGCCGCCGACCGTCCGCAGCCCACGTTGATTCAGCTCGGCCACGCCCTCGCGATCGGCGTCGCTCCACGTATGGCAGCCGAGCACCACCTCGTGGCGTTCGGCGATCCGTTTGAGCAGGTGGTGGATGCGAAGCTGCGGGCCGCCCCGCAGTGGCCAGGGCGTCGTGTTCGAGAGAACCAGGATTCGCAAGTAAGCATCCGTTGGGATCGTCAGGTGGGGTGGGCTGACTCTCCGTCGAGAATACGGCGTCACCGCCGACCTCGCCAGCGCCCCGAGTCGGGCGCTGTGACCCGCGTCACGCGGCAGTGCTGCGAGGGAACGCTCGGTCGTCCTCCCGGTAGACCTAGTAGGCAGCACCGTCTCCGACCCCCGCCACCATGCGCCACCACCACGTCTTCCTCGCGCTCGCCCTCGTCGCCACCGCCGCCTGCGGCGGTAGCCGCAGCCCCGTCGTCAACACGGTCCGCATCGACCCGTCGGTGGATCTCGCGTCGCACGCGCGCATCGGTCTCGTGACCTTCACCGCAGAGAACGCGAAGGGCGGGCTTGTGCGGCTGGCGACGCAGCAGTTCGCCGAGCAGATGCTGCAGGCGCAGCCGGGCGTCGAGATCCTCGAGCTCGGAGCGGTCACCGGGGCGGTCGATGCGGCCGCCGCCCGGCGACTCGGCGAACAGCACGGCGTACGGACACTCGTCGTCGGCCATCTGACCGTCTCGGACCTCAAGCCTCGCGTGCGACTCCTCGGTGGCCTGACGGCCTCGACCGAGGTGACCATGGCGCTCCAGACGAAGCTGCTGTCGGCGGAGTCCGGTGCGACACTCTGGGCGCGCTCGTCGACGCTGCGCGAGACGATGCAGCAGGTCTCCATCGCGTCCGGTACGGCCGTTTTCGACGCACAGGATGCGAAGGAGGCCTACGGGGAGATCGTCGGTGCGCTCATCTGGAACGTGACGACGGATTTCCGTCCGACGTGGGTGCGGCAGTGAGCTGAGAGGCGAGGTAGGCTGTGCCTCCGCACGCTCCGGTGACGCGATCGGCCTGCGAAGGGTAGCTCTTGTTGCACTCGACAAGGACCCACCATGCCGGCACTACCACGACCGATGGCGATATGCTCTGGACTGGCAGTGCTGGTGGCAGGCAGCATTGCCTGCGCGAACTCCATCGATCCGATCGCGTGCACCGAAGAGGCGCGACCCGCGCTCGCCGTTCTGGTCTACCACGGTTTCACCGACGTAGGGATCGCTGAAGGTGCCACCCTCGTGTTGCGCGACGGTACCTTCGCGGATTCCGTGACCTCGCCACTCGGCTTCTCCGGTTCCGCCGCGGGGCCGCTCATCACGCCGAACACGTACGAGCGGGCCGGGACCTATTCCGTGACCGTGCGCCGTGCCGGGTATCGCCAGTGGGACACATCGGGTGTTCGGGTGACCGAGGACGTTTGCCACGTCAACACGCTCAGCCTCACCGCGAGACTTCAACCGCTCGAGTAGTGGGCAGCGCGCAGGTCATCGTCTCCTCGATGATGAGGGCAAACTGCTCGCGGACGGACGCACTCGTGTTCGAACGTCGATACCCGTCAGTGCAACAGGTCCGCGAGCAGGTCGACCTGATCGCCGGATCGCAGGTCCGTGGCAACCAGCCGGCGCGGCGCCGTGAACGACCCCATTCCGTGGTCCCCGTTGATCAGCACCGCGCCCATCACGATCAGGTAGCGGGCCTTGAACGTCGTGCGGGCCGTGAGTAGGTCGATGCGTTCGGCGATCGCTTCCTGGATGACCTCGGTGGCCTCCTTGAGGGGCGTGCTCGCCCGCAATACCCGCTCGCGGTGCCGCAGGAGGATCTGCTCGAGCGTGTTCTGCTGATAATCCAGCGAGGACAGATCGTCGGAAATGACCTGCCCCGCCTGCAGCTTGGCCAGCGCCGCGCGGCACGCGCCGCAGCACCCACTCGGTCGGGTCTGTCCCGAACGCACGATGGTGCCCAGCGAGCCGTCCTTGCCGACACCGATGTGTGGCGCGTGATAGATGAAGATCGCGCCATCATCCGGGACATGCCCGGCGAACGCCCCCATGCCTGTGACGCCGGCGAACGGGAAGCCGTCGAGGCCACCGAGCTTGAACGGCCCCACCATCTCGAACGCGCGTCGAGGATACTCCACGCTGTTGACGTCGTCGCTGCACACGCTGTCAGCCAGGGCCACCTGACTCGGGACGAGACCGAATCGCCCGTGGAGGATGTCGAAGAACCGGTCCACCGAATCCACAGTGGTCTGCGCCTGCGGATAGTGCGCCCGGACGATGTCGAGAAACTCGGAGCTCATGGTCACATCAGGATGTTGTTGACGGGACTGAGCGGGGCCGGGATCTCCGACTCGCCGAGAAGCTCCCGCAGGTCGATCTCGATGGTGCGACTGAGCGCCGAGATGGGGACGTCATTGGGACTCCCCTCGAACGGATTCTCGGTCGCGTCACCGATGCGCTCCATGGCGTTGAAGACCCAGCCCACCAGGAACCCGAATGGCACGCCGAGCCAGACGAAGCCGGGACCCAGCTTGTCGAACTCCTGAAGGAGGCCGAACGGCACCAGGAAGACGAACAACCGGATGAAGAACAGATTGATCGTGGCGAACTGGCGAGGATAGGGGAAGTTCTTGATGCGTTCGCATCGCCCCTGCGCGTCCAGCAGGTCCACCAGGCGCTGGCTCAGGGCGACATGCCGATTCGGTTCGAGCACCGCCTGCGCCGAGAGCTGCGCGAGCGTGTGCGACTGCAACGCGAGAAGATGCGTGGCCCGGTTGGCGCCCTTCATTACTACGGCGTGGTCGGCCGGCGAAAGCACTCGGGCCAACTCCGCACCCAGCTCTCCGTCCTGTTCGGGTACGGGGTAGTGGAGCTTCTGATACTTGCGGCTCTGGGGAAGCGACATCCGCTCCCAGGTGCGAGGCTGGCGCAGCTGGAAGCGCAGGGCCGTGAGCCAGGCGATGTGTCGGTGGATCAACAGGCGATGAACCTCGCGCGCCTCCGCTTCACTCAACGTCGCCGTGGGACGCACGAAGTCGATCACCTGCAGCGCCCACGCCCGACTGCTGTTGACGATGCTCCCCCAGATCGTGCGCGCTTCCCAAGCCCTCGCGTACGTCGCGTTGTTCTTGAAGCCTACGACGAATGCGGACGCGGTGCCGATCAACGCGACGGGCACCCAGGGGATCACCAGCCAGCGCCATCCGACCACATCGAAGAGGATGACCGGGACTGTCGAGACGACGAGCAGCGCGAGCGAGTCGCGCCAGGTCCACGCCAGGTACTCAGAGAGTCGGTAACGAAGTCCGGTATGCACAGTACGCCGAAAGGGGATTGATCGAGCGACGAGGGCGCGCAGTCGACGACGCGTAGCTTACGTTCGCGCGCCTCCTCGCCGCCAGTCGTGGACATCGATGCGAGCCGCCGGCGCCTCGCGCGCACACGGGTGCGCCGCCGACTCCTGGGGTCAGCGCTCGAGCAGGCTGCGCAGCATCCACGCCGTCTTCTCGTGCAACTGAATCCGTTGCGTGAGCAGGTCGGCGGTGGCCTGGTCATGCGCCGACTCGACGGCAGGAAACAGCGAGCGTGCCGTGCGTACGACGGTCTCCTGTCCCTGCACCAGCTCACGGATCATGTTCTCCGCCTTCGGGACGCCGGTGGTCTCAGGAATCGCGCTCAACTTCTGAAACTCGGTGTACGTGCCGGGCGCATAGTGGTCGAGCGCGCGTATACGCTCGGCGATGACATCCACCGCGATCGCGAGTTCGTCGTACTGCACCTCGAACATCGCGTGCAGCGTCTGGAACATGGGACCGGTCACGTTCCAGTGGAAGAAGTGCGTCTTGAGGTACAGCGTGTAGCTGTCGGCGAGCAGGCGCGAGAGTCCGTCGGCAATGACCTTGCGGTCGGATTCGGCGATTCCGATGTCGATCTGCATATGTAAGACGCGCTCCAGTGGATGATGACAACGGCCCCGCCACGTCCAACTCCGACGAGGGGCTGCGAGTTCCCTGTGCGGCGCGGCTTCGCGTAGACCGTACCGTCGCGGTCGCGTCTCGGATCTACGGCACCGTGAGGAACGGCTTCGAGATCACGTTCACCGGAGACACACCGACCTTCGACTTCCGCACCATCGCCTCCACTTCGCGCATGAGGTTGGCGTTCTCCATCACGATGCCGTCCTTGATGGTGTGCACCACGCCGCTGGTGCGGTACATCTTGCCGTCCTTGTCGAGCGTGAGGTCGCCGAAGGCGTACATGAACTTGAGGTTGGCCGCGGGGTTGCCGTCCACAATCAATAGGTCGGCCTTGAATCCCGGGCGCACCATCCCAAGCTTCGGCTCGAGCAGCGTCTCAGCGCTGTTGCGCGTGGCAGCGCGGATCACTTCGAGAGAGTGCATCCCCGTCTCGCGCAGCAACTGCAACTCGCGCACCGTGCCGAACCCGGGCGTGGCCCAGATGTAGTTGTCGTCGGTGCCGAAGGCGACGCGGCCGCCGCGCTTGTTGAACTCGAAGATCAACTCCCCCCAGAGCTGGTACGCGAGGTTCCAGTTCGCCTCGTCGTCGCTGGTCCAGTCGAAGTGGTACGCGCCGTGGTACGCGGGGTTGGGATAGTTCCAGTTGAGCAGCGCCTGATGCGTGTACTTCTGGTGCCAGGGCAGACTCGTCGCACGGATCACGTCGCGATTGGCCTCGTACACCACGCGCGTGGGCAACATCGTCGCGCCGCACTTGACGAGCGAGTCCACGACCGTGGTGAGGAGCTTCTCCTTGTTGGTCTCGGTCCACACGCGGCCCGCCGCGCGGAAACGCGCGTTCTCGTCGCCGAACGTGTACGTGCGCTCGAAGTTCTGCGTGCTCCGATCGAGCGCGGACTCCGCGTACCCGTAGTGATGTTC
Organism: Gemmatimonadaceae bacterium; assembly: GCA_046153705.1. Classification (GTDB taxonomy): domain Bacteria; phylum Gemmatimonadota; class Gemmatimonadetes; order Gemmatimonadales; family Gemmatimonadaceae; genus Pseudogemmatithrix. Next base: position 22,556 of record JBJXGK010000025.1, read on the forward strand.
GATCATCGTGATGCCAAGGCAGGACGCATCCACCGCGTTCGCCACGGCGATCGTGCTCGGCGGGATGTGGAACGAGGTGATCATCCCGTTCGCCTTGGCCGCCGAGGCGATGGCGCCGATGATCTCGCGGCTCCACCCGTTGGGGTCCATGGAGATCACGCGCACGCCGGCGGCGGCCATCTGCCGCGCGATTTCCGGAGCGTTGGCGGGATCGTCGAGCTGGATGCGCGTGAACTTGGTGAACGTGCCCCAGCCGACGAGTGGGAACATCCGCGGCGCGAGGATCTCGTTCCGCGCCGAGAGGCGCGCCTGCGCGAACGAAGAATCCGCTGAACGATCGGAGGCGTTCACCATGGTGGTGGTGCCGTGCGCGAGCTTGAGATAGTAGACGTACTCGAGCTCCATCGGCTGCGTGCGGATGTGCGCGTGCAGGTCGATCATCCCCGGCATGACGTACTTGCCGGCGGCGTCGATCACGCGATCGCCCGTCGGTCGCGCCGCGTTCCCCCGCCGCTCGGCGGCCACGGGATCGAAGGGGATCATCTCGGTGATCATGTTGCCTTCGACCACGATGTCGTAGGGGCCGGCTGGCGGACCGCCGTGGCCGGGGATGACCATCGCGTTCCGGATCACGAGGCGCTTGTACGGTCCTGCGGCGAGGTCGCCGTAGGTGCGTGTGATGATCGAATCACGCGGCGCCGGTGCAGCGGCGACCGTGCGGGGGCGTGACTGGGCGCTCAGGCTTGCGGCCGGGGCACTGAGGGCGGTGGCGATCGCGAACAGCGCGACGGCGGAGTTGGGGCGCATGGCGGGGCTCGGGTTCGAGGTCGGCATAGTCTGGAGCTTGCGGCCGGTGAGGGGAAGGGTGCCAGTATGTGTGTGTCCCTCGCGCGTCCCCTGATCTCGCGGCATCTTAGTCCCATGACCACTCCCCTCAACCGCCGCGACCTGCTCAAGCAGGCCCTCGTCACGGGCGCCGGTCTCGCCGCCGCGTCCGCGCTCACCCCGCTCCCGGCCACCGCCGAGAACGTCACCGCCGCCGAGCACCCTGACGCCGAACCGGCACCTGCCGCCGGTGCCAAGACGATGAAAGGTGTGCCGTTCGAGCGTCGCGATGTGGTGCGCATCGGCATCGTCGGCACTGGCCTTCGAGGACGGAGCATGCTCAGCGAACTGCTCGCCATCGACGGCGTGCGGATCGTTGCGCTCAACGACATCGCCCCTGAGAAGGCCGCACGCGCCGCGAAGATGTGCACCGACGCGGGCCATGCGGCGCCAGCGCTCTACACCAACGGCGAGCGCGACTTCGAACGACTCGTCGCGCGGGATGACCTCGACTTCGTCTACACCGCGACTCCCTGGGAATGGCACGTGCCGGTGCTGCTCGCCGCACTCAAGGCGGGCAAACACTGCGGCGCCGAGTGTCCGGTAGGTGTGACGCTGAAGGAGTTGTGGGCCCTGGTCGATGCGAGCGAGAAGGCGCAGCGCCACTGCATGCAGCTGGAGAACTGCAACTACGGCTACAACGAGATGCTCATCAACCGCATGGTGCATGATGGCGTCTTCGGCGAAGTGCAGTCGGGCTCGGCGGCGTACATCCATGATCTGCGCACGATCCTCTTCGAGAACAAGGACGAAGGGCTGTGGCGCCGCGGGTGGCACACGAAGGTGAATGGGAACCTGTATCCCACGCACGGCCTCGGGCCGGTGGCGTGGTACATGGATCTCAACAGCGGCGACCGCATGACGCACATGGTGTCGATGAGCACCGAGGAGCGCGGCCTCTCGCTGCATCGCGAGAAGACGGTTCTCGACAAGAACGATCCCAAGTGGCAGGAGACGTACGTGACGGGCGATCTGAACACGTCGCTCATCCGCACGGCGAAAGGCCGGATGATCCATCTCATGCACGATGTCTCGAGCCCGCGGCCGTACTCGCGCCTGAATGGCGTGGCCGGCACCAAGGGTGTGTTCGAGGACTACCCGGCGCGCATCTATGTAGAAGGGCAGCCGGGCGGCCACAGTTTCAAGCCGATCGATGAGTGGAAGAAGACGCACGAACATCCGCTCTGGACTCGCGTCGGCGAGCTGGCGCGCAAGAAGGGCGGCCACGGTGGCATGGACTTCATCATGGCGTATCGCCTGGTGGAGTGCATGCGCGACGGCCTCGTGCCCGACTATGACGTGTACGACGCTGCCAGCTGGAGCGCGCCGATGCCGCTGTCGCAGATGTCGGTGGCGAAGGGCAGTGCGCCGATGAAGTTCCCGGACTTCACGCGCGGGAAGTGGCAGAAGAGCTGATGGGCGACATCGCACTTCTCCCCGCTCCCTTCTCACTTCCTCACACAATCCTCTCGTGCTCCTAACCTCGCTCGATTGGCTCATCGTCGCGCTTTCGCTCGCGGCTGCATTCATCCCCGCGCTCCTGCTCGCGCGGCGTGCCGGAGAAAACACGTCGGAGTTCTTCACCTCCGGACGCGCCGCGCCGTGGTGGCTGATCGGCGTGTCGATGGTCGCGACGACGTTCTCCACTGACACGCCCAACCTCGTCACCGACCTTGTACGCCAGCGTGGTATCGCCGGTAACTGGGTGTGGTGGGCGTTTCTGCTCACCGGTATGGCGACGGTCATGTTCTACGCGCGCATGTGGCGGCGGTCGGGTGTCTTGACGGACCTCGAGTTCTACGAGATCCGCTACTCGGGCAAGGCGGCCAGCTTCGTACGTGGATTCCGCGCCATCTATCTCGGCCTGATCTTCAATTGCGTCATCATGGCGACGGTGAACCTCGCCGCTGTGAAGATCGCCACCGTCCTGCTCGGCTGGCCGATGGGGAAGACACTGCTCTGGTGTGCCGGACTCAATGTCGGCTTCGCGGTGATCTCGGGACTGTGGGGCGTGCTCGTTGCGGACCTCGTGCAGTTCGGGATCGCGATGACGGGATCGTTCGCTGCGGCCTACTTCGCGCTGCAGCGTCCGGAAGTGGGTGGTCTGGCTGGGCTCATCGCCAAAATCCCCACTGAGACGATGACGTTCCTGCCCGACTCGTCGAACTCGGCGGTGTTCATGTCGGTGCTCATCCTACCACTGACGATTCAGTGGTGGTCGGTGTGGTATCCCGGCGCCGAACCTGGCGGCGGCAGCTACATCGCACAGCGCATGCTCGCATCCAAGAGTGAGAAGGACGCACTCGTCGGCACGCTGTTCTTCAACGTCGCACACTATGGCCTGCGCACCTGGCCCTGGATCATCGTGGCGCTGTCGTCCATCCTTGTGTTCCCGCAACTCACCGACATCGCCAAGGCCTTCCCCAATGTGCCGGCGAACCTCATCGGCCATGACATCGCGTATCCGGCGATGTTGACGTTCCTGCCGGTGGGCTGGCTCGGCCTCATGATCGCCGGGCTGCTCGCGGCGTATGTGTCGACGATCGTCACGCATCTCAACTGGGGCACATCGTATCTCGTGCACGATTTCTATCGCCGCTTTGTGAAGGGCGACGCCGATGAGAAGCACTATGTGATGGTAGGGCGCGTGGTCACGGCGTTGCTCATGGTGGTCGCGAGTTTGGTCACGTACCAGCTCGACACCGCATCGTCGGGCTTCCAGTTGCTCCTCTCCATCGGCGCGGGCACCGGATTGCTCTACCTGCTGCGTTGGTACTGGTGGCGTGTAAACGCTGCGGCCGAGATCGCGGCGATGGCAGGGTCGTTCGCGATCGCGATCGGTCTCTTTGTCGCAGGCAAGAACGGTGCGCAGATCTCGGCCACCACGACGCTGTTGGTGACGGTGTTCGCCACCACCGCGATCTGGATCATCGCGGCCTTCATCGGCCCCAAGACTGACGCGAAGGTGCTTGAGAAGTTCTATCGCCTCGTGCGTCCTGCGGGACCGGGCTGGGAAGACGTACGAAAGGCCACCGGCCTCGCGGCGTCACCTGATTCACTCCCTCAGGCCATGCTCGGCTGGGTGATGGGTGTGCTCTTCGTGTACGCATCGCTGTTCGGCGTGGGCGCGTTCCTGTTCGGCAATACCGCACTCGCACTCTCGTGGCTGGTGGTGTTCGTGGTGAGCGGCG
>JBJXGK010000032.1:0-36185 GCA_046153705.1 Gemmatimonadaceae bacterium
CGCTCGTATCCGCGACGCTCGGCCTGCATCTCTCGCACTTTCTGACGCTGCGTATCATTGAGCAGGCGCTCCGCCGCCACGCGGAAGGTCGAGTCACGTCGCTGCAGCTGTTCGAACTGCGGCTGCAGCGCGGCGCGTTCGCCCTGGATCTGCGAGCGCATCCGTGCGCGCATCGAATCGCGTGGCACATTTGCGTTGCCCGGCTCCCCACCCCGCGCGCCCTGCGCGCCACGCGCGGTGCGCAGCCGCTGCATCATCGAATCGCGACGCACAGCCATCGACTCCCGGAACTTGCTGCGCTCGGCGTGTTGGATGCGCTCGAGCGAATCGAGCTGCGCGACCTGGCGTGGCGTGAGGTCGAGTTGGCGCCGTGCGTTGAGCAGGGTCGTGACGTCCACGCCGGGTGCAGCGGCGCGCCCCGGGCCCTGCGGGCCGCGCCCGACTGGGCCGCCCGGTCCGCCGGGGCCACCCGGCGAAGGCTGCGCGGCGAGCAGCGCAGGTGCCACCAGCGCAGCGGCGCCGATGAAGCGTGTGAGACGGCGGAAGCGGCTTGGCATGATCGAGTCCTCAGGTGCGTGTGGGGCAGCGGCGTGGTCGCCGCGGTCACTAGGGAGACGCCGAGTCGGGCGCGGCGTTAAGGCCCGGGGTTCGGTATCTTCTTCTCTCCATTCAACGCTGACCGATGACCGCACCGGCCTTCCATGAGACCCCTCGTTTCCCGCGCGGCTTCCGCTGCGCCTCCCGCAACGTCGGCCTCAAGCCGAGTGCGAAGGACCTCACGCTGTTCGTGAGCGAGGTCGACGCTGCTGCCGCAGCGGTGTTCACGCGCAACCACTTCCCAGGCGCACCCATCATCCTCGGTCGCGAGACGATCCGCGGCGGGTGGCTCAAGGCGATCGTCGCCAACAGCAAGGTGAGCAACGTCGCGACCGGCGAGCGAGGTGTCGTCAACGCGCGGCGCATGGCCGCCGCTGCGGCCGCGGAACTCGGGACGACTGCCGAACGGGTGCTCGTGAGTTCCACGGGGGTGATCGGCGTGCAACTCCCCGTGGAGAAGGTCGAGCGAGGCATCGTCGGTATGGCCGACGACCTGCAGAACGATCCCCTCGTCGGCGCCGAGGGCATCATGACCACCGACACACATCCAAAGGCCCTCTCGGCGAGTGTGGGCGAGGCGACGATCACCTGGGTCGCGAAAGGCTCGGGGATGATCGAGCCGAACATGGCCACGATGCTCTCGTACATCTTCACCGACGCCGCGCTCGATGCGGCGACCCTCGACCGCATGCTCACGCAGGCGGTGAGCGGCTCGTACAACATGCTCAGCGTCGACACCGACACGAGCACGTCGGATACCTGTGCGATCCTCGCGAACGGACTCGCGGGCGAGGTTGACGAAACGGAGTTCCTCCGGGTCCTCACTGCCGGCTGCGTGCGCATGACCGAGATCCTCGGTCGCGACGGCGAAGGCGCCGAACACCTGCTCCGCGTGACGGTCCGGGGTGCGCTCAACGATCACGAGGCGCGCCGCATCGCCAAGTCCGTGCTCAACTCGCCGCTCGTGAAGACCATGGTACACGGCGCCGATCCCAACGTAGGCCGGCTGCTCATGGCGGTGGGCAAATGCTTCGAATGCACGATCCGCCCGGTGACTACGGACGCGTGGATCAACGGCTATCAGGTGGTGGGCGGCGGGGAGCGACTGGAATTCGACGACGCGGTGGTGCGGACTGCGCTGAAGACCGAAGTCGTGGACCTGGAGATCGCGCTCGGCGTCGGCGAGGCACGTGCGACGGCGTACGGTTGCGATCTGACCAAGGGCTACGTGGACGAGAACGCGTCGTACTACTCGAGTTGACGGAGGGTGGAAGGTGGTGAACGACGGACGGGGATGAGAGTGCACTCTCATCCCCGTCTCACATCCCCCACTCTCCGCGGGGCTTACTGCTTGTTCTCTATCCGTAGGTGTTCGCGTCCCTTGGTCTCGGCGAGCAGCTTCGTCACGAAGCGCTGACCCTCGCTGACCCGCTCCATCTCGATCGCGATCGAATCGACCGCGCTCTCCAGCCGACGAAGTCGCTCTGCGTTGTCGCGTTCCAGCGCTGATTCGACTTTTGCACCCCCACGATTCCAGATGCGGCGCGAGTAGGCGATGGCGATCGGCGCGAAGACGAAGACCGAAAGGATGGCGACGATCGGAGTGAGTTCCATATTGAAACTGTTGCTGCCGGGTGGAGGCGAAGGATCGACGGTAATGCTACCAGGAGCGCGCGCCAGCAGTTGCCCGGTCGTGGAGATGTCGCGCTCGATCTGCAGGATACGCTCGTCGAGCAGGCGGAGTCGGGCTTCGATCCCCGCGCGGTTCGCCGCCGACGTGGCCTTCTCGAGCTCTTCAGCGAGCTCCTCGCGACGGCCGGTAGCCGAACTCAGTTGGCGGGACAGCTCGGAGCGCTGCGAGCGAAGCGACGAGACATCGGATGCCGTACGAGGCACCTGCGTGAAGACGCCAAGCGCGGGACCCTCCGCCGGAGCGGGTGTCCCGACGGGCGCACCCGGAGCGGGGGTGTTGCCTTGTGGCGCTGGGGCAGCCTGGGTCAGCGGCGCACTCGAGGGGCCCTGCTCAGGACCGGCGGCGACAGTGAAGGGGGATCGCATGCCCAAACCTACGCGATCCACGCCGCGCTTGTGTCAGGGCGCCGTCGCCAGCCCTCGACGCCACCACAGATAGACCGGGATCCCCGCCCCGAGGACGAGTGTGCCGCGCAAGGCGTTCATGGGGTTCGACACGATCGCGCCGAGCACCACGTAGCCCGCCGCGAGCAGGAAGACCGCCGTGCTCCACGGATGGAACGGGGCGAGGAAGTACGCGCCCGACGCCTCACGCCGCCGGTACACCAGAAGCGTCGCGGCCGTCGCACCGAAGAAGATCCAGTCGGCGAAGGTCACCCAGTCCAGCAGATCGCCATAGCTGCCGCTCAGCACGAGAGTGATGGACCAGGCCCCTTGCAGCAGGATGGCCGCGACCGGCGTGCGCGTGCGCGGATGCAGCGTCGCCAACGCACGGAAGAACACGCCGTCCTTCGCCATCGCCTGGTACACGCGCGGCGTGACGAGGATGACCACGTTGAGGAACCCTGCCGTGGAGATCGCGATCCCGACGGCGATGAGTCGACGCCCGGTCTCGCCGAACCGGATCGCCATCGCATCGGCCGCCGGTGCCTTGCTCGCCGCGAGCGCCTCGACGCCCAGGGTCCGGAGGTAGGTGAGATTCACGAGCAGGTACGCCGCTGCGACGATCAGCACGCCGATGATGAGCGCGCGCGGCAGGTTGCGCTGCGGATCGACCATCTCCTCAGCCACGAAGTTCGCCTGCTGCCAGCCGCCGTACGTGAAGAGCACGGGGACGAGTGCCGTGCCGAGCGCCACGGACATCGCGGTCCATCCCGCTGGCGCGACGAGTGCGGGTGCGGCCTTCGCCGCAGCCGTCGCGGCAATGGAGGTGGCGTCAGCGCCCGCCGTGAGAGCTGCGCTGAAGAACAGGCCGCTCACGATCATGCCGGCGATCGCGGCGAGCTTGAGCAGCGTGAAGATGTTCTGCACCACCGCGCCGGGTGCGACGCCAAGCACGTTGATGACACTGAACAGCGTGATGGCGGTGACGGCCAATGTGCGCTCGTTGCCCGCCGCGATTCCGAGCAACGGGCTCGCGTAGTTGGCGAACGTGACGGCGACCGCAGCCGTCGCGCCACTGGCGACGGCGAGCAAGAGCGCCCAGCCGTACAGGAACGCCGGCAGCGGGCCGAACGCGTCCCGCAGGTACGCGTAGCCGCCACCGGCCGACGGCGCGCGTGCGCCGAGCTCCGCGAAGATGAACGCGCCGAGGATCGCGACGACCGCGCCGAGTCCCCAGGCGACCATCGTGAGCGGCCCCGTCCCCACGCGCTGCGCGACAACGGCGGGGCTGATGAAGATGCCCGCTCCAATGATCCCACCGACGACCAGCAGCGTGCCGGAGAACAGACCGAGTCGGCGGGCGTAGGAGGTCAACGGATCAGGGCTTCGGCGGCGCCTGCGGACGCGCGAGCGAGCGGTAGTACTCCTCCACCTGCGCGCGATACTCGCTCGGCACCGGCGAACGGGCCCCGAGTGCGGACTTCGGGCCGCTCGACTGATTGAGCTGTTGGAAAAGCGAGAACTCGAACGCCTTCAGTTTCTCGAGCGCGGCGGCTTGGAGTGCAGCCGTGGCCGTGTAGTCGCTGCCGCTGCGTGCGCCCTCGAGCCGACGGATGTCCTCGATGGCGCGATCGAGCTCGCGCGTGTCGAGCCCTTGTTCGCGCGCCAGGTTGCGCAGCGCCTCCGCCTCGTCGCGACGCAGACCGAACTCCCGTGCGAGCTGACGCTGCGCGTTGGGATTCAACTGTGGTGCGCGCCCATCGCGGATGATGCCGTCGGCCGACCCGATCACCCGCCCATCCCGCCCCGCCCCCTGCGGATCCCCACCACCGCCACCATTGCGCTGGCCTTGTTGCTGGCCTTGGCCCTGACCCTGCGGTTGGCCTTGGCCTTGTTGCTGGCCTTGGCCCTGACCCTGCGGTTGGCCTTGGCCTTGTTGTTGGCCTTGGCCCTGCTGTTGGCCTTGGCCCTGCTGTTGGCCTTGGCCCTGTTGTTGGCCTTGGCCCTGTTGTTGGCCTTGGCCCTGTTGTTGGCCTTGGCCCTGTTGTTGGCCTTGGCCCTGTTGTTGGCCTTGGCCCTGTTGTTGGCCTTGGCCCTGCCCTTGCTGCTGCCGCCCCTGTGCTCCCTGTGCCACAGCAGTATCCCGCATCCTCTCCCGCAGTGCTTCCATGCCTCGGACAAGCGCCCGAGCCGCCTCGAGCGCCCGCTCCTGTTGCCGCTCGGCCGACTCCCCGGTCATCGCCCCGACCGCTTCGCGCAGGTTCTCCGTCGCCTCACCGATGTTGTCGCCGATCTGCGACTCGAACGCATTCGCGTACTCCGCCGCACCTCCGCGCATCACCGACTTCGAGAACTCGATCTTCTCGGGGATCCGCTGGTCCCTGATCGCTTCCGCCGCTTCACGCAGTTGCTTCGACGCACCCGGCTGGTCCCGCCGCGCCTCGCGCGCGATCCGGTCCGCGTCCGTCCCCAACTGCTGTACCTCACGGGCGAGCGCATCCTTCTCCTCCAGCAGCTTCCGAGTGCGCTCCGTGCGTTCCGCGCCGCTCGACGTCTGCATCTTCTTCACATCCTCAGCGATCTTCTGCTGCCGTTCCTGGAGCGACTCCGCCTTCTCGGCCAGGTTCTCCACGTTGTCGGCGAGGCCCTCGTTCTGCGCCTCTTCGATGCGACGCGCGGCGCGGTTCAGCTCCTCGAGTGCCGCCTTGCCCTGCGACTCCGAGCCGCCTGCCGCCTGACGCATCGCATCCGCGGCGCGCTGCATCTGTTGCGCCGCCTGCCCGAGCTCCTGGTTCTCCTGCTCGCGCGCGAGTCGCTCTAGGCGACGCGCTTCCTCCTCGGCCTGCTGCGCGAGTTCACGCTGTGCGCCACCACCACCGCCGCTCGCCTGGCGACCCATGCGGTCGCGCATCGCCTCACCTTGGCGCTGCATGCGCTCGTTCTCCTGCTGCTGGCGCGCCGCCAACTGCCGCAGGCGTTCCAGCGTCTCATCGACCGCCTGCTGCAGGCTCTGCGAGGCGCTCTGCTGCACGGCCTCGTACTGATTCTGCTTCCGATCGTTCTCGAGTTCGAACAGGTCGGCGAGGTCCTCCGCGCGCTGCCCACCTCCGCCGCCACCGCCACCACCCTGCTGTTCGCCGCGCTGCACCTCCACATCGCGATACACCGCGTCCGCCTGCTGGAGCAGGCGTAGTGCCTTCTCCTCGCTCGGCAGTGCGCCTCGGCCGTCACGTGTCCCGAGCTTGGTCTCGGCGGCTTCCATTTCCTTGGCCGCTTCGGCGAGGTACTGACGGACCTGGTCCATCAGGCTGTCGCCCTGCGTGATGCCGCGCTCCAGCAGACGTTTCGCGAGCGTCGCGACGTCCTCGCGCAGCTTGCCCTGAGCGATCGCGAGTACGGTCGCGTCCTCGTTGCGCTTGCGCTCGGCCGCGCCCGCACTGTCGCGGAGCCAGTTGTACGTACCAGCGACCACATCGCGCTGGCGCTGCACCAACTCGCCCGGCTGCTCGCCGCCTCCACCCCCGCCGCCGCCACCACCACCCGACTCCGCTTCGCGATAGTTGCGCGAGAACGGACGGACTTCCATGAAGTAGACGTCGCTCAACGCCTCGTGTCCGGTCGCGTCGCGCGCCACCGCGTTGTACGCGATGAGATCACCGGGCTTGAGCCCGAGGTCCTCGAGCAACAGCGTATGCGCCGCTTGCGTCTCCGGGGTCGCCGCGCTGGGTTTCACCAAGGTGACGCGCTGCTCTTCCCCGCCGTTCACGCGGTACGCGAGTTCGAGTGTAGCGACGCCGTAGTCGTCACTCGCGAGGGCCTCGATGGTGACTTCCTCGAGCGAGGTGACCTTGGTGTCGCGGCCCGGTGTGCGGATCTGCACCGTCGGGGCACGGTCATCGAGCATCTCCACGGCGTACTGCACGCCGCCGGACACCTGACGGCCGTCCGCCGCCACGAGATCCACACGGTAGAAGCCGCTCTTGGTGAGCGAGAAGTTCCCCGAGAGCGTGCTGTCGTTCCGCACGCTGAGCGCGACGGTCTTGCCGTCGTCGAACACCAGCATGCCGCTACGCACCGGCATGGTCACCTTGGGCTCGATGGTGACCGACGTGCCCTTCACCGCGACCACGTCGCCGCCGTCCTCGATGCGCTCCATGGCGCGACCGGTGAATGACGGGAAGCGCAGCTCGACCGCGATCTCCGTGACCGCCGGGAGATTCGTGATGCGCAGCGTGAAGGTCTCTGAGCGCACCCCGTTCGATTCCACGTAGTACTCCGTGGGCGCGATGAGATCGTAGAGCCGGCCTGCGAAGCTGCCTTCGAGCGCCTCGCGGCCCATCGGCAGCCGGACCCACTCGGCGGTGCTGTCGCTGCGGAACACGAGTTCGGCGCCGTCGGCCGTGAAGTTGGCCAGCGTCGCACGGATATCGAGTGCGCCACCGCGCGGCACATCCGCGTCGCCGGGTTCCACCATGACTGCGGGTGCCGGCGGCGTCGCCGCGATCGCCACGGACCACGGCGCGAACAGGATCTTCGCGGACTCACGCAGACTCTTGGGCCCGAACATGAGCATGAGCACCGCCACGGCCACCGCCGCCCCCAGCACCCTCTGCGCCCGGAGTTCGCGCGGCCGCTCGATGCGCCGTTCACTCGCAATCGGTGCGAGTTCGCGCGCAACCTTCTCGACCACGCGCGCAGTGAGCGCGGGCGATGCCTGCTGCGCCTCCGGCTGACCGAGTTCGTGCACGGCCGAGATCAGCGCCTGACGCAGTCCGGGTGCGCGCTCCTCCACGTAGAGTGCGAACTCGGCGTCGCTCGCACGTTTGATGAGCGGCAACACCAACCATCGCACGGTCGCGGCGATCACCAGGCCGTATCCGACGAGCCGCGCGATCCACACGCTGGTGCCCGTCGTACCGGCGAGCAGGGTCACGAGTTGTCCGATGAGGACCGCAGCGACGATCGCGATCGTCACGATCGCGGCCGCCTCCAACAGCAGTCGCCGTTGCCGCTGCCGCCGGAGCTGTGCCAGGAGGTCGTGGAGGTGCGAGGCTGCCGTCATGCTTGGCTCCGCTCGGGTGAGACGATGGTGGCACGCCGCGCCCGTCCGCGCCAGCCCTGCGACGCGATGACGGTCTCGGCGAGCAACAGCACAGCGACGATCGCGATCAGCCAGCGCCAGAGACGCTGACGGGATTCCAATTCGATGGACGTCGCCGCAGTCACGCCGCGGAAGGTCGAATCCGCCGACTCCGCGACGCCCAACAACAACTCGTTCGGATCGGCAGGCGTGAGGTCGGACTCCGCTGGACCGACGTTCACCGCGACACGGTCGCGCGCGGTGCCCTCGACCCGCCCTTCATACGCCCCGTACACCCCGACCTGCTCAAGGATCACCGCCGGCTTCGTGCCACCGGCGGTCGGGCGCGTGAGATCGCCGTTGGGCGACGCGATCACGGGCTGACCGCGCAGACCGTTCGGCACCCAGCTCTCACCAGTGCGACGCCAGAGCGGGGTGGACTCATGTCCCGCGCCGTGCAACACGAGGCGGCGCATCAAAGGAAGGAACGCAGGCTGTAGCGGGAAGTCGCTTTCGCGGGTGTCGAGCCCCAGCGCGATCGCGAGCACGCGGCCTTCGCCCGACACGCGTTCGAGCACGGCCGGCGAACCGTCGTCGAAGCGTGCGAGGACCTCCGCGCCGACCGCGGCGTCGAGTCTCGCGTAGCGATAGAACCGCGGCGCCATGAGCGCAGCCTGCGCACTCCGGAACGGTGTGAAGAGCGGGTGTTCGTCGCGGATCTCTCCCATCGTGGCGCCGCCTCCGGCGCGACGGTCCGCAAGACCGCCCGGCGTCGCGACACCGGCAAGCACGTTGCGGCGCTCGGCGAGTCGCGGACCGACCAGCGCCACGACGCCACCGCCGGCATTCACCCAGGCTTCGAGCGCGGCGCCGGCGGCCCCGCTCGGCGGTGCGACGTCCCAGAAGACCACCAAGGCCGACCGATTGAGTGCCGCCGCGTCGAGCGTACCGGGTCGGCGCCGCTCGACGCGCACCGCCGGTGCGCGTCCGATCCCAAGGGCGCGCTCGAAGTAGAGCGTCTCCTCGCGCGAGACGTCATCGGATGCGACGAGCTGTACGGCCAGCGCATCGTCGGCTGGGAGCATGAAATGCAACGTGTCGTCGGCCGAGAGCGCATCTGCGTCGATCGTGACGACGCCGTCGACGGCGCTGGACGGAGCGGCGACCGCGTCGAACACGACCGTGAGTTCGCCGTTCGGGGCCAGCGCGGCCGTGCGGGAGGCGACCTCGCGTCCGGCGAGTGTGAGTACGAGTCCGGCAGTGCGCGCCGCAGGCAGATCGCGCGTCAACACGCGCGCTTGCACCTGCAGCTGGACGCGATCGCCCGCGACCACCCGCCGCGCCTCCACGGTGCGAATGCTGGTATTGGGTCGTGTCGCCTCGCCCACGGTCACCGTACGCAGCGGTAGACCAGCCGGCAGCTCGAGCCCGGCGACCCCAGTGAGCCCGCTACGCTGGAGGTCGGTGATGAGCGTGATGGACGGGCGCCCCGCCGGCGCGCTGATGAGCGCCGAGCGCGCGACCCGAAGCGCGGGGCCGAATCCTGTGCCGCGCACGACCGGCTCAGTGGCATCGATCACCGCCTTTACCGCGGCGCGGTCGCGCGTCCACGTCTGCGCGATCGTGGCTTCTTCATCGAACAGCACCAGCGCCACCTGGTCATCGTTGCCGAGTGCATCGAGGATGGCGCGTGCGGAGTCCTGCGCGGCGGCCCACGTGCTGCCATGCCCCATCGACATCGATCGATCGAGTGCGATCACCACTCGTTGGGCGCGCGCGTCGGCCTGCACGTCAGCGGTGTTGCCGATGAACGGACGCGAGAACGCGAACACGAGCACCGCGACCGCGAGCGCACGGAGCAACAGGAGCGGCCAGTCGGTCACTTTGCGACGATCGGACGTCCGGATGGGCAGCCGCACGAGGAACATGAGAGACGGAAAGCGCGTGGGCGTCTCCTCGTTGCGATCGCGCAGGTGCATCAGCAGCGGGATGCCGAGGGCCGCGAGCCCGGCGAGGAAGGCGGGGACGAGGAATCCCATCAGCGCACCCGACTCCGAGAGAGGCGGAGGTCGAGGTACGTGTAGAGCGCGAGATCGAGTGGCGCGTCGGTACGGACGGGCACGTAGTCCACGCCACCAGCCGCGAATCGTTTCTCGAGCGCCTCGCGGTGCGCGCGCCACAGCGTTTGGTAGCGCTCGCGCAGTTCGTCGGGTTTGAGCGGCAGTCGCAGCCCGCTCTCGTTATCCTCGAACACCGCCGCGTTCTCGAACGGGAACTCCTCCTCAGCGACGTCCAGCAGATGGAAGACGAGCACATCGTGTCCACGCGCACGCAGCACGTCGACCGAGCGCCCGATCGACGCGGGTTCGTCATAGCAATCCGTGATCACCACGACGATCCCCGGACGCGTCGCCACATCGGCGACACGATCGATCGCGAGGGGCAGCCTGCCCTCGCCCCGTGGCTTCGCCCGCCCAAGCGCATGCATGATGAGATTCAGATGCCGCGTGCTCGGCGGGATCATCTCGACGAGCGCATCGGCGAAGGTCGCGAGGCCGATGCGATCGCCCTGGCGCTGCGAGAGCCAAGCGAGGCAGGCGACGAGCATGCGCGCGTACGCGAACTTGTTGACGGCGGCACTGCCGTAGTCCATCGAGCCCGAGACGTCGAGCGCGAAGAGCACGCCCGCATTGGTGTCGGCCTCATACTCCTTGATATAGAAGCGGTCGGTGCGCGCGTACGCCTTCCAGTCGATGCGCCTAAGGTCGTCGCCGGGCTGATACTGACGGTGTTCGGCGAAGTCGAGCGAGAGTCCCTTGCGCGCCGACCGATGCAGCCCGTGCATGAACCCATCGACGACGGTGCGCGCGAGCAGCGGCAGGTCGGCGATACGGGCCAGCAGGGCCGGATCGAGCAGGCGCTCGTGGGACGGGGCGCTCATAGCGACGACTTGGGCACGGGGACGGCTGCGACGAGCTTCTCGATGATCGAGTCGGCGGTGACCTTCTCCGACTGCGCCTGGAAGTTGAGGATGAGGCGATGGCGGAGCACGGGCCGTGCGAGGGCCTGCACGTCCTCGAACCCGACATGTGCGCGGCCTTGGAGCAGCGCACGCGCCTTGCCACCGAGCACGAGCGCCTGCGCTGCGCGGACGCTGGCGCCGTAGTTCACATACTGCCTGATGAAATCGAGTCCGCTCGGTGTCGGACGCGAGGCGCGCACCAGCGCGACGGCGTACCGCGTGACCGCGTCTGCCACCGGGACACGCCGCACGACTCGCTGGTACGCGATGATCTCCGCGCGCGAGACCACCGACTGCACGGCATCGGGCGGGAGCGCGGTCGTGGCCTTCACCACCGAGACCTCATCCTCCTCCGGCAGGTAGTCGAGGAAGACCTCGAGCATGAAGCGGTCGAGCTGCGCTTCGGGCAGCGGGTACGTGCCTTCGAGTTCGATCGGGTTCTGCGTCGCGAAGACGAAGAAGGGCGGCTCCAGATCGTAGGTGCGCCCCTGCACCGTCACGCGCTTCTCCTGCATGGCCTCCAGCAGCGCCGACTGCGTCTTGGGCGGCGTGCGGTTGACTTCGTCGGCGAGCAGGATGTTGGCGAAGACCGGACCGGCCATGAACGCGAGCCGACGGTGGCCCGTGGTCGGATCATCCTGGATCACGTCGGTGCCCGTGACATCCGACGGCATGAGGTCCGGCGTGAACTGGATGCGTGAGAACTTGAGGTCGAGCGCGCGTGCCATCGTCGAGATGAGCAACGTCTTCGCGAGTCCCGGTACCCCGACGAGCAGGCAGTTGCCGCCAGCGAACAGCGCGATGAGCGCCTGCTCCACCACGGCGTCCTGTCCGACGATGACCTTGCGCAACTCCGCCGTGATGCGGCCGCTCGCCGCGTGGAGGCGGTCGGCGAGGGCGCCGTCATCGAGTCCGGCGAGGGCGTCAACAGGTGCGGTCACGAGCGATTCTCCACGTGTGGCGGGTGAGAAGACGGCGGTGGATCAGCGACTGAGTGCGTAGACGATGTAGTTGATACCCAGCTTGTACGCTTCGTTGGTCAGATCGACGGGGAAGTATCCCTCCCCGGAGAACTCCCAGTACTCGGACAGGTCGTTGTCACGGTTGGCGAGCGCGATCATGCGCTTCTTCGGGTCATTGTCCTCGAAGATCGCCCAGAAACTCGGCTGGTACCCGCCGTAGGTCTCGAGCGCCTCCGGTTGCGGGATCCGGTAGAACGCATCGAAGATGGGATGGGTGCCGTCGATCGGGATGAACCGCAGATCGGGCAACGCCAGCTGCATCTGGAACTCGAGGTTCGCCCAATCCCGCGGACCCCGGAAGTCGTCGAAGATGATGAACCCGCCCTTCTTCAGGTACGCGTGCAGCGCGGCGACTTCCGGTTCCTGCATCCGCCAGAACCCGGGCTCCGCCATGTACGCCACGGGATATTTGAAGAGATCGGGATCGGTGAGCTCGATCACCACGCTTTCCGCAACACGCGTGCGTACGGCGGTGAGCTCTTGAATGATCTTCGTGAAGTTGCGCTCGCCACGTGGATAGTCATGTGACCACGGCGGACCGCCACGCGAGCCGAAGCCGAAGTCCATGCCCATCGAATAGCGGATCCGCGCGAACGTGAACCGGCCGTCGTAGCGTGGGTTGGGCTCGATCTCCTGCACGCCACGACCGCGTTCGCCGCGACCCTGCGCATCCGTCGGCGCATTCAGGGTCAGGGACAGCAGCAGCATGGCCGCCATTCCGATACGCGTCATCGATTCGCTCCCGGCGGCGGCGCCTTGCGGATGTCGAGCAACAGCAACTGCGCCTTCTCGAACGTCGGCGCCTGCTCCAGCACACTGAGCACCTCTCGCCGCGCCGCCGCGCGATCGCCCGCGCCGAGCAACGCTCGCGCCAACTCCACGCGTGCACCCAGTACGTCAGTTGGTCCAAGCGCGAGGAGAACCCGACGCTCACGCACCGCCTTCGCATGTTCACCGATCCGCGCTGCTGCCTCGGCGAGCTTCACGTGGGTCCCGGCATCGTACGGCCAGATCCAGAGCAAACGCTCCAGCGCATCCACGAGCCCCCGATCGTCCTTCGCCGCCTCGCGCGAGCGCACCTCGTCGCGGAGCGGCGCGATCGCCGCATCGCCTTCAGGCTCCTCGGTGATCCGCACGCCCTCGAACTTCGCTTTCACCCAAGTGTCGAATTGCTTGTCGAACGCGACGATGTCGGTCTTGAGCACACGCTGGAACACCGTCTCCGTGCTCAACCCATCGCGCCACGCGCGCAACATGGACGCAAGTGCGCTCGGGCCGAACCTGCTTTCGATCATCTCGCAGACCAACGAGGCGTGGTAGTAACTCAAACCGACCTCGATCGGATTGCGCGGCCGCACGAACCCGTCGTTCAGCTGACTCACCGGGCGCAGTTGGTCGGCTCGCAGTGCGGCGAGGTACGGCCCCGTGGCCTCCGCCCCCCAGCCGCGACGCGCGCGGCGCTCCTCGAGCACCGACGCGCCCTCGGAGAACCAACGCGGCACGCGGTTGCCGGAGAGTCCGAGCGTGAACGTGTGCGCGAGCTCATGCCACGCGGTCGATCCCCAATTGAACGTGCCCGGATCGCGCGCCGACGGAGCATCCATCGCCAGCACCCGGCCAAAGCTCACGCCGAGCGCACCGAGCCCGGTGAGGCCGACGGTCCGCACGGAGAAGTCAGCGTGCCGCTGATAGATCTCCAGGCGGATCGGCTCTTGCGGCTTGTAGTCGTACCGCGCGGCCAGCTTCTCATACGCCTCGTCGAGGAGCGGCGCGAGATACGGCAGCAGGATATCCGCCTCGCGCGGTGTCGCGACGAACTCGAAGCGGCCGGCTCGCACCGTCTTGAACCCCGCCAGCACATCGAGCAGGTCGAGCGTGTTCTTGTGCCACAGATTGAACGGGTCGATCGCGAACGCCCGCTCGATCCGCGCGCGGCCGGTTGCGATGTCCCCGGTACGCAGCGCATTGGTCCCGACCGCGCTGAGGGCCGGCACGGAGAGTGAGTCGAGCGTGAGCGCAGCCTCGGCGAATCGTTCGGCGTCGCCGTAGCGGCGCTGCCGCGCGCAGGCTTCGGAGAGCGTCACGTAGAACGCGGCCGGACGGGGCGTGAGCCGCACGGCCTGTGCGTGGATCCGCTGGTACCCGACCGAGTCGCCGGTGACGTACGCGACCGCGCCGAGCACGGCCCAGGCGTCCACCACGGTAGAGTCCACCGCGATCGCCCGGCGCGCCGCCACCTGCGCAGAGTCGTTGCGCTCGGCCTCCAGATGCAGCTTGGCGACGAACAGGTGCGCCGCGACGAGCTTCGGATCGATCGCGAGCGCCTCACGCGCCTTGCCCAGCGCGTCACCCTGTCCGGAGAACTCCATCACGCGCGCGAGCCCGATCGTCGCCCACGCGTTGCGGGGATCCTTCTTGAGCACGGACTCGTAGCCGACCTTCGCGTCAGGGCCGTTGTACTTGTCGAGCAGCAGATCGGAGGCCCGCAGTGCGGCTTCATGGAACACCGGGTCGGCCGCGGTGCCGGCATCGAATGCCTTGAGTGCGCTGCGCACCGCACCGGCATCACTGGAGGAGATGAGCAGGAAGGCGCGCCCTGCCGCGACGTGGTCACGCGCGCTCCAACCGGCGCTCGAGCGCCGATACTCCGCCAGCAACGCGTTCGCATCGCGCGCGGCCGAGGCACGGTCGCCTCGACGCGCGGCGAGCTCGGCGCGCTCGACACGCGCCGTCCGCGACTCGGAAGCCGACTGCGCGAGGGCGACCGGCGCGGATGCCGCCGTGAGCGCGATGAATGCGACGATGACGGAGAGGCGAGTGACGACGGTCATGGCGTTCCTCCCGCTGCGCGGATCGCTGCCGTCTTCTCAGCGATCGCGACGAGCAACCGTTCGAGCTCCGCTTCGTACTCTGCCGCCGGCATCGAGTCCTTCTTCTTGCGTAACGCCTCGAGCTGCTCCTCGAGCACCTTTCGTTCGGCCACGAGCGCGACCACTCGCGGGTCGCTGCTTGAGGCGTTGGCCGCGAACACCGTACGCGCCGCCAGCGCCGAGTCGCTGACCAGCGCGTGCTCGGTCAGCATCTGCCGCGCCGTCTCGTACACCTTCGCGGTCTCGCGCACCGCGTAGCCGAAGGATTCGAGCACGGTGAGCCGGCCATCCTTGTCGGTGTCCGCGTCGGCGCTCTGCAGTCCCTTCACGAACTGCGCGGCGAATCGCGACTCGTTCCGTTCGAACGGTGTCCGTGTGGCGCTGATCACCACCCGGTTCGCACCCTTGAGCGTCGCGACGAAATCGCCACTCGCGCTCGCCGCAGCGACGAACACCACGGTCTGTCGGGCGAAGCCGGCGATCCAACTCGCGTAGTCACTCGCGAGCGGGTCCGCGCCCGGCAGGTTCACGCGCGACGCTGGCCCCTCACCACTCCCGTGGCCGATGAGCACCACCACCACCACATCGCCCGGCCCGACGCGCTGCGACAGCGCGAGGAAGGCGTTCTGCACCGCCTCCTTCGACGCGCGCAGTGCCTGCTTCTTCGGGTCGCGCGCGACATCCTCAGCGAGCCAGATCAGGGACGAGTCGGCTACGCGCCACTGTGATCGCGCGATGTCGCGCAGCGCAGCGCCCTGCGCCGCGAAGGCGTCGGAGTACTGCGGTTCACCACCCAACCCGGTGATGATCAAGGCATGCGTGCGTTGCG
The DNA here is from genome assembly GCA_046153705.1 of Gemmatimonadaceae bacterium. GTDB lineage: Bacteria > Gemmatimonadota > Gemmatimonadetes > Gemmatimonadales > Gemmatimonadaceae > Pseudogemmatithrix. The sequence continues at coordinate 15,497 of JBJXGK010000032.1, forward strand.
TGACGGCCGGAGACGCCGAGACGATGATCAGTGCGAACGCCGCGAGTGTGCGTCGCATCATGCCATCCCCCGCGAGCGTCGCACCGCCCACTCGGCGCCGAGCAACAGGGCGAGCACCAGGAACACGATCGGCATGTCCCAGAGATCGAGCGCCTCGCGCACCGTCACGCCGCTCTCCGTGTACAGGACGTCCTCGGCGAGCTTGTCGGCCTCCGCGAGCGGGTAGTAGCGACCGCCCGTCTCCTGCGCGATGCGCCGCAGCAGTGGCGCGCGCAACTCGGCCTGCTCCACGTCGGCGCCTTGGTCATCGGCGAGCAGAGCGGCGGGGGTCGCCATGCTGGTATCGCGACCACGCCGTGATTCGGCGCCGAGCGAGTAGACACCGGGCTCCTCCGCGATGAATCGACCGGTGTACACGCCGTTCTCCGCGAGCGACCACTCGAGCGGTACGTCGGTCTGGCGCCCGGACGGCGTCGTCACGCGCGCCACCACCGTCGCGTCGTTCACGTCCAGGAACTGCTCATCCGCGACACGGGCGCGCAGCTCCACCGGCTCGCCGGGTGCGACGCGACCGGGCACCGCCGCGATCTCCACGCGCTCGGGGCTCTCTTCGGTGAGCGTCCGTGCGATCTGCCGCCAGAGGGTCGAGTGCGTCGCGTCTTCGACCGGGATGTCAGCGTGCATCTTCCACAACCAGCTGTCCTGCGGCGAGAACACGAACGCCGTCCCACGACCGAAACGCTGTGACGCGAGCACGGTCTGGTCCGTGGTCTGCCCCTCGATGCGACCGGTGAGCAACGCGGTCGCGCCGGGACGTAACGAGCCGATCGCGTTGACCACCGTGAGCGGGGGCAAGGAGTCCCAGCGCTTGGCCGAAGCGCTGTCCGTGAGCCCGAGTTGCAGGGCCGGTGAGGACAGCCCTGCCACCGTCGGCTTGATGCGCAGTTCCGTCGCGGCGTCTTCGGCCCCTCGCGGCGTGCGATCGAGCGACACCGGCAGCACCTCCGCCACCGGCGTCCCGCGGTAGCCACCTTCGGCGAGCGCCGCTCGTCCGCCGATCGCCATGAGACCGCCTCCGCGCTGGCTCACGAACTCACCGAGCATGCGCAGCTGGTCCGGTGTGAAGAACGAGGACTCGATGCTCCCGAGGATCACACCACGGAACTCGAACAACTCCTTACGGTCGGTCGGGAAGCCTCCGACGAGCTCGAGTGAGTCGCGCACGCCGAGTCTCAGGTACTTCTGCTCCGCGCTGCGCAGCAGCGCGACCAGCTGCAGTGCCGAATCCACCGCGACGGCGCGCCGAAGGAAGCCGAGTTCGGGACGTGGTTCACCTTCGACGTAGAGGATGCGATCCGGACCACCGCGCACCTGCACGAGCCCATGCGCCTCGTTGTTCTCGGCGACGGTCTCGTTGTTGAGTGCCTTCGCGCGCACCGTGATGCGGTGCGTCCCGACGGGCAGTTCGGTCATGCGGAGCCGCGCACGCATGGTCTCCTCGCGCGCCGGGAGCTTGACCGTCTCCGTCGCGACGAGCCGGCCGTCGGCCTCCGCGGTGAGCGTGAGCGACTCGTTGGCGACGCCGCGAAGCCGCAGCGTGACGTCGACCAGGAGGTTGGCGCCCACGAGTGGACGGGACGGCAGCGCGACGCGCTCGATGGCCACATCGCGCGGGAACCGTTCGAGTCCGGCGCCGACGGTGTAGACCGGCACCTTCCGCGCACGAAGCGCGATGAGCGCGGGTGCGAGTTCCTTCCCACCGTTGTCCGCTCCATCCGAGACGACGATCACTCCCGAGAGCGGTAGTCCCGAGAGCTCCTGGCGTGCACCGTCGAGCGCCGAGGCGAGATCGGTCCGGGTGCCTGCCGTGAGCAGCCCCGCTGCCGAGGACGCCGGTCGCACATCCGCCGAGAACCGATAGAAGCGCAGCGCGAAGCGCTCGCCGAGCGCCTTCACGAGCGCGGCGGAGTCGGAGAACGTCCGCGACACCGCCTGCGCACGCGTCTCGATGCCTCCGTCCTTGAGCGCCATCGAGCGGGAGTCATCGAGCACGATGGCGAGCACATTGCGCTGTGGCACCGCACTCGCGACGACGAGCGTCGGACGAAGCAGCGCACCGATCACGAGCGCGAACGCGCCGACGCGGAGCAGGCCGAGTGCGACGCGGTGAACACCGGACAACCCTTGCACCCGGCGGTACGACCAGACCGTCACGGCCACCGCCACGAGCAACAGCGCGACGATCATCCACGCCGGTGCTACAGGGCTCCACACGAGCTCTCCCCGCTCCCAGACCCGCGACGGATACTTGAACAGCAGGGAGAGGAACGCGTCCATAGATGGGTTACGGGGGCGGTCGGTGTATCGTTGCCTGCTGTGGCGAGCGAATGTAGCGCGGGGACGCGGGTACCGCCGGGCGTGGCGACGCAGCATCTTGCCTATGTACCCTAACGCATCAGGAGCGTTGCCAAGTTGCGTATCGGGATGGAGATCGCGGTCGTGGGTGGAGGGATCGCCGGGCTGTCGGCGGCCTGGCGCCTCAGCGCGCGCCATCGAGTCACGCTACTGGAGAAGCACGCGGTGGCGGGGATGGACGCCCACTCACTCGATCTCCAGCACGACGGCGGCACCTGGCGCATCGACGTGCCCCTGCGCGTCATCTACGAAGGCTACTATCCGACGTTGATCGCGCTCTACCGCGAACTCGGCGTCGAACTCGAGCGGACCAACTACGCGGGCTCGTTCAGCGACTTCGGCGGCGACGTGTACTATCGCTACGCCAACTTCATGGTCGGCGATCGGTCGGTGCCGTTGCCCGCCCTGCCGATCGGATCGCGTGCACTGCGGATCAATCGCGACCTCATCCGGTTCTATCGGATGGCACCGGCCGCGCTCCGCACGCTCGGCGACAGCGAGGAACCGCTCGGCACCTGGCTCGATCGGGTGGGACTCGGTCGCGATTTTGTGGAAGGATTCCTGATCCCGACCTTCGCCACCGTGTGTACGTGTTCCTCGGCGGCGGTGCGCTCATACCCCGCGCGGACCATCCTCGAGTATCTCACGCGTGGACTGACGTTCGGTGGGGTGCGCCGCGTGGTGATGGGCACGCGCGAAGTGGTGAAACGACTCACCGAGCCCCTGGCTGAGGTCCGCTGCGGTGTGCAGGTGAGCGGCATCCGTCCGGTGGCGGATGGCATCGAGATCGCGTGGCCGGGCGGCGCACAACGCTTCGACCACGTGGTCATCGCGACGCAGGCGAATCAGGCCGCCCCGATGCTCGACGCGGCCTTCCGGCGCGAGCGCGAGGCGCTGGAACGGTTCGCCTATGAGAAGAGCAGTGTCGCGGTGCACACCGACACGCGGCTCGCTCCGGCCGACCGCCGGCACTGGGCGCCGGTCAACGTCATCGTGAGCCCCGACCACGACAAACCGATGGCGACCATCTGGATGAACCGCGTGCAGCCCGCCCTCAGTGGACTCTCGCCGGTGTTCCAGACGTGGAACCCGATCATCGAGCCCAGGCCCGAGGCGATCTGCGCGCAGGCAGGGTTCGAGCGGCCGCTCGGCAATGCGGCTTCACACGTCGGCGCACGCGAAGTGGACCTCCTGCACGCGCAGCATGGGCGTCGCTTGTGGTTCTGCGGCTCATACCTCGGGCCTGGTATCCCGCTGCTGGAGAGCGCGACGGCCACGGCGGCGAGGGTCGCCCGCGCGATCGACGTGGACACCGGCGCGGATGTCGCGGCTCAGCCCCAGATGCGTTCGGCTTGATCGAGATGGCGGTGGATGTGTCGCACCACCACCGCCCATCCGCTCAGCGCGTCGTAGAACGCGCCCTTCACGAAAGGCGATTCGACCTTCACTTGGTCGAGCGGGAGCCCATCGGCCGCCCGTATGGACTTCTGGTGCGCCGCGAGATGACGCTCGAACTCCGCCGAGACGTCCAGGCGCGGCTGCGCGCCCTCGGGCACGAAGGCTGACGCGGTTTTCACCTTCCCCATAGCGAAGCCCAGCACGCGAGGGACCGGGCCGACCATCTTGGCGAGCATCCGACCGAAGAGAGCCGGTTTCATCTTGGCAGCCCCGATCGATCCGAGTGCCTTGGCGCGGAACGCCGCGTCGTCGAGCAGCGGCTGCATCGCCCGCGCCGAGAGATTGAGATGCGCGATGTTCTCGGCGACGGACCATTGCGCAGGATCGCGGCGCTCGTGCCACCGGGCGTCCGGTGTGCTGCGCACGAGTTTCTGCCAGCGCTCCCGCGCGGCGGCCAGGTCGTCGAGGATGATCTGCAACTGGGCGTGCACGGTCAGGCTCCCGGAAGGATGCGCGAAAGATGCGGGCTCGCCCACCCGGAGGCCAAGTGTGAAGAACGGAGCGGCGCCCGGCGGGCGCCCCTCAGTTTCACGCGGCGATCGCCGCGCCACACTCGCCGCAGAACCGCGCCTGCGGGTTCTCCACCGCCGCGCCGCACTTGAGACAACTCGCGGCGAGGTTGCGACCGCAGTCCGAGCAATAGAGCGCATCGGGCTCTGGTCGTGGACCGCACGTGGGGCAGCTCGTTGAGCGCGACTTCGCCCGTGCGATGAGTCGCTCGGCGAGGTCGTCTCCGGACCCGGCACCGGCCTCTTTACGCGCAAGCGCGCTCGCGCGATCACTCGCCTCGAGCTCCGCCATCGCGAGTGGCGTGTACTCCGCACGCAGGGCGTCGTAGTCCTCGGCGGAGAGCTTGCCGGTCGCCTGGTCGAACTCGATTTCCCGCAGCGCGTCGATCGCGGTGGGCTCGACCTCGGTGCCACCGATGGCCCCTTCACGGACCGGCGCCAGATCCGGCCGCAGCAGCGGAAGCAGGACGTACGCGAGACCGGCGATCGCCAGCACACTACCGACGAGGAGCGCGAGCATCAGACCGTCGCAACCTCGCCGGGAGCGAGGGCGGCCACGTAGCCGCTCTGCCGACGCTTCTTCTCCGACTGCGGCCACATGACCAACAAGCCGCCCAGCGCCATCAACACGCCGCCGTTCCAGACCCACACCACGAGCGGATTGAAGTTGATGCGCACTTCGGCACGTCCGTTGTTGACGCCGGCGAGCACGAGGTAGACGTCCTGCGACTGCATCTCATGGATGCCGACTTCAGTGGACGGCTGGAACGTCGGGTTCCCGCGCGAATCGAAGTGCTGTCGCTTCTCACTGGTGAGCAGCGGCATCGGCCGCCCGTCCATGGTGGGCAGCAGCGAGATCACGACGGCATCGCGGTTAAGCGCCTTGAACGACGAGAGGCCTTCGCTCGTGAACGTCCACTGCCGCCCATACGGGTCCTTCGCGGAGAACGTCTCACCGTCCGCCATCGTGACGTCATACTCGAGGCGGAATGCCATGCCGGCGAACGCGGCGAACAGCATCACGATGCCGGCGTGCACGATGTAGCCGCCGTAGCGGCGACGATTGCGCGCCACGAGCCGCGTGAGAGCGACGACGAGCCCTTCGCCGTACATCTGCTGCCGCGCCCCGACACCCTTGTAGAACTCCTGGGTGATGGTACCCATCACGAACGCGCCGAGCGCCCAGGCCACGAGCGGCGAGAGTTCACGGACGCCAAGGACGAAGAGTGACGCGCCGACGATCACACCGAAGGCGGCCGGCCCGGCGAACTGGCGTTGGATGTTCGCCACCGAGGCCTTGCGCCACGCGATGAGCGGACCGATGCCGGTCAGCAGCAGCAGGAGCAAGCCGAGCGGCACGTTCACCGCGTTGAAGAACGACTCGCCGACCGTGATCTTCGTACCCTGCGCCCATTCGGAGAGGATGGGGAACAGCGTGCCCCAGAGCACGCTGAACGCGATGCCCACGAGGACGAGGTTGTTGTAGAGGAAGGCGGCCTCGCGACTGATCATCGCCTCGAGTTGTGCCTTGGCCTCGAGGTCCTTGAGGCGAATCGTGACGAGCCACACCGACACGCTGGTCGCGAGGATCATGAACGCCACGAACCAGGTGCCCACCGGGCTCTGCGCGAACGAGTGCACCGATTGGATGACACCTGAACGGGTGATGAACGTGCCGAGGATGCTGAGCATGAACGTGGAGATCACGAGCGTGACGTTCCACTTGCGCAGCATGCCGCGCTTCTCCTGAATCATGATGGAGTGCAGGAACGCGGTGCCGGTGAGCCACGGGAGCAGCGAGGCGTTCTCCACCGGGTCCCACATCCAGTACCCACCCCATCCGAGCTCGACGTACGCCCACCACATGCCGAGGAGGATGCCGACGGTGAGGAAGACCCAACTCACCAACGCCCAGCGGCGCACCGCACCCAGCCACTCCGCATCCAAGCGGCGGGTGACGAGTGCAGCGATGGCGAAACCGAACGGGATCGCTGTGGCGACGTAGCCGAGATAGAGCATCGGCGGATGGATCGCCATCGCCGGATTCTGCAGCTGCGGGTTAAGTCCACGCCCATCCGCCGGCGGCCAGTCGAGGCGCTCGAACGGATTGGTCGCGATCACCGTGGTCGCAACGAAGAAGAGCAACACCGCCGCGTTGGTGCCGGTGACCCAGGGCATCAGCACCCGGTTCTTGCTGCGGTTCACCCAGGTCGCGAGCGCGGCGTAGACGCCGAGCACCAAGCACCAGAAGAGCATCGAACCGGCCTGCCCGCCCCAGAACGCCGAGAACTTGTAGACGACGGGGAGGTTCTGGCTCGTGAACGACGCGACGTAGCGCAACGAGAAATCCGAGCCGATGAGCGCGGTCCACAGCCCGATCGATGCGAGGATCACGAAGCCGACGCCGGCGTAGAGCCCGCGCTCGCCCGAGGCGACGAGCTCCGGACGACGCAGGTGCCCACCAGCGAACGAGAGTGTGACGGACCACGCGCACATCAACAGCGCGATCCAGAGCGAGAGCTCGCCGACGAGGATCATGAGCGCCTACTTCGGCGGCTGCGTCGCTGGCTTCGTCGCCACCGGCACGTCGGCGGGGTGCGAGCCGGCGTTCGGCTTCATGGCCGCCTCGTACGCGTCACGACCTTCCGGCTTCATGCCTTCGGGCGCGGCTTCGTAGCGGGACGCGCACTTGGCCAACAAGGTCGTCGCGCGGAACACACCGTCCTCACCGAGTCGCCCTTCGACGACCACGTCGACCGAGTCGCTGAATGTGTCGGGGATGATGCCCTTGTACTCGACCTTGTACGTCGCCTTTCCGTCGGTCATGTCGAAGTTGACCTGTCGGCCGCTCTCCGCGCGCACGACCGTGCCGGGTACGACCTTGGCGCCGACCTTCACACCCGTGGAGCGGATGTCGGGATCCGAGAGCACCTTGGCTTCGAGTTCAGCGGGTGTGAGGAAATACACGGCGGTATCGGCGAAGCTGCCGGCCATGAGGACACCCGCCGTGCCGAGCACGACGAGGCCACCGAGGATGAACTTGACGCGGGGTTGCATGGGGGACTCCTGAGGCGACTGGATCCCTAAATATACTAGAGTGATAGGCGCGGGCGGGGCGTCCGAACCGTCGCGATCCGAGGCCATCTGGGGTCCTGACCGTGTACGGGCGTCCTCACAGAGTGACACGATGCGCAGTCCGGTTGCATTCGAGCGTATCGGGCCTGTTCATCGAATCGTCCAGTCTCTAGAACCGCCGAGGAGCACCCGTGCTGCCGCCTGTCGTTTTGAGAATCGCCACACGAACCCCGTGGGCCGCGCTGGTCATCGGCTGCGCCGAGGCCGCGCCGACCGGTGAGCCGACGCCAACTCTGGCGTCGGTGGTGGTCACCCCCGCGCTCGACACCGTCGCTCTGGGAGGAAGCCGAACCTTCGTCGCGACGGCCCAGTACAGCGACGGCAGCTCGGGGACGACGCCGGTGACGTGGTCCGCCACGGGAGGGACCGTCTCCTCAAGCGGCGTCTTCACCGCCGGTGCGATGGCGGGATCGTTCCGCGTAATCGCGGCGGCGACCGGCGCCCTAAGGGCCGACACGTCGACGATCGTCATCCGCGACACCACGACGCCGCCGGCGAGCGGCACCGTGCTTCTCACGGAGGCTTTCGAGAACGCGAACATCGCTGCCCGCGGCTGGTACGACAACACCAATCCGATCATCAGCTCGAGCGAGCACCGGAGCGGCGCGGGGTCGCTGCAGATGGCATGGCAGGTCGGCGGGACCACGCCGGCGAACGGGGGGTCGCTCCGTCATCTGTTCACCCCGACGGAGAGCGTCTATTTGCGCTACTGGGTGAAATACAGCGCGAATTTCGTCGGATCCGGCGTCGGGTATCATCCGCACGAGTTCGAGTTCCTCACGACGGCCGACGGCCAGTGGATCGGCCCCTCGCGAAGCCATCTCGGCACACTCATGGAAATGAACTGGCAGAACGGCGGATATCCGCGAGTCGCGACCACCGACGCACTGAACATCGACGTCACGAGGGTCAACGTCGACTTGTCGAACATCAGCGAGGCGCGCTCGGTCTCGGGCTGCAATGGGAACACCGACGGCTACCCGACGGACTGTTATACGTTCGGCGGCAACTGGTACAACGGCAAACAGTGGACAGCGACGCAACCGGCGTTCACCAACACCGCAGGACCGAAGTACAAGAACGCGTGGCACAAGGTCGAGGTTTTCCTGCAGCTGAACACCATCGCCGGTGGAAGGGGGCAGACGAACGGCATCGTGCAAGTGTGGGTGGACGACGTTGCCTACCTGAACCTCAACAACGTCCTGTTCCGCACCGCCGCGCATGCGACCATGCGTTTCAACCAGTTCCTCATCGCCCCGTACATCGGCGATGGATCGCCGGCGGCGCAAACGATGTGGATCGATGATGTGGTGATCGCCACGGCGCGGGTGCCCTAGTCCGCGCATCCCTCCCCCTGCGACGCGCGCCACTCGAAAGCGCTCAGGGCCTCTCACGCGCCGGTGAGCGGCGGTATCTTTCCGACCGATGACCTCCGCCCCCCGCGCCGAACCGAACAGCCCTCTCGCGGTCCGGACCATCGCCCAACTCGCCCCCGGTGACCGGGTCGCCGTGATCGGCGCGGGGCCTGCGGGCCTCACGATGGCGTATCTGCTCGCCAAGCGCGGAGTGGCGGTCACCGTGCTCGAAGGCACCGACATGGTCGGCGGGATCTCGCAGACGGCGCGCTACAAGCAGTACCGGTTCGACATCGGCGGGCACCGGTTCTTCACCAAGATCCCGCCCGTGCAGGACCTCTGGGAGGAGCTGCTCGGGGAACCCTTCATCGAAGTCCCGCGGCTCTCGCGTATCCTGTACGACGGGAAGTACTTCCACTATCCGCTCAAGCCGCTCAACGCGCTGTTCGGGCTCGGGCCGGTGGACTCCGTCCGGATCGTGGCGAGCTACGTGTACTCGTGGTTCAACCCCGAACCGGTGCAGGACACGTTCGAGCAGTGGGTCGTCACACGGTTCGGTCGTCGTCTCTACGAGATCTTCTTTCGGACCTACACAGAGAAGGTCTGGGGCATCCCGTGCACGGAGATCCGCGCCGAGTGGGCAGCGCAACGCATCAAGGGCCTTTCACTTGCTCGCGCCGTGCTGGCGGCGACCGCGCTGAACAAGCGTGACACCGGCATCAAATCCCTGATCGACAACTTCCACTACCCGCGGCTCGGACCGGGCCAGCTCTGGGAGTCCTGTCGCGACAAGCTCGAAGCGATGGGCGGCAAGGTGCTCATGCAGCACTACGTGCACCGGATCGAGCTCACGGAGGGTCGCGCGACCGCAGTGGTAGCGGAGCACGCGGGCCAGCCGGTGCGGATCGAGGCCGAGCACGTGGTCTCCACCACCGATCTCCGCGCACTGGTGCGGGCGTTCGGCGAACAGGCGCCGGCGTCGGCGCGCGAGGCCGGGGATGCGCTGCGCTACCGCGACTTCCTCGTGGTGGCGCTGATCCTCGAGGGCAAGGACTTCTTCCCCGACAACTGGATCTACGTTCATTCGCCGGGCGTGCGGGTGGGCCGGGTGCAGAACTTCAACAACTGGAGCGCGGAGCTCGTGCCTGAGGCCGGGCGTACCTGCCTCGGCATGGAGTACTTCTGCTTCGCCGACGACGACCTCTGGAACACCAGCGACGCGGATCTCATCGCGATGGCGTACCGTGAGCTCGGCGAACTCGGCCTCGCCCCCGGAGCCAAGCTCGCCGATGCCTCTGTGGTCCGGATGCCCAAGGCATACCCCGTGTACGACGCCGAGTACCGCGCCCATCTCGATCAGGTGCGCGCCTTCATCGACCATGTGCCCAACCTGCACACCGTCGGCCGCAACGGGATGCACAAGTACAACAATCAGGACCACTCGATGTACACCGCCATGCTGGCGCTCGAGAACATGCTCGGACATGGTCCGCGCGACGTGTGGGCGGTGAACACCGACTTCGACTATCACGAGGAGCAGCGCTTGACCCCCGCTCCTCCCGCCGCTGCGGCGATGTGAGTCGCCCTGGCGCGCTGGTCTCCGTCATCGTGCCGGTGTACCAGGGTGCCGGCGTACTCGGGCGATGTGTCGCGGGACTGCTGGCGAGCGACCTGCCGCGCGACCGGTGGGAGTTGATCGTCGTCGACGACGGGAGCACGGACGACGCTGCACGGATCGCTGCGGACGCGGATCGAATCGTGCGGGTACCCGACGGACCGCGTGGGCCCGCGCACGCGCGGAACGTCGGCGCTGAGACCGCAGCCGCGCCGTTGCTCTGCTTCATCGACGCTGATGTGGTCGTCGCACCGCACACGCTCCGCGGACTCGTCGCGCTCATGGACGCGGACCCGACGCGTGTGGCCGCCTTCGGCGCGTACGACGACCGGCCCGCGGCGAGCGGGACGGTCTCGCAGTACCGGAATCTGCTGCACCACTACACGCACACGTCGCACGCCGGCGAGGCGGAGACGTTCTGGGCGGGTTGTGGCATCGTACGCCGTGAGGCGTTCCGCGCGGCGGGCGGGTTCGACGCGGTGCGGTATCCGCGCCCGCAGATCGAGGATATCGACCTCGGGTATCGCCTGCGGGATGCCGGCGGCCGCATCCTCCTCGATCCGTCGCTCACCGGGACACACCTGAAGCGCTGGACGTTCGCGGGGATGCTCCGCACCGATCTCAAGGATCGCGCGGTTCCGTGGGCCCGACTGCTGCTCGAACGCGGGAGCGGAATCCGTCACGCGCCGCTCAACTTGAGCCTGCGCCAGAAGGTGCTGACGGCGACCGCCGCCTCGGTGTGGGTCGCGCTGCTCGTCGCCCTGCTGCTGCGATCACCGGCGATCGCAGCGCTGGGATGCGCGGGGATCGTCGCGATCACGCTGGGCAACGCGGATCTCTTCGGGTTCTTCGCGAGACGCCGCGGATGGTGGTTCGCGGCACGGGCCGTGCCGTTGCAGCTGCTCTTCCACACGGTGGGCGCGCTCGGCGCGGCGTGGGCGCTTGCGTCGCGTCCGGAGGATGCGCTGCCCGCCCGTCGGTGGGGCGTGGCAGCGCTCAGCGCGGCCGTGCTGCTGCTCGCGCTGCACGCCTGGCTCGCGTGGACGATGCGCATCCCGTCGCTCACGACCGGAGGAGACGACGCGTCGTTCCTTGCGCTTGCCCGCGCATTGCGCGAGGGCTCATACCGCGAACTGTGGACCGCCGGCGCGCCCATCCACGCGATGTACCCACCCGGGTATCCTGCGGTGCTCGCGCTCTTCGGTGTGACCGAAGCGTCCGCGCTCCCGGTCGCGCATGTGATCAACCTCGTCGCATCCATCACGGCACTCGCGTTCACCGCAGTGATCGCGGGCCGCGTCACGCCGTGGCTGGGGGTGGCCGCGCTGGCCATCCTCGCGCCAAACCCCGCGCTCGTCGATGCCGCAGGGCGCGGGATGAGCGAACCACTGTTCATGGCGCTGCTAATGGGGACGCTAGTCGCGCTCCCGACGGGCGCTGGGGCTCCGCGCCGGCTCGCGATCGTCGGCGCGTGCGCCATCGCAGCCGCCCTCACGCGGAGTATCGGGGTCGTGGTCGTCGCCGCAGTCGTCCTGAGCCTTGCCCTCGACGGACGGCGTCGCGACGCCGGCGTCCTCGTCGTGGCGTCGGCCCTGACCATCGGCGCCTGGTTCGCGTGGACTGCACGCGCGCCCGGACTCGCGGCGGGGACGTCCTACATCGCGGACGCGACGTATGCACCGACCGTTGCGCCTCCCGACGACTCGACGGGGCGGCCGCGTGACCCTGCGCCGACTGACCCGTCGTTCGCCAGCCTGCTGATGCATCGCGTCGTTGTCAACGTCCCCGTGTACCTCACGCAGGCGGTCCCGATCGCGCTGGCGCAGCCGAGTCTGCCCGGGACGCCGATCGACAACGTCGTGGGTTTGGCCTGTCTCCTTGTGCTTGGAGCGGCAGGAACCGCGTGGATCGCGCGGCGACACCGCACGGTGGTGCTGCTGTTCCTCGGGTATGCCGGTGTGTTGGCCGCGTGGCCATACACCTCCCCGCGCTTCCTCGTGCCGATCCTCCCGGTGACCGCACTCATCCTGCTCCTCGGCGCATGGCGGCTCGGCGGCGCGCAGGCGGCGGGGTCTCGGGCCGCCCTGTCCAGCCTTGTCGTCACCCTCGGGTTGATGTTCGCAACGGTTCAGCCGACGCTCGCTCGTGCAGCGGAGGTGCGTCAGTGCGATCGTGGCGCGGCGACTACCGTCAGCCTGGGCTGCGTGAGCCCGCGTCAGCGCGACTTCTTCGCCGCGGTTCACGCCCTCGACAGCCTGGCCGACGAGTCGCCCGTGCTCACCGCGAAGCCCTCGACGGTGTTCGCGCTGAGCGGCCGCACGACGATCCGTCAGTCGCTGGCGGTCCAACGACGCGATCCGGATTCCCTGCTCGCATGGCTTCGAGACCAGAAGGTCTCGTTAGTGCTGCTCTCCCATGTACACATCGAGCAGTGGGGCCTCAGCCCCATGCTGCAATCGCGCTGCGGCCAGTTCGAGGTCGTCCGACAGTATCCGACCGAAGTCACGCTCCTGCGCCTGCGACCGGCACCGGGCCCCGCGCCGCCGGCCGCCGCGGAGAATGCCGCCTGCTCCGCGATCGAGCGCTGGGCCGGTGTCGACTGGCAACGCGAGGTCGAGGACGTGCGCTTGGGCATCTGGTAGCTCCCGTTCGCCACGACGCTCCCACCGCGCCGGCGCCGCGACGAGATGGCCAACGAGCGAACGCAGCATCCCAAGGCTAGCTATGATCGCGAGTGCCGCGGCCGCACGGACGACGGCCACGCGTGCGAAGCGGGCCACGCGTGGTCACATCGCGGGTAGCGCTCCCGGAGATGTACGGCCGTGGCCTTCCGGGTGAGGAGAGAGGCTCGTACCTTCCGCGACCACGAGGGAGGAACGGATGCACCGGAGGGGCGGGACCGCTTGGGATGCACGCGAGCTGCTGTGGTCGTTCGTGCGTCGTGACCTCACGGTTCGCTATCGCCACGCGCTGCTCGGCATCGCGTGGGCGCTGCTGACGCCGCTGCTCCAGATGCTCCTCTTCTCGGTCATCCTCGGCCGGTTCGTGCCGAGTGATCCGCAGGTCCCGTACTCGGTCTTCGCGTTCACCGGGCTCGCCGCGTGGGGACTCACCGCATCGGCGCTCCGCAGCGCGATGCAGTCGCTCTCCGGCAACGCGTACCTCGTCTCCAAGGTCGCGTTCCCGCGTGAGGTGCTACCGCTCGCCTCGGTGTGTGTCGCACTGGTCGATTTCGCGGTGACGCTGGTGGTGCTGGCCGGACTGCTCATCTGGTTCCGCTTGCCACTGCACCCCACCGCGCTGCTGCTGCCACTGGTCGTGCTCGTGCAGCTGGCCTTCACCGTGGGGCTGGCATTGTTGCTCGCCGCGGCGAATCTGTGGTGGAACGACGTGCGCCACGTGTTCGACGTCGGCATCACGCTCTGGCTGTTCGCCACGCCGGTACTGTATCCCCTGCCCCCGATCGATGGCGTGGCCGGCGCGCTCCTCTCGCTCAACCCGATGACGCCGATCGTGACGGCGTATCGCGACCTGCTCCTCACGGGCACGTTGCCCGCTGCAGGCCCGGCGCTCGCGGCGGCGCTTGCATCGATCGGCGTGTTCATCGTCGGCCTCACCCTCTTCCGACGCGCCGAGCCGCGGTTCGCGGAGATCGCGTGACGCTCGTCGTCTCGGATCTCACGTGCGCGGCGTCACCCGACCGTGCCGGGTGGTCGCGGCTGGCGGCCCGGGTCCGCAGTGAGGTGGACGGGCTCGATGAGTCGTGGTGGCTCGAGGTCGCCGACCATGACGCCGACGCGTTGCGAGTATCGGGCGATCCCTTCCTCATCTGGCTCGCGCCCGTCTCTGCGCTGAGACGCGAACCCGTGCGGCTCGACGTCGCGGTCGATCAAGAGCTGCTCGAGCAGGTACGCGAGGTCCAGCGGGTGTGGCAGACTTGGTTCCCGGAATGTCGCGCGGTGGCGCTGGATGCCGCGGCGCACGATGCCGTCGCCGCACACGTCGGCACCGGCTCTCCCACCTCCGCACAACGCACCGCCGCTTTCTTCACCGGTGGAGTCGATTCCTTCTTCACCGTGCTGCGCCACGACGCCGGCGAGGGCACGCCGCGTACTGTGCACATCGACGACTTGATCTACGTGCATGGCTTCGACGTGCTGCTCTCCAACGAGCGGGCTGGAACTCGTGTGGTCGAGTCGCTCCGCCAAGCCGCGACAGGACTCGCCAAGCCGCTCGTCGTGGTGCGCAGCAACCTGCGCGAGACCTGTTTCGCGCGGACCGACTGGCCGCGCCATTCACATGGCGCGGCGCTGGCGGGGGTCGCCCACGCGCTCGGTGCGCGGTACCACACCGTCCTCCTCGGCTCCTCGGCGGGTTACGGAGACCTGCGGTTCTGGGGATCGCATCCGCTGGTCGATCCGATGTTCCATTCGTCGCGGCTCCGCGTTCTCCACGATGGCCCGGCCTTCATGCGCGTGCAGAAGACCGAATCCGTGGTGCGCTCGCCGATCGCCCGTGCGCATCTCCGCGTGTGCTGGAAGTCGGACAGCGGCGACAACTGCGGACGATGCAACAACTGCTACCGCACCATGCTCGTGCTCGAATCACTGGGCGTGTTGGACGACTGCCGCACGTTCGATCGGCGGACGCTCGACTTGTCGCGGGTCTCGCGCATCTACTGTCGGCATGACTACGACGTGCGACAGTTCGGCTACGTGCGCGACCTCGCGCGCCGCGAAGGCCGGGCGGACGTCGCCGAGGCGGTGGAGCGCGCGTTATCGGGCTCGGAGACGCTCCGCCGGCGCCTGGCGTTCGTGCAGCAGCTACGAGATCGCCGAATCGTCTGGCGATGGGCCCGGGCCTGGGAGGCGCGGTTGCTGCGAGACTGGATTGACTGAGCCGATCGGCCACGTGGAGTTCACGCAGGTCTCCAAGCGATTCCGCCTGGGGAGTCGCGCCGATTCGCTACGCGAGGTGTTGCCCGCGATGGGTCGTCGTCTCGCGCAGGGGATCGGAGTCGGCGGGACACGCCGCGCGGGCGCGACGGATGCGAACGGTGAGTTCTGGGCGCTGCGCGACGTCTCGTTCCGCGTAGGTCCGGGCGAGGTGCTGGGGATCATCGGAGCGAACGGCGCCGGCAAGTCGACGGTCCTCCGACTGCTCACCGGACTGCTACAGCCCGACCTCGGCTCGGTCGACGTTCGCGGACGCATCGGCGCGCTCATCGAAGTCGCCGCGGGTTTCCACCCCGAACTCACCGGCCGAGAGAACATCTTCCTGCAGGGCGCGATCCTCGGGCTCTCGCGTGCGGCGGTCCGACGACACTTCGACGCGATCGTCGCGTTCGCCGACGTCGAGGAGTTCCTCGACACGCCGGTGAAGCACTACTCGAGCGGCATGAATGCGCGGCTCGGATTCGCCATCGCCGTGCACACCGAACCGGACGTGCTCCTCGTCGACGAGATCCTCTCGGTCGGTGATCGTGAGTTCCAGGCGAAGGCCTTCGACCGGCTCGCGGCCGAGGTGCGTCGCGGGATCCCGGTCGTCGTGGTCTCGCATCAACTCGAGCGGATCGCCTCGCTCTGTCAGCGCGCGATCCTCCTCTCGCACGGGACTGTGGCGTTCGACGGTCCCGCCCCGGAGTGCGTCGCCGCGTACGTCGCGCAGTCAGGCCGTGACGCCGAACTCGAGGTGGGACCGTGTCCGGTCGCGTGGCACTCGCTCGCGCTCGACTCGGAGCGGACGGCCATCGCTCCGGGGCAGCGACTGTCCGTGCGTCTCGGTGGCTCGGTGCGTCGCGCGGACTTCGCCGAGCTGGAAGTCGGTGTGCGCGTGTGGTCCATGCCGACCGAGCAGCGCGTCGCCGCGATGGTCATGCCGGCACAGCGAGTCGCGCTGCCGTCGGAGGGTCCGTTCACGCTCGATGTCTCCTTCGCCGCGAACCTCGGGCCGGGAACGTATCGACTACAGGCGGTCGCGTGGCATGCGCCCACATTGCGCGAATGGGCAGCGGGTCCATCGGTGCTCGTCGAGGTATCGCGTGTGCTCGGGTCGAACGGCGGGATCTTCCTCGATCCGCGATTCGGGGGCTCGACGTGACGGCTCCGGGCGGTCAGCCGACACTGGTCGAGACGCTCCGCCTCACGCTGCTCGAGTCGCTCAAGCCGTTGGTGCAGGGCGCGAGCGCGACCGCACTCATCGATTTCCCGGCCCACTCGAACGTCGGCGACAGCGCGATCTGGCTCGGCGCGCTCTCCGCGCTGCGAACGCTCGGCGCGCCGGCGCCGACGTACACCTGTGATGCCGCGACGTACGACCGGGCGACGCTCGCACGCGCGATCGGAGAAGGCACCATCTTCTTCACCGGTGGCGGGAGCTTCGGCGATCTGTGGGAGCGCCACCTCCGACTGCGTGAACGCGTCGTCGCCGACTTCCCGGGCAATCGCATCGTGCAATTGCCCGAGAGTGTGCATTTCCAGCGTGAGGAGTCGCTCGCCCGATCGCAGGCGGTGTGGAACGGGCACGAACGGGTGACGATCCTCGTGCGCGACACGGCCAGCCTCGCATTCATGCGACGGGAGTTCAAGACGCCGGTACGACTCGCACCGGATCTCGCGTTCGCGCTCGGCGCGCTCTCGCGCAGTGCGGCGCCGGCTCGCGACGTGCTGTGGCTCAAGCGCGACGACAAGGAAGACAGCTTCCCTGCGCATCGCCCCTCCGACGCGGTCGACTGGATCGCGGAGCCCATCACCCCGCTCATCGCGTGGAGTGACCGTCTTCGCGATGAGGCGACTCGACGTCCGCGGTTGGCGCCGGCCGCCCGACTGCTCCTCCCGCGCACCTACGTCCCGCTGGCCCGCCGGCGCCTCGCCCGAGGTGTCTCCCTGCTCTCCAGTGGCCGCGTACTCGTGACCGACCGCTTGCACGGCCACGTCCTCGCGATGCTGCTCGGGATCCCGCACGTGGTGCTCGACAACAGCTACGGCAAGTTGCATCACTTCATCCGGTCGTGGACGCACGCCTCGCCACTCGTCCGGATGGCCGCTTCGCCAGAGGAGGCGTCTGCCCACGCCCATGAGCTCCTCTCCCTCGCCGATGCCTGAGATCGTCGCCAGCATCGCCATCTGCACCCGCAATCGCGGGCCGATCTTCGCGCGTGCGCTGGAGAGTCTCTGCGTGTTGGAGGACCCGGGCGTCGCGTGGGAGGTGGTGCTCGTCGACAACGCGAGCACGGACGACACGCCGCAGGTGATCGAGCGCTTCCGGAGCCGCTTGCCCATCCGCGCGTTCGTGGAGCGCACGCCGGGGCTCTCCGCCGCACGCAACCGCGCGGTGGACGAAGCGCGAGGGGCCTACATCCTCTGGATCGACGACGATGCCCTGGTGTCGCCCGCGTGGCTCACGACGTACATCAAGGCGTTTCGCAGCTGGCCTGACGCCTCGTTACTCGGCGGGCCCATCGCGGTGGCATTCGACGGACCGCTGCCCGAGTGGTTCAGTCGTGCGCTGCCGCGCATCGCCGGCATCTACGCGTACCGCGACCTGGGACCCGACCCCATCGTGCTGCCAGCTCTCGAGCACATGCTGCCGTTCGGCACCAACTACGTGACGCGGACCGCCGATCAACGTCGCTTCCGTTATGACCAGTCGCTCGGTCGACACCCGGACTTTCCGACACGCGGCTCGGAGGAGACCGACCTCATGCTCAGCATGTTGGAGTCGGGTCTCATCGGCCGGTGGGTCCCGGGCGCCGCCGTCACGCACCTCAAGAGCATCACTCAGGCAACGGAAGCGTTCATCGGTTCGCACATCAAGGACTACGGTCGCTTCCGCGCCGTGCGGTACCCCGTTCCCGAGGGGCTCCGCGTCGGGGGCGCGCCGCTCGCCGCGTGGCGACGGCTCATCCGAGCGACGCGACGATACTACTGGCGCCGCGCCTTCAAGCCGCCCGAGGAGTGGATCGACGACTTCGTCGAGATGCACGAAGCGTCAGGCGCGATCGACGGCATGCGTGAACGCGGTTCGCGCTGAGCGGCAGCGAAGCACGGCTCTCTTCGGCTCAGTTCGGCTCAACCCGTCGTACCGCGGCCGCGAGGTCCCCACGCCCTTGCGCCGCGAGCATCGGTGCGAGCACCGCATAGAATCCGCGCGGTGGCTTGGGGCCGCGTGTCAACGCATCGACGGCCGCCACGTCCACCCACCGCGTGAACGCCCCGCGGGCGGGCGGCGAGTGCTCCGCACCCAGCGCGATGCACTGCAGCATGGTGCGGACGCACTTCTCGCAGCGACCGCAGTTCCGCGTACCCGGCGCGGGGACGTCGAGCAGGAAGCACACCCGGAGCTGCGCCATCGCCTCGGGCCATTCGAGAAGGCCGCGCAGCTTCTCCAGGCGCGGCACCATGTTCTGCGTGCCATGCACGTCCAGCGCGTGCGTCGAGTGGAAGGGCTGTATGCGCGGATCCTGCGCCAACCCTTCGGTGAGCACCGCTCCGTGGCTGCCGATCGCGAGTGAGCACAGGCGGGTCCGCATCGACTGGCCGATCGCCGCGAGATGCGCATCGAACGTCACCGAACTCCACGACTCGAAACTCGGATACATCGCGCGCAGGTTGGTGCGCACGCGCACGAGCGAGAGTCCGAGCGACTGCGCGAACGGTGCGAGGCGATCGACGTACTCCCACGCCGCCGCCTCGCGTGCGGGGACCACCCGCCCGTCAGCATGATCGTACGTGTTGAGCCCGAACACGAAGATCCCGTGGCGGTACCGCGCGGCGTTGTCCGAAGGGGCGTCGCGAAGATTCGCTTGCAACGCCGCCAGCGCATCGACGCCGCCGGAGAGGCAGAGTGCGGCGTCACGAGGCGCAGTGGGCACGGGAGCGAAGCCTTCCTGCAGTTCGAGACGTACTTCGCGCAGCGAGGGCCGCCCGCGTGCGATCAGCGCCATCACCAGACGCGCGCCGTCAGCGAGGCGCGGCGACACCGTGCCTTCAACGACCAATCGCCGCTCGCCGAGCGCCATCGCCAGCGGATACGTCATGAGCAACGCCGCATCAGGCTCCGGTGTCACGGCCGCCACGGGGCCGGACGAATCGGCGCGCCATTCGAGGTACAATGTCTCCGGAGCGCGCGCCACGTCCTCCCACTCCACGCGTGTCGAGAGTCGCAACCAACCTGCGGACTCCGTCCGCTCCCAGGCACCCACCTTCATAGCCTTCGCTCCTTGGCCAACACGAGGCCGCGCATCAGACCGGTGAGCATCTTCGGGCCGAATCCCTCGGCGATGGGATCGGCATGTGCCACATCGTGGGACGGCGTCGGCACGATCGATCCGAGCTCGGCGGTGTCGAACCACTCGGACATCGCCGCGCGTCCCGGCTCGGCGGCCTCGCGGATCGCCCGCCAGCCCGGATTGTCGTAGTCATACATGCGCACGTAGAACCGCTGTTCGACGGACGGCGTCGGCGCGCGGAGACGCTGAGTCGCTGCGGAAAGCCGCGACCGCCAAGTCTCGACGAGCGGACGCGTATCGTGCGCATTGCGGTCGAGCGGGACGCGCGCGAGCGCCGGGAATCGCTTGCGCAACACCGCGTCCTGCATCGTGCGACCGGCGATCATCGGGAGCGGGATACGTAGCGTCGCCTCGATGAACGCCTGATCGATGATCGGCAACACCGGCCAAGCGCCGAACGACAATCGCCACGGCACGGCGCCGGCGTGGAATCGCATGTACACCGCCATGAACCACCGCCACGAGGCGTCGGTGGAGCGCACGGGCGCCGCCGACGGCGCGTCCCGCTCTGCGCCGAGCGCGTCGTAGGCGCCGTGAACGCGCTCCATCACTTCCGCGACCAGCGGACGGAGTTCAGGACGCAGCATCCTCGCCAGCCGCTCAGGCGCGATCGCGCGCCCCGCTGCCCACTGGAGCATCGCCTCGCGCGTCGCCGGACGCGCCGGCAGGTGTCGGACGTCGGCCATGTAGCCCGAGAGCAATCCGCCGCCGAGCGAGGCGAGCGCCTCCACCCCAGCCCAGGTGTGCACGGAACTCATGCTCGCCGAGTGGCGCTCCCATTCCACGCATCGATCCGCGTAGGACACGAACGGCTCGAAACGCACCGGATGTACGATGTGCGGCATCTCCAGCGCACGAGCCACATCGGCGGCGCAACGGACGTCATGATCCGTCGGCGCGCCGAGTGTCATCG
>JBJXGK010000039.1:0-28747 GCA_046153705.1 Gemmatimonadaceae bacterium
CCGAGCGAGGCGACGAGAGCGGTGACTGCGAACAGCAGCTGCTCGCAGCGCGCCCGCCAGTCCGGCTCAGTGGTGTCGACCAAGGCATTCACGTGCGCATGCCCGTCACCCGCGTGACCGAAGATCACGCCGCGTGTCCTCGCTTCCAGCAGCGCGACGCGCACTCCACGTACGTACTCCGCGAAGCGTGCCGGCGGCACACAGCCGTCTTCCACCAGCTGCAGCGACTGCCAGCGCGGCGCGAGTTGATTCAGGATGGGGCTGGCGGCATGTCGCAGGTGCCAGAGCCGCGTCTCCTCTCCAGTCGAGAGCGCGAGTTCGACATGCGTTGCGCCGCCAGCCTCGCAGCGCGCGGCCAGGTCTCGCGTTAGCGCGCGTGCGCCGGCTTCGTCGCTGGACTCAGCTTCCACCATGAGCACTGCTTCAAGACCGGTCGGCAGCGGGAACGCATCACCTTCGCTCGCCGCGATGTCGAGGAAGCTGCGGTCGAGCAACTCCACTGCGCTGGCACCGTGCGCCGCGAGTTGCACAGCCGACGCGGCAGCGGCTTCGAGATCGCGGAACCCCGCGAGGCAGCTTGCCGTCCCGCCAGGCAACGTGGTGAGTCTGACTTCCACGCCGACGATGAATGCGAGACTGCCCTCGCTGCCGATGATGAGATCGATCGCATCCTCGGACTCGCGCCAGGCGTCGAGTCCGTAGCCCGATGATTCCTTACGTACGCCGGCGTGGCGCAGGTGCGTCGGGTCGGCACCGTGGATGCGTGGCGCGACATCCCTGAGGAACCGCTGCAGCGCGGGTACGTCCTCGCCGCGGTCACCGCGGCGCAGCGTCGCGTGGGTACCGTCGGCGAACACGCACTCGAGCGCGATGATCCAGTCGCGTAGCGGGCCGTACTTCACCGTGCGGGCGCCCGCGGCGTGCGTGGCGACCATCCCGCCGATCGTGGCGAACGACGAGCTGGACGGGTCGATGGGAAAGCTGCGACGGGCGTGCACGGCCGCCTGCTGGATGCGGTCGCGTGTGACTGCCGCGCCGGCGACGAGCGTGTGCGCGTCATGCCCGGGCACGCCGAGTCGGTCGAAGCGTGCGAGATCGACGATCACACCTGGGCCGAGCGCGCCGTTGGCCATCGAACTCGCCGAGCCGCGCGCCGTGAGCGGGACGCGTTGCACGGACGCCCACTCCACGAGATGCACGAGATCGCCGACGTCGTGCGGGACGGCGATGGCCTGCGGGATGATACGACCCACGCCCGCGCCCTCGCTGTACACCGCGCACGCGACCTCGTCCGTGCGGAACGCGCCGACGAACCGGAGCGGACGCGTGAGCCTCATCGCGCGGGCCTCAGCTCGCGGTGGGCACGAGCGTGAAGGGACGCGCCTTCACGCGGCGCACGAGGCGACGCAGCGCCGAGTTGCTGACCAGGGAGAGGACACCCACGAGCATCAAGGCCTTCACCTCGCGGCGCGAGATCTTCACCTGCCCGCCCTTGGTGAGCATCGCGCGCGAGCCCGAGAGGTCGCGCAACGTCGCATACGCGAAGAGCAGCGGCAGCACGCAGAACGCGCGGATGCGGAACGCCCGCCGCGGGATCAACAGGATGTACTCGAGGGCTTGGTCGAGGTCCGTACGTGCGAGGTCGACGAAACGCAGCACGGCCTTGTGGTTGCGCTCGAGATGCTCGGGTGAGAGCAGTGTCTCGTGGCCACTCCCCTGCGCCGCGAGATCATCCGCCGGGATATAGATGGAGTTCTCGTGCTGCGCGTCCCAAGCGATGTCCTTGAGGATGTTTACCGTCTGCAGCGCCTCGCCGAACGCCTGGCACTTCACCCACAGGCGGTCGAACTCCACCTTGCCCACCGCACGTGCGTGTTCGTGCCAGAGTTCGGTGAGCATGCATCCCACCGTGCCGGCGACGTAGTAGCAGTACTCGCGGTACTCGGCGAGTGTCTGGATACGGATGCCCTTGGGATACTGCCGCACGAACTTCGCCATGCCGAGTCCCATCTCGCGCACCCAATGCGCGACTCGTGCGCGTGTGCGCGGCGGGAGTGTGCGGAAGAGCACGAGTACGAGGTCCGTGCGTGCGACGAGCGCGAGGTGCGCCGCGTCGCCCTTCAGGTTCTTCGCCAGTCCCGGGAACGCATCGGCGGCATCACGGTCGGCGAGCGCGCGCAGGAATGCGTCGAGCAACTCCCCGCGTCGCTCCGGGGACGTGCTGTTGTCGTCCTCGACCGTGTCGGCGATGCGGCAGAGCAGGTAGGCCGTCAGCACCGCGCGGCCGAGTGTGCCCGGGAGGAAGCGGATGCTGATGGCGAACGTGCGGGAGACGTCGGGGAGGATGGCCGTGCCGAAACGCTCAGCTTCGCGGATCCGCTCTGGCGGGTCAGCGGCGGGGACGTAGGCGTTGAGGGCGGGCATCGGGTGAAAGCTACTGACGCCCGGGAGGGGGAACCAGACGCTCCGTCACTTCCCCGGCAGCAGCAACTGATCCAGCAACGTCCGCTTCTTCCCCTCGCTGAACTCCAGCCGATCCAGCGTCTGCTCGATCGTCAGCTGCGTCGCGCCCGCATCACGACGATAGTTGCGTCGCGCCAGCACCGGGCCGCTGGCTGCGACGACCGCACCGGCGACCAGCGCCACCGGCGCCATCACGCTCATCGCCAACAACGCGGCAGCGATGGCCCCACCGCCCAGGACTCCGAACAGTCCGTTGCGCAGCGCGTTGGACCGCCGCGTCGCCATCGACGCCTCGATGCGCACGTGCACCCGGCCAGGCTCCACCTGCAGCACCGTCGCGCTCACCTCATCGCTCTTGGTGAGCGGGAAGCCACGCCCGTCCAACCGCACCAGACCCCGCACCGCGCCCGCGAACCCACCGCGCGGCCCCCACACGATGCGGTCGGGGAAGCGGCGGCGCTCGGTGAGATTCTCCTCGCGATCGAGCTCGCCGTCGATGCGTGCGAGCACGTCCTTTGCGAGGCCGGGCACCACGCGCGAAGCGGTGAAGCCCACCGGTCCCGCGAGTGCCGCCATCACGCCGCGCTCTTCGGGCAAGGTCACGCGCATGCGCTCCTCCGCGAGTGCCTGACGCACCGCCAAGGCGGAGATTCCCACCTCGTCCGCCAACTTGAGGAGGTCCGTCTCCGTCATCACCTCGGGCAGTTCACCGTGCGCCGTGTGCAACTCGGCGGCGCGCAGGAGCACGCGCTCCAGCGCGGCACGCGGGAGGTCCGGTGCAGGCAACACTAGATACCGCTCCCGGCAATCCGGATCTGACGACGCATCGACTCGATCATCTCGGCGGGCATCGGGAACGCCTCGGTGAGTGCGACGAGTGCGTCACTCGTGGGCACGGGCTTGCCGGATTGCGCCAGGTACCAGCGCGCGTAGGCCTCGGTGAGCGTCGGGTCGATCCGTTCGACCAGCAACGCCCCACCGCGCACGAGCCCCACGGCCTGCAATCGAGTGCCGACCCCCTCTCGCTGCTGCACCGGCGTGAGATGGTCGTTGATCGCCACCGCGGCGATCGCGCCGGCCGCCTCGTGCGCGAACACGAACAGCGCGACTGCGGCGCTGTCGGCGCTGCGCGGCCAGGCGACGGCATACTGACTCAGCTGTTTGCCCGCAGGTACGGCACGCCCCTCACCGCCGAGCACCATCGAGAGCAACAAGTCGCCGCTCGTCTGCTGCGTGTGATTGAGGTACGGCTGCAGCGCGGGCCGCCACTTCGACTGCCAGAGTGAGTCGAACGTGGAGAGCCCGGTCGTACGCACCCGCTGCTCCTGCACCCACCAATCGTGGAAGAACGCCGCGCGTTCGGCCTCGAGCGCCACGAGGAACCTCTTGGCGAACGCACGGTCCTCGGCGCGCGGATACTGCTGGGCCAGGAACGCCACGATCCCCGCGACCTCGCGGTTGCCCGAGCGGTTCGCGTCGCCCTCGGCCTTGAGGAAGTAGTCGAAGGCCTGGCGCATCTCTTCCCAAGACCCGAAGTACAGGGCGAGGAACTGCGCACCTTCGAGGGCGGGGCGGTTCCGCAGCGTCGCCGCGAAGCTCGAGCGCAGCGAGTCGAACGGCGTGTAGACCGCGCGCTTGTTCTTCTCGATGGTGATGAGCGTGCGATAGTCGCGCGCGAAGATCGGCACCGTGGCCGTGTCCTCGAGGAGCAGCGCATAGCCGTGCAGCCAGAGGTCCACGTGTTCGCGGGACTTCACCGGCCAGTTCGGCCCCCGCACGATCGGCTTCTGAGGGTCGATCGGCGCCTGCGGTCCCGCGCAGGCCCCGAGCATGACGGACACCACGATGGCGAGCAGGATCCGGCCGAGCGCCGTCACGTCGCCTTGCGTCCGCAGGTCACGCAGAACTTCCATCCCTGTTCGATCTCCGCGCTGCAACCGGGGCAGCGTTTCACAAGAAGGTTCTGGCCGCAGGAGGGGCAGAACTTGACCGGGCGCCCGTCGGGCACCGGCTGAGCACAATACGGGCAACCGCCCGTGCCCGTTCCAGTACCCCCGAACGCGTCGAACAGCGCGTTGTTGTCACGCGCCATGGTGGCGGGCTCGACGATCGCGCTGCCGCTCGGACCGCTGGTCGGCTCGGCGCTCGGCTCCGCGACAGGCACGGGTTTGCTCGCACGCACCGCCGGCCCGGGTTTCATCGGGGTCGGTGGCGTCAGGTCGATGTTCGTGTCGCCGGCGAGCACCTGTTGCGTGCCACCGGTGGAAAGGCGGACGGACGCGTTCCGGTACGTGCGCAGCACGCCGAGGTCGGGGTTGGGCGAGGCGAGCTCGGCCCGCAGGTCGTCCTGCATGAGATCGTCAGCGAAGACGAGGTCGCGTTCGCCGGCGAGCAAACGCATGACGAGGTGTTGATAGTCGTCATGTGTGTCGACTTTGCCATCGCGCCGCGCCGCTCCATATGGCGCGAGACGGTCCATGATCTCGCCAACCTCGAGGGGTCGGTCGAGCATCCCCGCCGCCTGAGCGGAGAGGACGAGTCGGCGGAAGAAGAGGTCGAGTGCGTCCACGGTCAGTGCGTCATCCCTGAGGCAAAGATGGGGACGGCTTGAACCGCTCGCCATCCGGGAACGGTGCGACGGCGAGGCGTTCTCCGGTCTTCACCCGTCGTGCGGCCAGCCACTCGTCGAACCCGGACGCGATCAATCCGTCCGACTTCGACTGCTGCGTCGCGGCGCGCACGGCGAGATCGTTGGCGTATTCGTTCTGCGGGTGTCCGGCATGCCCCTTCACCCACTGCCAACAATATTGATGGCCCTCCGTCGCGCGCAGCGCGTCGTGCCAGAGGCCGAGGTTCTCGATCGCACCGGTCTTTCGTTTCCACCCGTTGCGCGCCCAGCCGAACACCCAGCTCGAAAGCCCATCGACCAGGTAGCGCGAGTCGGTGGTGAACAACACGCTGAACTGTGCGTCCTTCGCCGAGAGGGCCCGGAACGCCTCGATGACCGAGCGCAGCGCCATCCGGTTGTTGGTCGTGCCCGGCTCGGACACCCAGAGGTCGCGGCGCGTGATGCGACCGTCCGGATGCTCGTACTCCACGAGGATGCCGGCGCCACCGGGATTGTCCCCTTCCTTCCCGTTGCCGAGGCAGGATTCGTCGGCGAAGACCGAGACCAGCGGGAAGCGCGCGCTCATTTCACGAGTCCCAAGCCCGAGGTCTCGTCGAGGCGGATGGTGAGCGAGGCGCCGGTGGTGGGGTGTCGCGCCACCACGGCCTCGGCGCCGCCCACCGTGATGATCCTCATCGGGATGACGAGGTATTCCGTGCCGCGCCGGAAGAACGTGATGCGTGCGCCATCGACGATGGCACGCTCCAGGGCGTCGTACTGTGCGAAGGTGAGACTCATGCGCTCACCGCGCGGCCCGACCAGCCGAGGATGAATCGCTCGAGTACGTCGGAGGCGCGCGTGATCTCGTCGACCTTCACGTATTCCTCGGCAGCGTGGGCGAGTGCGATGTCGCCGGGGCCGTAACAGATGGCAGGGATACCGGCGGCGCTGAGCAAGGCCGCATCGGTCCAGCAGGAGAGACCTTCGACGATCACGGGATCGCCGGCCGCTCGCGCCGCTGCTTGGAGGGCGGAGACGAGCGGATGGTCGAGCGGGACATCGTTCGGCTCTTGCACCAACCCCGGGGAGACCGACGCACGAAGCTGTGGCGTGCGGGCCCGCACTCGGGCGATGGCGTCGGTGACTTCGCCGGCGAAGTCGCTGCCGCGTTCGCCCGGCAACGTGCGCCGTTCGAGCGAGAACGTGCACCGCTCCGGGTAGGTGGAGATGCCCGATCCGCCCAGGATGGTGCCGGCGTGCAGTGACGCACGTCCAAGGAGTGGGTGTGTGCGTCGTTCGAGCACGGTGCGATGGAACGCGTCGAGTTCGGCGATCAACAGTGCTGCGTGCGTGACCGCGTCCACTCCGACGTCATAGCGCGAGCCGTGTGCGGCGCGACCCTCGACCGTGATGTCGGCCCATGCGAAGCCACGGTGTGCCGGACAGATCGCGAGCCGTGTTGGTTCGGTGACGATGGCCGCATCCGCACGGAGGCCAGTGGCGAGCAGCGCGCGCGTACCATGACTCGCGAACTCCTCGTCGGCGACCGCGGCGAGGATCACGTCGCCGGCGAGTCCGGCGTCGGCGGCACGCACCGCTGCGGCGCACATGGCGGCGATGCCGGCTTTCATGTCCGTGCTGCCGCGGCCGTAGAGCCGACCGTCGCGGATGGTCGGGGCGAACGGTGCGTGCGACATGCCTTCGACGCCGACCGTGTCGAGGTGGCCGTTGAGGAGCAGCGATCTCCCGCCGCCCCGGCCGACGAGTCGGGCGATCACGTTCGGCCGCCCGGGGAGCGCATCGCGTCGCTCGACGACGCAGCCCCACTCGCGCAGGGTGGTCGCGAGTGCGACGGCGACCGGCTGCTCGCCGGGTGCACCGGGCACGAGCGACGGATTTCGGCTGTCGATCGAGACGAGCGCTTGGGTGAGCGCGACCGCGTCGCCACGGGGGACGCGCGACATCAGCGGAAAGAAAGAACGAGCGCGCACCCGAGGGTGCGCGCTCGACGATCGAGTGGAGACCCGATGATCACTTCTTGGGCGCGGGCTTCTTCGCGGCGGGGGCCTTCTTCGCCGGCACAGGCTTCTTTGCCGCCGGGGCCGCCTTCTTCGCAGCCACGGGGGCCTTCTTGGCGGCGGGCTTCGCGGCTGGCTTCGCGGCTGGCTTCGCGGCCGGCTTCGCGGCCGGCTTGGACTCCGCCTTCGCCATGGTCGGCTTTGCCGCGGTCATGGTGGCGGGCAGCGCGGCGGGGTTGGGATGGGCGAGGTTGCCGGCCGGCTTGTTGAGTACCGCCGACGCAGCGGACGGCTTGGGAAGCGGCTTGCCCTTGTTCTTCCTGAGCCAGGCTTCTTCCGCCTCACGAACCAGCTTGTCGGCCTCGTCCTGCGTCATCTGCCCGCGGCGGACCATATACTGCACGAGGTCGCGCGCGCTCTCGATCGAGAAGGAGACGAGTCCGGCGGCGGCGCCGACAACGTCCTTCATGGCGGCCGCCATCTTGGAACCGGCCTCGAGCGAGATCTCGTGTGCCTTCGCCGCCATCTCGGCGACAGTGTCGCGAACATCCTGACCGCGGTGGCCGGGGTGACGCTTGGGCGGAACAGCGGGAGCGGCGGCCGTTTCAGCCGGCTTCGCGGTATCGGTCATATTGATTTGGTCCGGTGCGAGGTGCTGCGCGAAATGAACGGGCGCAAGTATATGATTTTTCGTGACGTACGCAAGTGACTGACCGAGTGGATTTTCGAGGCTTTTCGCGCCACTTTCTACTCCGTTTATAAAACACTAGAAGAACAGTATAAGAACACTAACATGACGCTTCCGCTTGAAAACATCAGAATACTCGACCTTTCACGCGTCCTTGCGGGTCCACTTTGCACCATGATCCTCGGTGATCTGGGGGCAGATGTCATCAAAGTGGAACGTCCCGGGCTCGGCGACGACACGCGTGGATGGGGGCCACCGTTCGACCAGCGAGGTGAAAGCGCTTACTACCTTTCGGTCAACCGAAACAAAAAGAGCATCGCGGCCGACCTCTCTCGCGCGGCTGATCGCGAGCTACTCGCGCGTCTTGCGTCGGAAGCGGATGTGGTGGTCGAGAACTTCCGGCCCGGTACACTCGAAAAGTTCGGACTTGGGCCGACCGCCATGCTCGGGCGACATCCGCGCCTGCTCTGGTGCACCATCACCGGCTTCGGGCTCGCCAGTTCGCGACCGGGCTACGACTTCGTGGTGCAGGCAGAGTCCGGATGGATGGCCATCACCGGCGAATCGACCGGATCGCCGATGAAGGTCGGCGTCGCGCTCGCGGACGTGTTGGCGGGGAAGGACGCCGCAATCGCCGTCCTCGCCGCGCTCGCGGGTGGTAGACGGACACCTCGGCACCTGTCGGTCTCGCTCGCACACAGTGCCACCGCGGCGCTCGTGAACGTCGCACAAAACGCGCTCGTCTCCGGGGCGGAGGCCAAGCGGTGGGGGAATGCGCATCCGAACCTGGTCCCCTACGAGCTGTTCGAGGCCTCCGATCGCCCGATCGTGATCGCCGTGGGGAGTGACGCGCAGTTCGTCGCGTGCGCTCGGGCGCTGGGTCTGGAGACCTTGGCGACTGACCCCGCACTCACCACCAACGCGGGGCGACTTGCCGCACGCGCGCGCGTGGTTGGAGCGATCGGCGCGGCGATACACACGGCGCCGGCGTCACACTGGCTCGCGCGGCTGGAAGACGCGGGTGTGCCCTGCGGCGTGGTGAAGCCCGTGCTCGAGGCGCTTCAGGCGGTGGAGGCCTCGCCGCTCACGGGCGTGGCACCGCTCTCGCCGGGCTCGGTACGCCTCGCACCGCCGCGGCTGGACGAGCACGGCGCGTTGATACGCGAGCGCGGCTGGGGCGTCTTTGCCTAGAAGGCGGGAGACGTGAGATAGGGAAGGGGGAAAGGGCGCGTGACCTCGCTTCCGGTCGCTCGTCCCTGCTATGCGACGAACCGGGTTCGAACGGGACGTTTCGTGGGGGCTGGCACTGTCCTCGACGCGGTGGTTGGGTTACACTAGCGTCGTGCCTCTCAAGACGACAGAGCCGACCCACACTGACGATCCGCTCGACGCCGATCAGGCGGTCATCGACCGCGTGCTCGCCGGGGACCGCAATGCCTTTGGCATCCTCATCGAGCGGTACAGCGACCCACTGTATCGCCACGCCTACGGGATGACGGGCAGTGCGGACGTGGCGGAAGACATCCTGCAGGTCTCGTTCATCAAGGCGTATCACCATCTCGCCGAAGTGCGCGGCCGGTTCGATGCGTGGGTGTTCCGGATCGTGGCGAATGGGTGCAAGGACTGGCTCAAGAACATCCGGCGCACGCACCTCAGTTACGAGGAGGACGATCAGCCTTCGGGGCTTGAGACACCGGAGGAGGAGCTCGACCGGGGGGAGATGCGGCGCGATCTGAATGGGGCGCTGCAGTCACTTCCCTCCTCGTTGCGGGAAGCGTTCGTGATGAAGCACGTCGAAGGTCGTTCTTACGAAGAGATGGCGGAACTGCTCGACGCGACGGTCGGTGCCCTGAAAATGCGTGTCCATCGCGCCCGCGAGGCGCTGCAGAAGCTCTTGGAGGATCGGTACCAGTGATGCATAAAGACCTAGACCCCCGTGATGCGGCACGTGAGCCGCTCGCCGAGCCCCGTGTGCCGACCCCCGCTGACGCGATCGCGTCGGACCGGGAGGTGACGCCTCCGCGTACAGAACTGCCGCCGGCAGTGCATGCCTACCTCGATGGCGACAAGGTCGCGGAGACGCAGCTCTCCGCCGCCGAGCGCGAACTCGAGCTCTGGAAGCGGATCAGCGCCGAGACCGGCCGCCGCCGCCGCATGGTGACGCCGGCGTACCTGCCGAAGCAGATCCTGTCGAAGCTCGCGGACGACTGAGTCCTTGTTTCGAATGGATTCAGAGGGGACTGCCTTTGGGCGGTCCCCTCCTTGTTTTGTGGGACGGATCCAGACGGCATTCACCTCAGAGGACACAGAGGACACAGTGAACGGCAAGAGTGGGGCTTTAGAACGACCGTGTTCCTCTGTTGGGCACGTTGTCCGAGGTCTCGCGGGATGGGGTTTCGGCGTAGATTCTGTCCGATCTACCCTTGGAGGAATCGATGTCCGCGCACCGCTCGCAGCGACCTGATCCGTCGGAGTATCCCGCGTTCTATGCGGGGTACATCGCGCAGGTGCCCGACGGCGATGTGGTGGAGGCGCTGATCGGCGGGGCGGAGATCGCGGCGGCGTTGCTGCATGACGTCAGCGAGTCGCAGGGCGATCGCGCATACGCCGATGGCAAGTGGACGCTCAAGGAAGTGTTGCTCCACTGCGCCGACACCGAGCGGATCTTCGCGTATCGCGCGTTGCGCATCGCGCGAGGCGACGCGACGCCGCTGCCCGCCTTCGACGAGAACGCCTATGCCCCGATGAGCGGCGCCAACGCGCGCGACATGGGTTCGGTGATGAACGAACTCGAATCAGTGCGCGACGCGTCGGTGACGCTCTTCGAAGGGCTGCCCGCCGAGGCCTGGCCGCGCACTGGTGTGGCCAGCGGAAAGCCGATCACGGTCCGCGCGATCGCGTGGATCACGGCGGGGCATCTGTTGCATCACCTCGAGGTGATCCAGGAGAGGTATCTGTAGAAGGCGTGAGCTGGGAGGTGTAAGGTGTCAGGAACGACGATGCGGGAGACGGCCACTGGGCCATCTCCCGCATCGTCGTTTCGACCATCTCAAATCCACTGTCCACCATCTGCCTCTCAGATGTGCAACGCCCGTCCCAAAGCCCCCAGCGCCGCTTCTTTCACCACTTCGCTGAGCGTCGGATGTGAGTGGACGGTCGCACCGACGTCGTCTGCGGTGCCGCGATATTCCATCGCGAGCACGACCTCGCTGAGCAGGTCGCTCACGTTGGGGCCGATCATGTGGCAGCCGAGGATCTCGTCGGTCTTGGCGTCGGTGACGAACTTCACGAAC
Source organism: Gemmatimonadaceae bacterium (assembly GCA_046153705.1). GTDB lineage: Bacteria > Gemmatimonadota > Gemmatimonadetes > Gemmatimonadales > Gemmatimonadaceae > Pseudogemmatithrix. The sequence goes on from JBJXGK010000039.1 coordinate 11,071, forward strand.
CCGTCCGTGTTGCCCTGGGTCCGAGCACGACCGTTCGCACTGAAGGGGAACTTGCCCACCTTGTACGCGCGGCCGCTGGCCTTCACGTCGGCTTCCGTCAAACCGCAGGTCGCGATCTCGGGCCAGGTGTAAACGACGTTCGGCATGTTGTGGTAGTGCATGTGCGCCTTCTTGCCCGCGATCACCTCGGCCGCGATCACGCCTTCGTCTTCGGCCTTGTGCGCCAGGAGCTTGCCGCCGATCGCGTCACCGATGGCATAGACGTTGGGCAGGTTGGTCCGCAGCTGGTCGTCCACCACGATCTCCCCGCGCGCGCCGAGGGTGAGACCGAGGGCCTTGGCATCGATACCGGTGAGCGCCGGACGGCGCCCGATGGAGACGAGGACGTAGTCCGCGCCGAAGGTGCGGGCACCGCCGTTCTGCTCCACGCCGATCACGATGCGCGCGCCTTCGCGATGGCCGCCCGTGACCTTGGTGCCGACGTGCATCTCCAGGCCCTGCTTGGCGAAGATCTTCGACGCTTCCTTGACGATGTCGGCATCGTTGCCCGGCAGGATGGTCGGTGCGTACTCGATCACGGTGACCATCGCGCCCAAGCGACGCCAGACGGAGCCGAGTTCGAGACCGATCACGCCGCCGCCGATCACGATGAGATGCTTGGGCACCTCAGGTATCCGCAATGCGCCGACGTTCGAGAGGACGCGCTCCTCATCGAAGGGCAGGAACGGCAGCTCCATCGGCACGGAGCCGGTGGCGATGATCACGTTCTTGGGGCGGTAGGTGGTGACGCTGCCGTCGATGGCCTTCACCTCGACCACGTTACCCGCCTTGAGCGTACCGAAGCCCTTGGCCCAGGTGACCTTGTTCTTCTTGAAGAGGAACTCGACGCCCTTGGTGTTCTGCGCGACGACGTCGTCCTTGCGCTTCATCATCTTCGCAAGGTCGAACGAGACCCCGCTGTACTCGATGCCGTGCTCAGCCGCGTGCAACCGCGCGAACTCGTAGTGCTCCGAGGACCCGAGCAGCGCCTTCGACGGGATGCAGCCGACGTTGACGCAGGTGCCGCCGAGCGTCTTGTCGAGTTCGACACAGACGACGGAAAGACCGAGTTGCGCGGCGCGGATGGAGGCGACGTAGCCGCCGGGGCCGCCGCCGATCACGACGACGTCAGGGGTGAGCTGGGGGTCGGGCACGGTTGGGAGGGTTGGTGAAAGAGGGAATCTAATGGTTCGCCGTGAGGGACGGCGGTGTGGGTTGTGGGGAGGGACCTGCTATTCACCACAGGGACACAGGGGGCACAGGGGCCGCGTTCTTGAGGATGATCGGTGAGAAGAGATGCGCGGGATCCGCTCAGTGGGGTTGTCATCGAATCTGCGATTGCCGTGCATCGGGCGATCGGTCCGGGGCTCCTGGAATCCGTGTACCAGTGTTGTCTGGCCCACGAGTTGAGGAAACGCGGTGTCCGCTTCGAAACCGGCTGTCGACTGCCGTTGAGGTACGACGGCGTCGAGCTCAACACCTACTTTCGCCTCGATCTGCTGGTGGAGCGCGAGTTGGTGGTAGAACTCAAGAGCGTGCAAGGGCTGCATCCCGTCCACGTTGCGCAGGCGCTGACGTACCTCAAGCTGGCGGGTCTACAGCGCGCGTTACTGATCAACTTCAACGTGCCGAAACTCCTGGAAGGAGTGAAACGGGTCTCGCTCTAGCCCTGTGTTCCCCTGTGTTCCCTGCGCCCCTGTGGTGCGAGCAGTTGCAGTAACTTCCCAAGCACCAATGCCCCGAATCAGCATCGTCACCTGCACCCGCTCCCCGGACCCCGCGCTGCTCTCACGGGTCTTGGCGGCGGTGCGGCGGCTCACGGTCCCCGAGGGCTGGACCCGCGAGTATCGGCTGATTGACTCGGCGAGCCCAGAGCCGCTCGAGAGAGTATCGGTCGTCGCCGAGTTCCTCGCGGGGCTTACTGCGAGTGTGAGTGCGTCCGAGCGCGCGAGCACTGCCGCTGGCGCGATGTGGGCCAAGGTCCACCGCACCGAGGAGCCGGGTCTCTCTGCCGCGCGACGACTCGCGGTGCAGGAAGCGACAGGCGAACTGCTCGTGTGGTTCGACGACGATAACGTGCCCGAACCCGACTATCTCACGCATGTCGTGTCGACCGCTCTCGCGCATACTGAAGTGGGTGCCTGGGGTGCTGGACGGATCGCAGTGGAGTTCACCGGTCCCGTCGCCGACTGGGTGGAGCGCGAGATGCGTCCTTTCTTCCAGGAGCGCAGGCACACGCGCGACGAGTTCGGCATGTCGACGACTTGGGCGCCGTTTTTCCCCGTGGGCTCAGGCCTCGTCACGCGCCGCGCCACGATCGCGCGTTGGGCCGACGCGACGGCTCGCGGCACCTACACGCTCACCGGACGCTCGGGCACCCAACTCTCCGCCGGCGATGATGCGCAGATCATCTTCGGTGCGGTGGCGGCAGGGGAGCGTGTCGGGGTGGTGGCCGGTCAGGCCCTCACCCATCTCATCCCACCAACGCGCTGCACAGAGGACTACCTCGCGCGGCTCGAGTTCGGGCTCTCGGCGTCGTTGCGCGTGGCGCGCGCGGAGTGTTTCCCTGCGGCGCGGCTGGGGGCTGCCGAGGACCTCGGACTCGTCGAGGCGGTGCGCGCGGCACTCAAGGCCCGACGCGTCCACGGTGATGACGGCGCCCGCTTCGCACGCTTCGAACTCGCGCGCCGACTCGGCGCACTCGCGGGCACCCTCCGAACGCAAAGCCGAGCGGAACCATGGTGGCTCCGCTCGGCGATCTCGGCGTTGCGACTGCGGTAGACTCAGCCGTCGAGCAACATCGCGGTCGGGTCTTCCATCAGTTCTTTCACCTTCACGAGGAAGAGCACCGCCTGCTGTCCATCGATGACGCGATGGTCGTAGCTGAGCGCGACGTACATCATCGGACGGATGACGACCTGCCCGTTCATGGCGATCGGCCGGTCCTGCGTCTTGTGCAGCCCGAGGATGGCGACCTGCGGGTAGTTGATGATCGGCGTTGAGATGAGCGAGCCGAACACGCCACCGTTGGTGATGGTGAAGGTGCCGCCCGTGAGGTCATCCATGGTGAGCTTGCCGTCGCGGGCGCGCTTGGCGACCGCGTTCATCGCCTTGCTGAAGCCGATCATGCCGAGCTGGTCGGCGTCCTTCACGTTCGGTACGACGAGTCCGGCGTCGCTCGCGACCGCGATGCCGAGGTTCACGTAGTGCTTGTAGATGATCGAGTCGCCGTCGAGCTGCGCGTTGACGATCGGGTACGTCTTGAGGGCCATGCAGGCGGCCTTCGCGAAGAACGGCATGAAACTGAGCTTGACGCCTTGTTCCTTCTCCACCTTCTCCTTCATCCGCTCGCGGAAGGCCGACACGACGGACATGTCGATCTCGTTGAACGTGGTGAGGTGGGCGGTCGCGTGCTGGGCCTGGAGGAGGTTCTCGGCGATGCGTTTGCGGCGCGTCGTCATCTTCTCGCGGGTCTCTCTGGTGCCGCTGGGGCGAATCGGAACCGCGTTCGCCACAGAGGGCACAGACGGCACAGACGCTGCGGGGGCCGGAGTCGGCGCGGCGGGCTTGTTCGCGGCGGCTTCGGCGGCGGCGATGACGTCGGGCTTGCTGATGATACCGCCACGGCCGGTGCCCGCGACGCCGCTCAGGTCGACGCCCTGCTCGGCGGCGAGGCGGGCGGCGCTGGGGGCGGTGCGGACGTCGACGGCCGGTGCGGGCGCAGCGGCCGCAACTGGCGCAACTGGCGCAACTGGCGCGGCCGCAGGCGCGGCGGCAGGCTTCGCTGAGGCGGAGGCGCCCTTCGCGGTCTCGTCGAGTTCGGCGAGGTTCTCGGCGAGTTGCACCACATCGCCTTCCTGCCTGAGACGCTTGGTGAGCACTCCGGCATTGAGCGCGGGCACTTCGACGGTGATCTTATCGGTCTCAAGCTCGACGAGCGTGTCACCGATGGCGACGGCGTCGCCTTCGTTCTTGAGCCAGCGGGAAACAGTCGCTTCGGTGATGGATTCGCCGAGCGGCGGGACCTTGATCGAGATCATCGCGGCAGTGATGTCGGAGTAGGGGGGACCGCGCGACCGCGCGGTCGACTTCTACCGAATATAACGAGTGGGCAGGGGGCGCGTTGCGATTGACCGGGTGGGAGGGCCAATGCGAGCACTGACCATCGACGCCCACGGCGGCGTGGAGCAGTTGCGTTACCGCACCGACGTCGCGGCGCCAGAGTTGCCGGCCGCTGGTCACGTGCGGGTCCGCGTGCGTGCCGCTGCGCTCAACCGGCTCGACGTGTGGACGCTCGGTGGGCTCCCGGGCGTGACCATCACGCCGCCGTGGACGATGGGCGCTGACGCGACGGGCGTGGTCACTGAGCTGAGTGACGACGTGCAGGCCGACCGCGCGGGTGTTCGCGTAGGTGACCGCGTGATCGTCAACCCCGGCATCTCGTGCCGTCGCTGTGAGTTCTGCGCGGCGGGGGAACACTCGCTCTGCATCAGATTCCGTCTCCTCGGCGAACATCTGCCGGGCAGCTTCGCCGAGGAACTGGTCGTGCCGGCCGCGAACGTGCGTCGCATCCCGGCGTCACTCGGTGACGATGTGGCGGCAGCGTTCACGCTCGCGACGCTGACCGCGTGGCGGATGTGCGTGACGCGCGCGGCCGTGCGCGCGGGCGACGAGGTGCTCATCTGGGGGATCGGTGGCGGGGTGTCGCTGGCCGCGTTGCAGATATGCAAAGCGCGAGGCGCGCGCGTGTGGGTGACGTCGTCGAACGCCGACAAACTCGAACGCGCGCGTGCGCTGGGCGCGGACGAACTGCTCGATCACTCTTCCGTCGACGTGGGGAAAGCCATCCGCGCCCGCACGGGTAAGCGTGGCGTGAACGTGGTGATCGACTCGATCGGCGAGCGCACCTGGGAGCAGTCGCTGGGTGCGCTGGCGCGCGGCGGTCGACTCGTCACCTGCGGCGGGACCTCGGGGCACACGCTCGCCATGGACGTGCGCAAGCTGTTCTGGAACCAGTGGTCGATCATGGGCTCGACGATGGGGAACGACGCCGAGTTCGACGCGATCGCCGCGGAGTGCTCCGCCGGGCGGCTCCTGCCACCGGTGGATTCGGTGTTCTCACTCGAGGACGGCCGCGCGGCGTTCGAGCGACTCGCGTCGGGTGCGCAGTTCGGCAAGGTCGTACTCCGCATCGCGGATGCGTGAGCGATGACGGAGCGTCCTGAGGGCGAGCGCGCGCAGTTCGACGCCGAGGAGGAACGTGGTGTGCGAGAGTCCTACGCCCGCGACGGGCACGCGGACTGTCCCCGCTGCGCCGTGCGGATGCGCGAGCGGTCGATCGGCGGTGGGAGCTTCGGGCTGGGTTACGCCCGCAAGCGCGAGTGGCTCTTGTGTCCGTCCTGCCATCGCAGCGTGCTGTTCGACGTGAAGCGCGGCACGCGCAACTGAACGACTCGGCCCCGCTGCTGCGCGTCCGGTCCCGCGCGACTGGCGGGGCGCCCCGCGCCACGCGAAGCTCCGGCATGCGAATGCAACCGCGGCTGCTCATCCTCCTGCTCGTGTGGATCGTCCCGGCGATCGTCGCGGGCTTCGGCGTGCTGCTGGTGCCGTACGCCGCCGCGCCGGAGATGGGCTACGGCGGCGCGCTGATCGTCTCGCTCGCGCACTGGGCGCCGTGGGTGCCGGTGAGCATGGCGATCTTCTGGGTGAGCGACCGCGTCCCGCTCGAACGCGGTGGGATCGCTCGCGCGGTCGCGGTGCACGTGCCGCTGTCCGTCCTCACCGTCCTGCTGATGATCGCGGTGATCGTGCTCGTGGATGACGCCATGGGCATCGTGTTCCCCGGGCGCTCGCTCGAGAGCCACTTCATCATCCAGGTGCGCGGCGTCGCCGAATTCCAGTTGGTGTTCTACTGGGCGGTGGTGGGTGCGCACGCCGCACTCCGTTGGCACGAACGGTTCATGGCGCAGCAGGCCGAGCGGGTGAAGCTCGAAGCCGACCTCAGTGACGCGACGCTGCGCGCGCTCAAGGCGCAGCTCAACCCACACTTCCTGTTCAACGCGCTCAACTCGGTGATGGCGCTCATCGACAAGGACCCGCCGTCCGCGCAGCGCATGCTGGTGCGTCTCTCCGAACTCCTGCGGACCACACTCGCCGCGACGGATGCGCAGGAGGTGCGGGTGGAGCAGGAGCTGGAGTTGGTGCGCCGTTATCTGGAGATCGAGCAGATCCGGTTCGGCGACCGTCTGACGGTGACGATCGAGTCCGACGCGACGGCGCGTGACGCCGTGGTACCGGCCCTGGTGCTGCAGCCACTCGTGGAGAACGCCATCGTCCACGGCCTGTCGCGCCGCCCCGGGCCCGGACGGATCGAAGTCCAGGCGCGCCGCAGCGGCGGCACGGTGGTGCTGTCCGTGCGCGACGACGGCCCCGGTGTACGCGCGACACCGAGCCGTGGGGGCTCGGGCTCGGGGATCGGCCTGGGCAATCTCCGAGCACGGCTCGAGCGCTTGTACGGTGATGGCTTCGAACTCGCGCTCGCCGACGATCCGCGCGGGGGGGCCTGCGTCACGGTGGTGGTCCCTGACGCTCAGGTGCCGTGAGCGGGAGCCGACGCAACTCCGGTCGTGCGATCGGCACGTCGGGCCGCCGAACACCGTTGTCGTCGAAGGCGGCCCACGGACTGTTGGCGATGAAGATGAATGCGTCGCCGAGCACTTCGCCGAGCGTGGGCTCGCCCGGCCCCTCGTGTGTCTCGAGCACCGTGAGTGCGGCGATGCGGCGCTGATCGGGCGAGAGCGTGATACGGAGCACGCGACCTGGTGCGCGACCGTTGTAGATGGCGATGAGGCTGCGCCCATGCCACGCGATTCCGTCGAGCCCCTGCGCGCGGCGTCCGTCGCCATCGAGGATCTGGGTGACCGAGTCCTGTGTGCTGAGCGGGATCCGCAACAGCCCATGTCGATAGTCCACCGCAAGAAGCGCGTCGCCCTCGGGGGTGAGGACGATTCCCTGCAATGACGCGAAGAACTGTGAGCGCCGTTCCTGCACGGGGCCGCCGTCGGCGGGTACGACGAAGAGCAGGCCCGCGAGCCCGTCGCTGACGTACACGGTGCCGTCACCGGCGATGGCGAGGTCGCCGGGCGCGCGGCCGAGTGGGACCCGACGGCGAAGGGTACCATCGGCGAGTGAGAACTCCAACAACTCGGCGCGTGCGCTCCCGGCGCCTGTGTAGCCGCGCATCGGGGGGAGCGGTGCGGCGGTGGCGAAGAGTGCGCCACGTGTCGGGTCCACGCGGAGTCCGAGGATCGCGCCGACGTCTGCGGGGAGCGAGCGGGCGAACGGCGTGAGACGACCAGCATCGTCGATCGCGACGACGGTGCGCCGATGCACACTCGACACGAGCCAGCGACCGCGAGCCGCGTCGCGAGAGATGCCCTCGGGAAACAGCAGCGTGTCGTCGAGGACGAACAGCGGTGCGCCCTGCGCGCCGAGTGCGCGCGCTCCGATCAGGCTAGACGCGGCGAGCGCCGCGATCGCACCCACGGTGAACGCGGTCGCGATGCTCCGACGCGAAGCGGGGCTCACTTGATGCCCCACGCGAGCACCGTCTCGTGGGCCTTCTGCTGCATGAACGCCACGCGAGCAGCCGATTCGCTGAGCGTCTCACCGTTCACGATGGCGACGTCCGGCAGGTCGGTCGCTGGGCGGTCGTAGATCATCTCGAAGTGTACCAACGCGTTCATGTAAGTGCCGAGCCGTGAGGCGTGCAGCCCGTCGCTGGAGTAGAAGGCGAAGCCGGAGTCGGCGGCCCACACTGTCTGCCACGCTTCGCCCGCAGGGATGAACATGCCACCGACGTTCAGGGCCGCGTTCCGATACGACGTGCGCACGGCGTCGAAGTTCGCCAGGTAGATGACCGACGGCCACACCTGATACAGCGCGCTCCGCGCACCGACTTCCTTCACGACCATGTCGAGCCGTTGCGACCAGATCCGCAGATGCTCCTGGTTCGCGAGCAGCGACGAAGGGCCCTGCTGCATCACGACGAGCTGCCAATCGTCTGCGCGGATATCGGACGCGATGTCAGCGAACCAATGATCCTCCAGCGCGTAGTCGGGGTATGCCACCGTGCGATACACGAGCGGAGTCTCATCGACCGTGGTCGCAAGGTCCGCGATGGTGCGCGGCAGGTTGTGCGTGTAGGTGAGACTATTGCCGATGAACAGCACGCGTCGGCCGCCGAGGGGCAGCGGTCGGGTGGGCGAGGTGCAGGCCACCCCAGCGCCGATCAGCGTCGCGAGGAGGAGGACGACATGGGAGAACCGTACGAAGCGCAGGCGCACGAGAGGAGCCTCGGTTACGAGATGCCGGGACGATGCGATGTTGAGGCTGGCCGCAGCGCGGCGCGGGGGACTGTGCGGCCTGTGCGCGGGACGGACCGCTCGGTGCGTGGGACCACTCCGCGCCGATACCCACTGACTAGATTCCCCGAGATGCGAGTGCCACTCCTCTTGATCCGGTCCCTCCTGGCGGTCGCGGCGATGTTCGTCGCCGCGCCGAGCGACGCGCAGACGCCAGACGAGCCGACGGCGGTGAGCGCGAGCGATACCGCCGCCCGCGGACGCACGTCGCGGGAGCTGCGCACGCGGTTCGTGCGCGACCAGACAATTCTCGGGTTCGCCGTGTACGGTCCGAGTTTCGCGGCCATGGTGGCGGACGATGGCGTGACCGGCGGCGCGGCGTATCTCGTGATGGCCGGCGGCTCATTCTTCGCGTCGGCCGAACTCTCGCGGCGCATGCAGATCACCGAAGCGCGGCAGTTGCTTTCTTCGGCGATGGCGTGGCGGACAGCCGGTGCGGCGCTTGCCTTCTCCGCGAGTGCAGACGCCGGTGGTCGGCAGGTCGGCGCCTGGACCTTACTCGGCGGTGTGACCGGGACCGGCGTGGGGCTGGCGCTCGGCAAGGGTCTTACCGGGGGCGAGGCGGCGGCGACGGTGTTTGGGCATGACTTCGCAGCGATGTCAGCGCTGGCGGCGGTGACGATCATCGACGGCGGTTTGTTCGTGGAGGATGATGGCATCACGGACGAAGGCACCGTGGCGCTGGCAGCGGTGGCTGGCGCGCTCGGCTACGCGGCGGGCCGCACGTACGCGGGGCGGGCGAAGCACAACGTCACCGTGGGCGATGTGCAGACGATGTGGATCGGCGCGACCATTGGCGCTTTGGGGGCGAGCACTGCGATCGCGAGTTCAGACCCCAATGACGCGACGATTGCGGGGACGTTGCTCGCGGGTTCCGCGCTCGGCGTGCTCGCGAGCGAGCGATGGCTCGTGCGGCGCTACGACCACACGCGCTACGAAGGCAACCTGCTCGCGCTCGGCGGGACGGCGGGGGCGTTGATGGGCATCGGGATCGGCATTCTCGTCGCGGGCGAGGCGGACCGCGGGGAGTCACTCACCCTCGGCTTCGCGACCGCGGGGGCGATCGGCGGTGTGGCGATGACCGAGCGCTATCTGCAGCCGACGCGCGATCGCGGCAGGCTCGCGTTCCTCGAGCGCGTGCAGTTCACGCCGATGAGTGCCGTCGCAGCGGCGTCGGGTCGGCCCGGCAACTATCCGCTGCTGCATTTCACCTTCTGACGGGAATCCCGTGATGTTCTTCGATCGACTCACCGAGAGTCTGATGCGCCTCTGGGCGTTCGTGCCGTCGCTGTTCGCTGCGGCGGTCGTGTTCGCCGTGGGCTTCTTCGTCGCGAAGCTCGCGCAACGCGGGGTGAACAGTGTGCTGCGCCGCGTACACCTCAACGACGTGCTCAAGCGCGGTGGCATCCCGGCGAAGGACCATCTCGGCAGCCCGGTGAATCCGACGCGTGTGGTGGCCAACCTCGTGTTCTGGTTCGTGCTCTTCACGGCGATGCTCGTCGCGGCGGATGCGCTCGGCATCGATTATCTCGGGCAGGTGTTCTCCGAGTTGGTGAGCTACGTGCCGAGCGTGATCGCGGCGATCGTGATCGTGATCCTCGGTATCGTGCTCGGGGATTTCGTGGCGGCGTTGATCCTGGCCAGCACGCCGCAGTTGGAAGGCGGTCCGACGCTCGCGCGCTTCGGGAAGGGCGGGGTGGTGCTGCTCGCGGTGTTCATGTCGCTGCAGGAGCTCGGGGTGGCGACCGACATCGTGACGACCGCGTTCGCGATCATCTTCGGGGCGATCGCCTTGGCGCTGGCGCTGGCGTTCGGGTTGGGGAACAGGGAACTCGCGGGAGAGGTGACGCGCGGGTGGTACCAGCGGTTCAGGGCGGAACGGGATGCGATCGATCGGTCGAATGCGTCCGATGACGAAGAGGCCGAGCGGTAACTCCGGGAACAGCAACTGCCCTCTGTGGTGACCGCACTGTGGGAGCCACAGACGGAGTCGACGCCGATTGAAAACGCCCTCCCGCGCGAGTAACTTCAGGGGTCGCACGAGAGCGCCTTTCTCCCTCGTCCCTCCCTCTGCAAATGACCGCACCGAACAACCGGGAACGCATCCTCCCCCGCCTCATCCAGGACGAGGTGCGGGAGTCGTTCATCAACTACTCGATGAGCGTCATCGTGAGTCGCGCGCTGCCGGACGTGCGCGACGGGCTCAAGCCGGTGCATCGGCGTGTGCTCTATGCGATGAACGAACTCGGGCTGGTGCCGGGGCGTCCGTACAAGAAGTCCGCGACCGTCGTCGGTGACGTGCTGGGTAAGTACCACCCGCACGGTGACCAGTCGGTGTACGACGCGCTCGTGCGCATGGTGCAGGATTTCTCGCTGCGGTATCCGCTGGTCGATGGTCAGGGCAACTTCGGCTCGGTCGAAGGCGATCCGGCGGCGGCCTATCGTTACACCGAGAGCCGCCTGACGCGCATGGCCGTCGAGATGCTCACCGATATCGACAAGAACACCGTCGATTTCGCGCCGAACTTCGACGATCGCCTCGAGGAACCGACGGTCCTTCCGTCGGGGCTGCCGAACCTGCTCGTGAACGGCTCGACCGGCATCGCTGTCGGTATGGCGACGAACATCCCGCCGCACAACCTGCGCGAAGTTGCCGCCGCGGTGATCGCGATGATCGACGACCCGGACGTCTCGGTCGACGTGCTCCGCGGTCTGGTGAAGGGGCCCGATTTCCCGACCGGCGCCTACATCTACGGTCGCGCCGGGATCAAGGATTACATCGAGACGGGGCGAGGCAAGATCGTCATGCGGGCCCGCGCCGTGATCGAGGAGAAGGAGTCCTCGAACAAGTCGCAGATCGTCGTCACCGAGCTCCCGTACGCGGTCAACCGCGCGACGCTCGTCGAGACGATCGCGGAACTCGTGCGTGACAAGAAGGTCGAGGGGGTCTCGGATCTCCGCAACGAATCGGACGTCTCGACTCGTATCGTGATCGAGCTCAAGCGTGACGCGATCCCGAAGGTCGTGCTGAACCAGCTCTACAAGCACACGTCGATGCAGTCGACGTTCGGCGTGATCATGCTGGCGCTGGTGCCCGATGCGGCGACGCGCCGCCTGGTGCCGAAGATCATGGGCATGCGCGAGGTGCTGCAGCACTACATCGCGCACCGCCACGAGGTCATCGTCCGTCGCACGCAGTTCGATCTCGACAAGGCGAAGGAACGCGAGCACATCCTCGAAGGCCTCAAGATCTGCGTCGACAACATCGACGAAGTGATCAAGGTCATCCGCGCGGCCGAGGACACGCCGCAGGCGAGTGCGGAGCTGCAGCGTCGGTTCAAGCTCAGCGAGCGCCAGGCCGAAGCGGTGCTCAACATGCGCCTCGCCAAACTCACCGGCCTCGAGATCGAGAAGCTGGAGGAGGAGCTCGCCGAGGTGCGCGGGCAGATCAAGGAACTCGAGGCGCTGCTCGCGTCGAAGTCGGCGCGCATGCAGGTCATGAAGGACGAGCTCTCGGCGCTGGTCTCGACGTACGGCGACGAACGCCGTACCGAGATCGTGAGCGACGAAGGCGAGTTCTCGATCGAGGACCTCATCGCCAACGAGGAGATGATCGTAACCATCTCTCACGCGGGCTACATCAAGCGCACGTCGATCTCGACGTACAAGAAGCAGCGGCGCGGCGGGCGCGGCGTGAACGGTGCCGAACTCCGCACCGACGACTTCGTCGAGCACCTCTTCGTCGCCAAGACCCACGACTACCTGCTCGTCTTCACCGACGACGGGCGCTGCTTCTGGCTCAAGGTGCATGAGATCCCCGAGGGCGGCCGCACCACACGCGGCAAGCCGATCGTGAATCTCATCAACGTGTCGCCGGACACCACCGTGCGCGCGATCGTGCCGGTGAAGGAGTTCACCGAGAACGAGTACCTGATGTTCTGCACGCGTCTGGGCACGGTGAAGAAGACGGCGCTGAGCGAGTACTCGAACGTGCGCTCCACGGGCATCAAGGGGATCAAGCTCGAAGAGGGCGATGAGCTCATCGACGTGCAGATCACGTCGGGGACCAATGACGTGGTGTTGGTGACCAAGCATGGCTTGAGCATCCGGTTCCACGAGCAGGAAGCCCGTGCCATGGGCCGCGACACCACCGGCGTGAAGGGCATCGCCCTCGGCGACGGCGACAAGGTCGTCGGCATGGTCGTCGTGAAGCGCGAAGCGTCGTTGCTCGTGGTCACGGAGCTCGCGCTCGGCAAGCTGACCAATATCGAGGAGTACCGGGTGCAGGGCCGCGGTGGCAAGGGCATCCTCACCGTCAAGCGCACCGAGCGCACCGGCGATGTGGTCGGATTGCTCGAGGTGCTGCCTGAGGACGGACTCATGCTCATCACGCGTGGTGGTCAGTCGCTGCGTTGCGCGGTGAAGGACATCCGCGAGACCGGGCGTGTGGCACAGGGTGTGAAGCTCAAGAATCTCGAGCTCGGTGATGTGGTCGCGGCGATCGCGCGGGTGGTCTCCGACGACAAGGATGATGCCGAAGGTGGCGAGGGTGGGGATGATGCGGGGCCGGATGAGCAGATCGAGCTGACGACCGGGGAGTAGTTCGCGCCTTGGGTCCGCGAACTGCGTTCACCACAGGGACGCAGGGGGCACAGGGGGATGCCGGGTGTGCGCAACGGGGGGGCGAGCTTGGGCTCGGCCCCCCGTTGTCGTGTGGTACTGTTGATGCCCGGAAACCCTCCGTTCGCGGCCGGTGACGAATATGTTGGTCCCTACCTGCGGTCCCCTTCTACCGTTCACACCGATGCACACGTCCATCCGTCGTTCCGCGCTGTTGGTGGCATTCACTCCGCTGGCCGCGGTCGCGCAGCAGGCGCCGAAGGCGTTGCCCGCGCCTGAGGCCTCGTTCGAGGAGCCGTTCTCGTCCGTGACCGCGCTGCGTGAGCTTCCGAGCGGCAAGGTCCTCGTTGCGGACGGGCGCGACAAGCTCCTTTCGTTGGTCGATTTCAAGGCCGGCACGCAGACCAAACTGGGCCGAGAAGGCAGTGGGCCTGCCGAGTACGGCCTCCCGATGCGGCTGCTGTTCGGACGAGGCGATTCGGCCGTGCTCTTCGACATCGGCAACCAGCGCTACATGTCGATCAGTGCGGAGGGCAAGCTCGGCGCGACGTTCATGCAGGAGGCGGCGGCACCGCCGGCGGCCGGAGGCGGTGCGCGCGTGACGGGCTTGGCGATGCCGCGCACCTCGGACGCACGCGGTCGGATGTATTACGAGTCTCCGGCTTTCGCGATGGGGCCGGATGGGCAGCCGAAGTCGGCGGACTCCGTCGCGATTCTTCGCTGGGATCGTGAGTCGAAGAAGGTGGATACGCTCGCGTGGGTGAACGTCCCGAAATCCAATACACAGATCACTGGCGGTCGGGACAATATGCGAGTGATGGTCGGCGGCTCGAACCCGTTGCTGCCGAAAGATGAATGGGCCGTTTTTCCAGACGGTCGTGTCGCTATCGTGCGTGCGAGCGACTACCATGTCGACTGGGTGATGCCGAACGGGCAGAAGTCATCGGGTCCATCCATCAGGTTTGTCCCGATCAAGATGACCGAGGCCGAGAAGAAGGCGGAGGAGGCGCTGCGGAATCTGTCGCGCGGCAATCAGGTCATGATGACCATGAACAACGAGAACGGGAACGTCACGCGGAGTGCCAGACTCGGCGCGCCGGCGGGGGCTCCACCGCTCGAGCCGCTGACGGACTGGCCGGCCGTGAAGCCGCCGTTCCGACGCGGAGAGACGTCAGTGATCGCGGCGCCCAACGGGGACCTCTGGGTGCGTCGCACGACCGCCGTGAGCGAGCCGAAGGGCGCACTCTGGGACGTGATCGGGGCCGACGGGAAGGTGATGTATCAGGTGCGCCTGCCCGACCGCGTGAACCTCGTGGGTTTCGGGAAGAACACGATCTATACGACGTTGGCCGACGAGGATGACCTGCTCACGCTGCGGCGGCATTCGATGGCGGAGATCAAGCTGAAGGGCTGAAGAACTGCGTGGAAGAGCAGGAACGCGGGGGGCGCCGGCTCGAGCGGCGCCCCCCGCGTCGCATCGGCCTTTCGTCTTCTGTTGGACGCGCCCCTGCAGGTCACCCCGCTGGCGGACGATGAGAAGTGCGTGAAAGTGCCTTGACTCCCCTGTTGCACGCGGGCATCTAGAGAGGATGCGAATCCCCCGCCACACGTTCGTCGCTGCCGTTCTGCTCGCCCTCGCCTTCAGCGCCTGCGCCCGAACTCCTGCCGAGAAGCCCGGGGTCGTCCGCAGCGACTCGGCCGGCGTGAAGCTCATCGCCTCCAGCGCCCCCGACACTACGCTCTCCTGGAACTTCGAGAAGATCGACGTTCTGCGCGACTCACTTGGTGAGCCGTGGCTGTTCACGCGGCTGTTTCGCCACTCGGTGCTCACCGATCGCGCCGGTCGCACGTACGTGGTCACCCGAGACCCCTCGATCGTGCGGTTCGGGCGCGACGGCAGGTTCGACCGCACCGTGGGACGCGCGGGCAGTGGGCCAGGGGAGTACCGATTCCCCATCGCCATCGGTTCGATGGGCGACACGCTGTACGTCGTCGATGCCGCGAAGCAGGGGCTCGCTCGATTCGCGCCGGACCTCTCGCCAACGACGGACAAACGGCTCGAGGGCTCCCTGAAGGGCGCGGAGGCCTTGGCCTTCCGCCAAGGGGGAGTTTGGTTCCGCCGCACCGAGTTCACCGACTCGGGGACCATCATCTCCGTGTTCGCCGACACGCTCGGCGCACCGCCGCTGCAGCGGGTGGTCGTGCCGAGTGGACCGCCGGTGCAGTTCAACTGCATCGGGATCCCCGCGGGACAGCCGATCTTCGCCCCACAGATCTCTCTCGGCGCGGCGACGGCTCGGATCCTCGTGAACGCGCAGCCGGGGTACGAACTGTGGTTGTACGAAGGTCCGCGCCCGATCGCGAGCGTGCGTCGCACCCTCCCGGCTCGCGCACCCACGGTCGATGATGTACGCGCGCTCTATCCGGACGGCGGGATGCGCATGAGTTTTGGAGGGGCGCAGCCGGCCTGCGTGGTGCCGGTGGAGGAGATGGTGGCCAAGCAGCCTCTCGCCAAGCAGTACCCGTTCGTGTTTGACGTCGCTTTGCTCTCCGACGGCACCATGTGGGCCCTCCGCACCCCCCAGAACGTGCGCCCGGCCGTAGTAGACGTATTCGGCACTGATGGTGTCTATGCAGGTACTGTTCGCGGGTTGGGGCTCCCGTTGGGTCTCCAACCGAACGGCGAACTGCTTTTCCAGCAGGACGACACCGCCAGTGGCGGTGTCGTCATCCAGCGGACCAAGGTGACTCGTCGGTAATCCCGCGATCGCCGCGGTCCGTAGCGATCGGCAACCCTTCTCATATGAAGGGGGACCAATGTCTCGCATTCACCGTCCCACTCGCTCCCACGACCCCGGCTGATGCTTCTGACCCGTCGACTCCTCTCCCTCGCGACGCTCGCCGGGGCGCTCGTCATCACCGCTGCCTGCGACAAGACCGCGGCAGCCAACGCCGATGGCACGCCGTCGGACTCCACTGCCTCCGACACATCGTCCACCGGCGGTTCGAGCTCCACGGTCAGTCTGCCGGTCGTCGCTGACGAAGCGGTCGACGCCGACCTCGTGCTGACGGTGAACACCACGGGTCAGGTCCGCTCCGACGCCGAAGGCCGCCTGCGCGCCGAGGTCGGCGGACCGGTCGATAAGGTGCTGGTGCGTCCCGGTGATCGCGTGAAGAAGGGCCAGATGCTCGCGCAACTCGATCTGCGGCAGTTCGACTTGGAGGTCGACGAAGCGCAGGTCGCGGTGGACGTGGCGATGCTCACGCACCAGGAGAACTATCGGCCGGACTCGATGGCGACCGGGCAGTTGCCTCCTCAAGCTCGGCTCGACGCTTCTGTGATCCGCTCGGGACTCGCCGCGGCACGGGTGCGACTCGATCGCGCGAAGCTCAATCGTGAGCGCGCGACCTTCGTCGCCCCCTTCGACGGCGTCGTCGACCGAGTACTCATCGTGCCCGGGGACCGCATCTCGGCGGGCGCCGAAGTCACCACCATCGTCGATCTCGTGAACCTGCGTATCGAAGCGGCAGTGCTCGAGCACGACCTTCCGCTGATCAAGGTGGGTGGTGAAGCGGTCATTACGAGCGCGGCGCTCGCCGGCAAGAGCTTTAACGGAAAGGTGCAGGCGCTGCTGCCGCTCGTCGACAGTACCACACGTTCCGGACGTGCGTTCGTGCGCGCCTCCGGCAATGGCGGACTTCGGCCCGGTATGTACGCTGACGTGCGACTCGAGGCACAGCGCTTGCCGAACCGCCGCCTCGTGCCCACCCGAGCGATCATCGAACGCGACGGGCGTCCACTGGTCTTCGTGATCAAGAACGGCCGTGCGCAATGGACCTACATCCTGCCCGGCCGCTCCAACGGTCGACAGACGGAAGTGCTGCCGGACTCGGTCAGCGGTATCGTTCCGGTAAATCCGGGCGATCAAGTGATCGTCGAAGGACATCTCACGCTGACGCACGATGCGCCGGTGCGCGTCGTTGCCAAGCGCGAGTCCGGTACCGGTGGGCAGGACTGATCCCGCCCATCGACCGAGTCCTCCTGTGTCGCTGACTTCAGCCGCCGTTCGCCGTCCGGTCACGACGGTGGCCGCCGTGCTCGCCATCGTGCTGCTCGGCAGCGTTTCGCTGGCGAAGCTGCCGGTCACGCTGTTGCCCGATGTGACGTTGCCGGTCCTGACCATCCGCACGATCTACACGGGCGCCGCGGCCGAGGAAGTCTCGCGCTTCATCGCGGAGCCGATCGAGACGTCGATCGCGGCGACCCCAGGCATCGTCGAGCTGCGCTCGGTAAGTCGCAACGGTGAAGCGGTCACCACGGCACGATTCGCGTGGGGCACGGACATGCCGACGACGTTGCTCACGGTGCGCGAGCGACTCGACCAGGCGCGCTCTCAGTTGCCTGAAGCGGCGGAGCGACCGACGGTGCTCACCAGCGATCCCGGTGAACGGCCCATCGCCGTCGTCGGTCTCACCGGCCTCAACGACCTCCGCCTGCTCGGTCGGACGGCGCTCGACGTACACGCGCGTCGGCTCGAGCAGATCAGTGGTGTCTCCAGCGTCGCCGTGACCGGCGCGCCAGAGGACGAAGTGCG
>JBJXGK010000046.1:0-6347 GCA_046153705.1 Gemmatimonadaceae bacterium
CGGTCTCCGCGACCGAACCCCTGGTGAAGGTCCGTACCGACAAACTCGACCGCCTGGTCGAGATGGTCGGTGAACTCGTCATCGCGCAGACGATCATGATGCAGGATGCCGTGGTGCGCGACGCCGACAATCACGACCTCGCGCAGAAGGTCCGCCACGCCGACAAGATCGTGCGCGAGTTGCAGGAGCTCTCGCTCGGACTCCGTATGGTGCCGCTCAAGGGCGCCATCACCAAGCTCACGCGGGCCATACGCGACTTGGCCACGCGCAGTGGGAAACAGATCACGTTCACCGTCGCCGGTGAGGATACCGAAGTCGATCGTACGCTCGTCGACCTGCTGGCCGATCCCCTGATGCACATGGTGCGCAACGCGGTCGACCACGGCATCGAATCCCCGTCGGAGCGCGTCGCGGCTGGGAAGCCCGCCGTGGGCACGGTGTGCCTCGAAGCAAGCCAGGCCGGTGACCGTGTGCTCGTCAAGCTCATCGACGACGGCCGCGGCCTGCAGCGCGACAAGATCATCGCCAAGGCCGTCGAGAAGGGTATCATCACCTCGGCCCACAACCTGACGGACACCGAGGTGTTCGAGCTCATCTTCGCGCCGGGCTTCTCCACCGCGGATCAGGTCACCGAGGTCTCGGGCCGCGGTGTGGGCATGGACGTCGTGCGCCGGAACTTGACGGCGATGCGTGGCCGCACGGTCATCACGTCCGTGGCCGGCCGGGGCTCCACCTTCACCATCGAACTCCCGCTCACGCTGGCCATCACCGACGGCATGATCGTCCGTGTCGGCGCCGAACGATTCGTCGTCCCCACGGCCCAGATCCGCCGCTGCTTCCGTCCCGAACCGAGCGCGGTGTTCACGGTGCAGGGCAAGGGCGAAATGGTGCGGACGGCCACCGAAGTGCTACCGGTCGTGCGGCTGCACCGCGCGCTGGTCGTGCACGGTGCCCAAGAGGCGGTCGTCGACGGCATTCTCATGGTCGTCGGCGACGGGAGCAACCGTACCGCCTTCCTCGTCGACGAGCTCCTTGGCCAGCAACAGGTGGTCGCCAAACCGCTCGGCGACACCATCGGACGCGTGCGCGGCCTTACCGGCGGTGCCATCCTCGGCGACGGTCGTGTGGGCCTCATCCTCGACGTCGACGAGCTCGTGCTGGCGAGTCGTGGCGCCAGCGGCGCGGTCCAGGCGGCCTGACGCGGCCCGGTCGAGGGAAATCGTCCGACCGACCGATACTGAACGGAACGCACCGTTCGACCTTCCGCAGCTGAGCCCCCGATGACAGCGCCCGACGCCGAAACCGTCGCCACCCGCACTCGGGGTGGCAAGTATCTCACCTTCGTGCTGGCGAACGAGGAGTACGCGTTCGAGATCCACACCGTGCACGAGATCGTCGGCATCATGGCGATCACGCCGGTGCCGCACAGCCATCCCGTGATCCGAGGTGTGGTGAATCTCCGCGGCAAGGTCGTTCCCATCGTCGACCTGCGTCGCCGCTTCGCGATGACGCCGCCGGCCGCGGGTGTGGCGCCGGCGACCTGCATCATCGTGTTGCATGTGCGCAACCTGCTGGTCGGTATCGCCGTCGACGCGGTGAGCGACGTGCGTATGATCCACGACGCCGAGATCGAGCCGCCGCCGGCCTTCGGCAGCGACGTCGACACGTCGTGCCTGCTCGGCGTGGCCAACTCCGAGGGCAAGGTCCGCATGTTGCTCGACGCGGAGAAAGTGGTAGCGCTCGACGTCATCGCGTCGCTCTAGGAGGGCGGCCTGTGACCGCCCCTGCCACCGCACTCTACCCAGGGCCAGACCTGCGGTTGTCCGCCGCTGACTACGGGGCCGTCTCGGAGTTCCTCCATTCCCGTGCCGGCATCACGCTGCGCGACGGGAAGGAAGCGCTCGTCATCTCGCGGCTCGGCAAGCGCGTGCGTAGCACCGGCATGAAGTCACTCAACGAGTACATCCGGGCCGTCGTCGACGGCAAGGCGCCCGCCGAGCTCACGCACTTCATCGATGTGCTCACCACCAACAAGACGGGCTTCTTCCGCGAGCGCACGCACTTCGACTTCATGGTCAAGGAGCTGTTCCCGGCATGGGCCGCCCGTCGGAACGAAGTCCGCATCTGGAGTGCAGCGAGCTCGTCCGGCGAGGAGCCGTACACGGTCGCCATGCTCGTGCGCGATCATCTGCCGGCCGATGTCGCCGGGAGCACGCGCATACTCGCCACGGACATCTCCACGCGTATGCTCGAGGCTGCGCGCGCCGGACGCTACTCCAACCAGCAGACCCACGGTGTGCCACCCGAGCTTCTGCGGAAGTACTTCGAGCGTGACGCCGCTGGCGACGAATGGACCGCGCACGAGTCGATCACGGATCTCGTGAAGTACGCGCGACTGAACTTGATGGAGGACTGGCCCATGAAGGGCCCGTTCGACCTCATCTTCTGCCGCAACGTCATGATCTACTTCGATCGCAATACGCAGGAGCGCCTCGTGAACCGCTTCGCCGGGCTCCTCGCGCCCGGCGGCGTGCTCATGGTCGGACACGCCGAGTCGCTCTCGGACATCCAGCATCCGCTAGAGCAGCTCCAGCCCGCCGTCTTTCGCAGGTGTGGTCAGCCGTGAGCGCGCCGCGT
This sequence comes from Gemmatimonadaceae bacterium, assembly GCA_046153705.1. Taxonomy (GTDB): domain Bacteria; phylum Gemmatimonadota; class Gemmatimonadetes; order Gemmatimonadales; family Gemmatimonadaceae; genus Pseudogemmatithrix. The sequence continues at coordinate 2,638 of JBJXGK010000046.1, forward strand.
TCGGGTGCCACGCGGGTCCTCATCGTCGACGACTCGGCGCTCGTGCGTCGGCTCTTGTCGGAGGCGCTCTCGCGCTATGCCGACATCGAGGTCGTGGGCACCGCGCGTGACCCGTTCGAGGCGCGCGAACGGATCATCGAACTCGCCCCCGACGTGATCACGCTCGACATCGAGATGCCGCGCATGGACGGCCTCACCTTCCTCGAGAAGCTGATGAAGGCCAAGCCGATGCGCGTGGTCGTCGTGAGCTCGGTGGCCCAGGCCAGCAGCGCCCACGCCATCCGTGCCTTGTACCTCGGTGCGGTGCAGGTCGTGCCCAAGCCCGGGGGGGAGATGTCGGTGCCCGACGTCGAGAGGTTCCTCATCCGTGCGGTGCGTCATGCGGCCATGGTCCCGCTCAGCCGCCTGCGTGGTCCCGCGCGACGCGTGGTGCCGGCGGTGCGGTCCAAGCGTGCGACCCTCACCGGCAATGCCGCGCGCCGTCTGATCGCCATCGGCGCGTCAACCGGTGGCCCGCCGGCGATCGAGGCCGTGCTCACGCGTTTGCCAGCCGATGCGCCAGGTATCGTGGTCGCGCAGCACATGCCGCCGACCTTCACCGCCGCGTTCGCCAACCGACTCGACGGGCTCTGCGCCATGCGGGTGCACGAGGCCAACGACAACGAACTGATCCGCGACGGCGTCGCGTACATCGCACCCGGTGGACGACACCTCGTCGTGCGTCGCACGGCTGAGGGTCTGGTGACGCACCTGAAGGACGGCCCGTTCGTGCATCATCAGCGGCCCGCCGTCGATGTGCTATTCGACTCCGTCGCCGATGTCTGCGGTGCGTCGGCCATCGGCGTCTTGCTCACCGGCATGGGCGCCGACGGTGCGCGCGGCCTGCTCGCCATGAAAGAGGCGGGCGCCTGGACCATGACACAGGACGAGGAAACCTGCGTGGTGTACGGCATGCCACGCGAGGCGGTGGTGCTCGACGCCGCGCACGAGGTCCTCCCACTCGAGCTCATCGCCGACGCCATCACACACCAGTGTGCGCCAGTCGGCGCCTATCGTTGAGGATCATCGTATGAACCGCCCGTTCCCGCTGCCCACGCTCACGGTCACCGTGTTGGCTCTGATGCTCAGTGCCGGAGTGACCTCCTGTCGCCGAACCCCGCCCGTCGGCGGCCCCGACGCACTCGGCAATGCGCCCACCATCAGTGAGCGCGAAGCGCGCCTGCGCGCGGCGGAGGTGCGCCTGGAGCCGTTCCAGTCCGTCGACCACACGTTCCGTGACGCGAAGAGTTATCTCGCGCATTCGGTGCGACTCACCGTGCAGGACAGCGCGGACTGGCGCGCCGTCTGGGCCCGTATCGTCGGCCCTCACAGCGACGCTCCGCTCCCGCCGGTCGATTTCTCGCGCGAGATGCTCCTCGTCGCCGCGATGGGTGAACAGCCCTGCCGCGGGTACTTGATCAACATCGACACGATCTTCCGCGACGATGAGAAGCGGATCTTCGCAGTGGTGCGCGAACGTCACCGTGGGGCAGGGTGCGGCTGCCTGAACGAGGTGACGTCGCCGGTGGACATCGTGGTGGTGCCGAAGACGATTCGGCCGGTCACGTTCTTGGAGCGGCGCGAGTCGAATGTCTGCGAAGTCCGTTGAGAGATCGTAACGGCGGTCACCACAGAGGGCACAGAGGGCACAGAGGACTACCGAGAACTGCAACGGCCGACTCCAACGGCTGACTCCAACGGCTTACCACAGGGGCGCAGGGAGGCCGATCTGCTGCTCAGGCGGTGAAGTGGGTGACGTTTGCTTTGCTTTGACAACGGCAACAGCAGAAGCAATCAAGAAAAGCCTCCCACACCCCGACACCAGCCCCGCCTCTCCCAACCCCCTGCGTCCCCCTGCGCCCCTGTGGTCAGCCGTTGCAGTAAGCCGTTGCAGTAAGCCGTTGCAGTAAGCCGTTGCAGTAAGCCGTTGCAGTTCTCCGCAGTGCTCTGTGCCCTCTGTGCCCTCTGTGCCCTCTGTGCCCTCTGTGCCCTCTGTGCCCTCTGTGCCCTCTGTGCCCTCTGTGGTGAAAGCAGGAGAACCCTCCTCACACCCGCATCACAGGCAAAGCACGCGTCGCCTCATCCACCGCATCCAACAACCGATGCGGCCGGAACGGTTTCGACAGCACCACCGTCCTCGACCCGGCCTCTAGCTCCTCGTCCTGCGTGATCGGTCTGCCCGAGATCAACACCGCGTTCTTCACCAATCCCCGCATCCGCAGACTCCCGGCGAGCGTGCTGCCGCGCATCCCCGGCAACCCCACATCGCACACGATCACATCCGCCGACTCCGCCTGCGCCAGCTGCTCGGCCTCCGCGGGGCTTGCGGCCAACCGCACCGTGTGCCCCCGCTCCTGCAACAACCGGCGCAGCACCTTCCCCAGCTGCGGATCATCTTCCACCACCAACACGCTCCGCGGCGGGCGCAACGCGCTCGTCGGTGCACGACGCGGTCCGGTGGGATGCTCCGAGGTCGCGAGCAGGCGAGGGAAGTAGCAGCGGAACTCCGTCCCCTCACCCTCCACACTCTCCACCACGATCGCACCACCCGACTGCAACACCGTGCCCAGCACCGCCGCCAGGCCTAGGCCCGTGCCGCGTCCGTGCGGTTTGGTCGTGAAGAACGGTTCGAACACGCGCCGCCGCGTGGCTTCATCCATGCCGACGCCCGTGTCGGTCACCGTCACCACCACATGTTCACCGGCACCCAGCGGCCCGATCCGCTCCGCCTCGTCGCGCGTGAGCAATTCGTGGTGCACGCCCACCTTGATCTCGCCACCCGTCGGCATCGCGTCCTGCGCGTTCATGATCAGCGCCGTGATCGCGCGCTCGATCTGCATGCGGTCCGCCTCGATCAACCATGGCGCATCCGGCACCGACACACTCAGCGGATGATCCGGGCCGAGCACGCGGTCCATCCACCGCTTGAGTCGCACGACCACTTCGCCGAGGTCCAGCGGACGCGGCTCCAGCAGTTGGCGTCGCCCGAACGCCAGGAGCTGCCGCGTCAGCTCCGCCGCGCGCTCCGCCGACGTGCGGATCTCCTCCAACGCCGTCGAGATGGGGCTCGCCGAGCCCACCTCGTCACTCGCGATATCCACCCAGGCGAGGATGCCGGTGAGCATGTTGTTGAAGTCATGCGCCACACCGCCCGCGAGCAGTCCCACTGCTTCCACCTTCTCCGCCTCGGCCATGCGCATCTGGAGCGCACGCGCCTCCGTCATGTCGGTCACGGTGCAGAGCAGGGCGGGGTGCCCTTCGAAGTCCACCATCGACGCCGCGACGTCCACTTCGATCGCGCGGCCCGTCACATGCTTGATTCGCAGCGCCACCCGGATCGCACCGTTGCCGCCCATCGCGATCTCATCGCGCGCGTCGCGCAGTGCGGCCACCGACTGCCGCTCCACCATCGCCATGACGCGCGGCCGCGCGGCGATCACGTCGGGTGAGAGGCCGACCAACTGACGGAACCGGGGGTTGGCGTACACCACGCGCCCCTCCTGCACCACGACGATCCCCGTGAGTGCCTGCTCCACCAGCTGCGAGAACCGGTACTCCACCTCGCGCAACGCGGCCTCGGTGCGTTCGCGCGCGGTCACGTCCCGCGCGTTGATCACGAACACCGAGTTGTTGAACACCTCGGGGTTGAACCCCGACATCGTCGACTCGAG
>JBJXGK010000047.1:0-26039 GCA_046153705.1 Gemmatimonadaceae bacterium
CCGAACGTCTGCCATATCGTGCGCATGGGCGAGACCGAGGATGGGCTCGTGTACGTGGTGATGCCGTATGTGGAAGGCGAGATCCTCAGTGACCGCAACTATCGCGTGGGCAAGACGACGCTCACTGATATGGCGAAGTTCATCAATGAGATCGCAGACGGCCTGCACGTCGCGCACCTGCTCGGCATCATCCATCGCGACCTGAAGCCGGAGAACATCATGATCTGCCGCCGTCCGGACGGGACGGAATACGCGGTGGTGATGGACTTCGGGCTCGCGAAGGAACGGAAGGCGGCCGGTGAGCTGCAGAAGCTCACCGCAACCGGCATCATCCTCGGAACGCCGGAGTTCATGAGTCCGGAGCAACTGCGCGGCAAGCCGCTCGATCCGCGCACCGACATCTACTCTCTGGCGCTCATGACCTACGAGATGCTCACGAGCAAGCTGCCGTTCGAGGGCAAGAACCAGCAGGAGATGATGATCGCGCGCCTCCGCTCCGATCCGATCCCGGCGCGCAATCGTCGTCCGGAGCTGCCGGAGGCGGTCGACCTCGTGTTGCTGAAGGCGATGGCCCGCGCGCCTGAGGATCGGTACGCGACCGCACCGGAGTTCGCGCAGGCGCTGCGCGCTGCCGTCGGGTGATGCGGCGCGGATTCTGGATCGCGCTGCTCGCGCTCGTGCCTGCGGTCGTCGATGCACAGCAGTCGGGCGTGGATGTCTCCCGCTATCGCTTCGCGCTCACACTCCCCGACAGCGGCAAGCTGATCCGCGCGGAAGCGCAGGTGCAGTTCACGCGCACGCGCGGCGTCGACACATTGAAGCTCGATCTGCTGCCGCCGATGGCGTTGCGTGCCGCGATGCTCGGCTGCGACGCCGATGCCGCGGCGGTGGCGGCGACACATGACCGCGGGGTCATCAGTGTCCCGCTCCCGGCATTCACGCGCCCCGAGCGCCCAGCGAACGATCCGCGCGCGATGGAGCCGCTCGACTCGCTCTGCGTGACCGTGCGGTACGACGGTCCGCCGACCGATGGCTTGATCATCAGCACCGATACCGCGGGCCGCTGGCGCGCATTCGGCGACAACTGGCCGAACCGTGCGCGGCACTGGTTGGCCAGCGTGGACCATCCGAGCGACAAGGCGTTGGTGGAGTTCGTGGTCGATGCACCAGCAGTGCGGACGGTGGTCGCGAACGGTACGCAGCGAGCGCAGGTCACACAGGGTGCGCGGAAGCGGACCACATGGGCGACGGCCGCGCCGATCCCGACGTATCTCATGGTGATCGCGGCGGCGCCGCTGACGGCGACGGAACTCGGCCAGACCGCATGCGGGCTCGCAAGCGTGGGTCGTTGTGTGCCGCAACGCGTGTATACCGCGCCGGAGCAAGCCGGCGCGATGCCGGGCAACTTCTCGCACGCCGACTCCATCGTCGCGTTCTTCGCACGGCTCGTCGGACCGTTCCCGTACGAACAACTCGCGCACCTGCAGAGCTCCACGCGGTTCGGCGGGATGGAGAACGCGGGTGCGATCTTCTACAACGATGCGCTGTTCCGTTCCAAGGACGGCGTGAGCGTCGGACTGATCGCGCACGAGGTCGCGCATCAGTGGTTCGGAAATGCGGTCACCGAGTCGGAATGGGGCCAGCTCTGGCTCTCCGAAGGATTCGCGACGTATTTCGCCGCGCTGTACACGCATCAAGCGTTCGGTGAGTCCGCGTTCCGCGCGGAGCTCGACGAGATGCGAGGGTCGATCCTGGGCGCGAAGGTCGTGACGGAACGACCGGTGATCGACAGCACGCAGACGGATCTGCTCGCGCTGCTGAACGCCAACAGCTACCAGAAGGGCGGCTTCGTACTGCACATGCTGCGGCGCGAGGTCGGCGACTCGGCGTTCTTCCGAGGCGTGCGGGCGTACTGGACGCCGCGGGTCCACGGCAATGCGCGGACGGACGATCTCCGCGCCGTCATGGAACGTGAGGTGGGGCGCGAGCTGTCGTGGTTCTTCGACCAGTGGTTGCGTCGCCCTGGCTTCGCGGAGCCGACGGTGCGCTACTCGTACGATGCGGCGCGGCGCCAGGTGAAACTGATCGTCGAGCAAGGCATGCGATTCGCGCCGTATCGGTTCCCACTCGCCGTCGAGTTCACGATGGACGACGGCTCGCGGCGCGCGGTGCGAGTGAACGTCCCCGCGCAGGCGATGTCGGAGATCACACTTCGTGAGACGTTCGAGCGTGCGCCCACGGCCATGCGCGCCGATCCCCACGTCGATCTCCTGGCCGCGATCCGTACCCCGTGAGCCGTCGCATCGTGCGGCTGGGTCTCGCGCTGACGTTCACGGTGGCGTGCGCGGTGACCCTCGCGTCGTCTGCCGCTGCACAGCTGCCGTCCGCGCGCGGTCCCAAGCCGGAGCCCGCGCCACCACCGCGCGCGGAGTCCTTGTTCGCGCAGGGCCGGCTGCGCGCGATGGAGGAGCAACTCTACGCCGACGTCGCGCGCAGACCCCGTGATCCGGCGGTTCGCGGTGCCTTGGGTCGGTACCTCGCTTCGCGCGGACGGTTCACGATCGCCGAGGTATTGTTCGAGGAGGCGCTGCGGTTCGGGGCCGACACCGCGAGCATCGCGCAGGCGCTCATGCCCCTCGCGCTCTACCGGCCGGAGGTCGATCGTCGACGTATCGTCGGGGTGCGACTGCCGGCGCCCGAACGGGACCGTGAGATCGCTCGACTGAACGCGCGCGGCGCTGCCGCGCGGTCCGCGGACTCATCGCTCACGGTCGGCGCGACGGTGCCGTTCACGTTCGCCGAGGACGGCCGCACCATAGGTCACTTCAGCGTGCGAGGACGCGGCGGGGCGATGCGCGCCGTGATCGATCCGCGCGTGGAGGGCATCACGCTCTCGCGAGCGGATGAGCCGGCGCTCGCGCCGCAGCGGTTCGGTGCGGTACGGGATGGCGCGCCGCTGCTGATCCCCGAGATGTGGATCGGCGTGCGTCAAGTGACCGGGCTCGCGGCGCGAGTCGACGCGTCGCTGCCGCCGGACGAGATGCACATTGGGATCGATGTGCTCTGGGCGCTGCGGGCGCAGTTCGATGAACGTACGGGCACACTGACGCTGCCCGCGCCGAGCTCGGTGCCGCGTACACCAGCGAGCGCCTCCGGACTCACGCATGTGCCGCTGGCGCTCGCGTTCCCCGGCATGTGGCTGGTGCCGACGGTGGGGCGCATGCCCGTGGCCATCGAGAGCGCCGACGGCCGCGCGCTCTTGCGTGGCTCGCGATGGAGATTCGAGCCGCAGTTCGCGACGGTGGTCGTCGAGCGCTGAACGCTCAGCGTCCGCGCTTGGCCAGTTCGACCTTCAGACAGCGATCCTGCACCACACCGATGCCCACCTCGGCGAGTCGTTCGGCGACGAGGTCGTTGCGGATGCCGAGTTGGAACCACACCGCGCGCGGCTTCGCGGCGAGCAGATCGTCGAGATGGGCGGGGATATCCTGACCGCGTCGGAAGACATTGACGAGGTCGACGCGCTCGTCGATCGCGGCGACGCTCCGGAAGACGCGCTCGCCAAGGATCTCGGTCACGTCGGGATAGTAGACTGGCACCGGGATGATGCGCAGCCCAGCGCGCTGGGCATACTCAGGGACGCCGTAGGCCGGGCTCTGGGAGTCCGCGGTCTTGATCCCGAGGACGGCCACGCTCCGGACGCGCTCGAGGAGCGCGGTGATCCCCTCGTCGGTGGTGATACGGTGTGGCGAATCCGGCATGCGAGGGGTGAAAAAGTGGACGAGTCCTAGGTAAATTGAAGGTCTGTCTGGAGTTGTGACACCCCCGTTCGGAGAGTTCCAGTGAAAATGCTCGTGCTTGGTGCCGGCCTTCAGGGCTCGGCGTGTGCATATGATTTGCTGCAGAATCCCGCGATCACCGAAGTGCGCCTGGCGGACATGCGCGTCGATCACCTCCCGGCGTTCCTCCAGCCGTACGTGGACGGCGAGCGACTCAAGTTGATCTCGCTCAACGTGAAGGACGCCGCGGCGGTCGCGGCCGCGATGACCGGCGCGAAATCGGTGATGTGTGCGCTGCCGTACTACTTCAATCTGCCGATGACCGAGGCTGCGATCGCGGCCGGGGCGCACTTCTGCGACTTGGGTGGCAACACCGAGATCGTGCAGCAACAAAAGGCATTGCAGGCGAAGGCGGCGGCGAAGGGCGTGACGGTCATCCCCGACTGCGGTTTGGCGCCGGGCATGGTGAACATCCTCGCGCAGCTCGGCATCGATCGGCTCGATACGCCGGAGTCGGTGAGGATCTTCGTCGGCGGGTTGCCGCAGAATCCCGAGGGACCGCTCAAGTACCAGATCGTGTACTCGATCGAGGGTGTGCTCGACTACTACACAACGCTGTCGTGGGTGGTACGCGACGGCAAGCGCGTGACCGTGAAGGCGCTGAGCGAGATCGAGCCGGTACAGTTCGATGCACCGGTGGGCGAACTCGAGGCGTTCCACACCGCCGGCGGTCTCTCCACGATGGCGCATCGCTACGAGGGGAAGATCCCGACGATGGAGTACAAGACGCTGCGCTATCCCGGGCACGCGAAGATCATGGAGGCAGTGCGTGATCTCGGGCTGCTTGAGCTGGAGCCGGTGGACGTGAAGGGCACGAAGGTGGTGCCCCGTGACCTCGCGATCGCGCAGATGCAGCCGCGTCTCACGAAGAAGAACAGCCCCGACCTCGTGGCGCTGCGTGTGGTGGTGAAGGGCAAGAAGGGTGGGAAGCCGATGACGCACACCTTCGAACTCGTGGACCGCTACGACGCAGCGCACGGGATAAGCGCCATGATGCGGGCGACCGGCTACTCGCTCTCCATCACCGGGCAGCTGCAGGCGGAGGGCGCGGTGAAGGAGGCCGGAGTGCACACGCCTGATGAGTGCATGCCTGGGGAGCGGTACGTGACTGAGCTCGGGAAGCGCGGGGTGTTGATTCGGTCGGCGGTGTCCTGAGTTCGGTGTTCGGATGGTGAACTGCTGGTTACCACAGAGGGCACAGAGTTCACAGAGAACGGCTTGGGACTGCGACTGCTTTCTGCACAGGGGACACAGGGGCTAGGATCGGCGGCTGCTGCGTCTACCAACTGCGACTTCTTCCGGGAACTGCAACGACAGTGCGAGTCCGTGTTGGCGTTGAAGCTCAATTGATCGAAGAACTCTGCCGAACGAACGAAGGAGAGGCGCCGCGACCGTCGTCGCAGCGCCCCTCCTTCGTTCAGCCCAGCACTCCCTGCGGTTCCCTGTGTTCCCTGTGACCCGGTGTTGAGCAGTTCCGCCGTTGCAGCTCTCGGTGTCCTCTGTGTTCTCTGTGGTGAAAGCAGTACAGCAACTCAGATCACCACATTCAACAGCCGCCCCGGCACGAGGATCACCTTCTTCGGCTCCCCGGTGATGAACTTCCCGATCGAGGGCTCCGCCTTCGCGGCTGCGAAGGCCTCGTCCTGTGTGATCGTCTTGGGCACCACGAGTTTGCCACGAGTCTTGCCACTGACCTGAACCACGAGCTCGATGGTGTCGCTCACGAGCATCGCCGCATCGAACGCCGGCCACGCCGCATCCATCACGCTGGTGGTGTGGCCGAGCATCTCCCAGAGTTCTTCCGTGATATGCGGCGCGAACGGGGCGACCATCGGCACCAGCGGTTCCACTTCGGCGCGATGGGCACTGCGCTCACCTTTGCGCAGCGTGTTCATGTACTCCATCATCGCGGCGATGGCCGTGTTGTAGCTGAGGGCAGGAATGTCCTCCCCGACCTTCTTGATGGTCGCATGCAGCTTGCGCAGCACCTCGGGGTCCGGAGTGCCCTCGCTGGTGCAGTCGCGAACCGAGGCCCAGAGACGGTCGAGGAAGCGCTTCACACCGCTGATGCCCGAGTCGCGGAAGTCGCCGCCCTCCTCGAAGGGACCGAGGAACATCAGGTACGTGCGGAACGAGTCGGCGCCCCAGGCGTCGATGTAGTCGTCGGGATTCACGACGTTGCCCTTCGACTTCGACATCTTCGCGCCTTCGCGGATGATCAGGCCGTGCGCACGGAACTTCGTGAACGGCTCCTCGAAGTCGAGCAACCTCATGTCGTGCAGCACCATCGTGATGAAGCGCGAGTAGAGCAGGTGCAGCACGGCGTGTTCGTTGCCGCCGATGTAGGTGGTCACTGGCAGCCACTTCTTCGTGGTTGCCGCGTCGAAGGCCACGTCATCGCGACCGACGCTCGGATAGCGCAGGAAGTACCATGCACTATCGAGGAAAGTGTCGCTCACGTCGGTCTCGCGCCGCGCCCTCTTGCCGCAGCTCGGGCAGGGCACCCGATACCATTCCTCATGGCGCGCGAGCGGTGAGATGCCCGAGTCGTCCGGCTTGAAGTCGGGGATGTTGGGCAGCACCACCGGCAACTGCGACTCGGGCACCGGTACCGTGCCGCAGTCGTCGCAGTAGATGATCGGGATGGGCGGGCCCCAGTATCGCTGACGCGAGATGCACCAGTCGTGCAGCCGGTAGTTCGTCACCGACTTGCCCGCGCGCTTGGACTCCAGCCACTCGGTGATCACCTTCTTCGCCGCGGCCACCGGCATGCCGTCGAACTCCTCTGAGTTCACGATCACGCCGTCGCCCACGTACGCGGCGCCGTCGAACGGCGTGCGCGCGGACTGCCCCTCGCCCGCGACGACCCGGACGATGGGAAGCTCGAACACCGTCGCGAACTCGAAGTCGCGCTCGTCGTGGCCCGGCACCGCCATGATCCCGCCGGTGCCGTACTCCATGAGCACGTAGTCGGCGATCCAGATGGGGATCAGTTCACCGGTCGCCGGGTTCGCGGCATATGCACCGGTGAACTCGCCCGTCTTCTCGCGATTGGTCTTGCGGCTCACCACATCCTGCTTGGCCGCGCGCGCGCGATACGCGTCGACGGCGGTCTTCTGGGTGGTCGTGGTGATCGTCTCGACGAGCGGATGTTCGGGCGCGAGCACGAGGTACGTCGCGCCGAATATCGTGTCCGGGCGCGTGGTGAAGACCTCGATCTCCGCGGTGTCCATCCGGAGTTCGGTCGTGACCGCAACCGACGCACTTCCCGCGTCGACGAGCGGATCGAGCACGCGGAAGCGGAGCCGCGCGCCTTCCGAGCGGCCGATCCAGTTGCGCTGCGCCTGTTTGGTGGTCTCCGACCAGTCGAGCCGCTCAAGGTTGTCGAGGAGCCGCGGCGAGTACTCGGAGATCTTGAAGAACCACTGCTCCAGGAAGCGCTGCTCCACCAGCGTGCCGCAGCGCTCGCAGTGACCACCCTCCACCTGCTCGTTGGCGAGCACCGTCTTGCACGACGGACACCAGTTGACGGCGGCCGCCTTCTTGTACGCGAGTCCCTGCTTGTAGAGCTGCAGGAAGACCCACTGCGTCCACTTGTAGTAGGCCGGATCGGTGGTGTCGACCGACTGCGCCCAGTCCACCATGAGCCCGGCGCGGTCGAGCTGGCGGCGGAAGTTCGCGATGTTGCTCGGGATGAGCTGCATCGGGTGCTTCCCGACCTTCAGCGCGAAGTTCTCCGAGTGGATGCCGAAAGCGTCGTATCCCAGCGGTTCGAAGACCGTGTGCCCTTGCAGGCGCTGGAATCGCGCATAGATATCACATCCGGTGAACGCGAAGAGGTTCCCGACATGCAGTCCCTCGGCTGAGGGGTACGGGAACATCATCAGCGCGTAGAAGGGATTCTTCCCGCGCGCGAGGTCGGTGCGGTGGGTTCCACGCTCGGCCCAGCGCTGTCGCCAGCGTGATTCGACCGCCGACGGGTCGTAGCCGATCGGCTCAACGGGTGCTGTCATCGATTGGGGATAGGAATCTGAGCAATCTAGCCGACGCCACGACCGGAACCAACACGAAGCCTGGTGACGCCCCGGAGCAGGTGCGGGCGCACATCCTCGACAGGATCGCCGGCTGGGTGGCCTTCGGAGCCAGCGCGCTGTTCTTCGCGCTCTTCTTCCTCGGCTGGGACGCCGTACTGGAAATGCTCGAGCGCGGCGAGCTCTGGTTCATCGCGGGGCTGGCGCTCTCGCTCGCGATCGCCTTCGCCGCGCTGGTGTTCCTTTGGGTCATCTCGCCACGGATCGGGAACATCAATCGCGATCTGGCCGATGTGGCGGAAGCCATCGCCGGAGGTGACCTCTCCCGCACGCCCGACGCGGCCAACGTTGGCGGCCAGCTCGGCCGCCTCGGCCGGGCGATGGTCGTCATGACGGACGAACTCAAGCGCCTCGCGTTCCTGATCCGCGACAACGCCAGCGAGACGGCGCGGCGCTCCAGCGAGATCACGAGCGGCACCGAGCACATGGCCACCGCCGCCTCGGGCATCGCCGAGACGGCGAGCGTGCTCTCGATGCAGTCCAGCGACATGGCCGATACCATCCGGCTGCTCTCGCTCGATGCTGGTCGACTCAACTCGCTCGCCTCGACCATTTCGGTCGGTGCGGCCGAGGGCATCGAACGCAATACCAAACTCAAGACGCTGGCGCTCGAGAGCCACGAGCAGCTCGACGAGAGTGCGCGACGGCTCGACGTGCTGGTGAGCGATGTGCAGGCGAGTGCGCGCGCGACGGAATCGCTCGCGACCGCCTCCGACCAGATCCGGGGGTTCGTGGTGCTCGTGCAGAAGATCGCACGGCAGTCGAAGCTGCTCGCCCTGAACGCGGCGATGGAAGCCGCGCGTGCCGGCGAACAGGGAGAGGGCTTCACGGTGGTGGCCAACGAGGTTCGCCGCCTCGCGCAGGGCGCGGCCGAAGCGGCCGAGCACACGCATCAGTTGATGCAGGAACTGATCGCCCAGATGGAGATCGCGCGGCAGACGAGCGCGCGTTCGCTCACGACGGTGGAGACGGTGCGCGCCGCCACGGCGCACGGCCGTCAGGCGTTCGTACAGGTCGAGGTGACCGTGGACGCGGCCGATCAGTGGATCGGTACGATGGCGTCCGCCGCGTCGGCCGGCCACACGCTCGCGACCGAGATCACGTCGAAGCTCGACTCACTCTCGGCGGGCACGAACGGATTCGCGAGTGCGATGCACGATGTGGCGGCGGCGAGCGAGGAGCAGAGTGCCAGCACCGAGGAGATCGCGGCAGCATCGTCGGCCCTGATGGCGGCCGCGGAGCGCGTGAGTTCGGCGGCCAAACAGTTCGGCGCGCGCGACCGGAGTTAGTCGCACGCGTCGTGGGATGCCGCCGGCGTCGTCCGCCGTCCGCCTACCGCCCTCGCGGATACAGAAACACGCACTTCTCCGTCCGCGCGCCGCGTTCGTCGCAGACGGCGAAATCGGCGCCTTCGTACAGTGACCCGCCGGCGTAGCGGCCGTCCTTGGCCACGGCGTAGAACTGGATGTCGAAGTTCGGCCGACCGTCGGGGCGGAGCAGGCGCTTCTCGGTCATCGCTGCCAGTCGCTCCAGGGTCTTGAGCACTGCCTGCTCGGGTGGCAGGCCCTGCCGCATGAACTCGACGGTGAGGAAGCCGCCGCAGACCTTGATGTTCGCCTCGCCACGCCCGGTGGAGCCGGCCGCACCGACGAGGTTGTCGCAGTACTGCCCCGCGCCGATCACCGGCGAGTCGCCGATGCGACCCGGAATCTTCCACGCCATGCCGCTGGTGGTGGTCACCGCGGAGATGTCGCCGGCCGCGTTCACCGCGTTCATGTTGATGGTCCCGGTGGAGAACTTGATCGCGACGTCGTCGTTGTGGTCGAGCCAGAAGTCGTTCGGGTTGAGGCGCGCCTTCCAGCGCAGCCAGTCCTGCCGCGTGCGCTCGGTGAGGAGGTTCTGCTCCTTGAATCCCATCGCGAGCGCGAACCGCTTGGCCCCTTCGCCGACGAGCATGATGTGGTCGGTGTAGTCCATCACGGCCTTCGCGACGAGGCTCGGCGTGGCGATGCCTTCGAGGGCGCCCACCGAGCCCGCGCGCTTGGTGGGGCCGTGCATGCAACTCGCGTCGAGCTGCACGACACCATCGGCGTTGGGAAAGCCGCCGACGCCGACGGACTGATCGTCGGGGTCGAGCTCCTGGATGTTGACGCCCGCGATGATGGCGTCGAGGGTGTCGGCGCCGTTCACGATGCGGTCGTACGCGAGCTTGACGCCGCGGAGGCCGTTGGAACTGGAGATCACCACGGGCCTGGCTGCTGTCGCCGCGGGTCGGGCGTTCGCGGTGAGACGGGAGAGGGCGGGCAGGGAGCTCGGCGCGGCGGAGAGAGCGGCTGCGGCGGCGGCTTGGGAGAGGAAATCGCGGCGGCTGGTCATCGGGGTCTGGAAGGAGACCCAGCGAAACTACGGTCTTTCTGGGGGATGCGGAATGCGAACGGCGATGCGGGGTGCCCCGCGACGCGGGACGCGGGGATGTGATGCGGGATGCGGGTGATGCGGGATGCGGGTGGGTGTGTTGCTGCGACTCTGACCGACCCCTGTCCGAGCCACCAGCCTCTACCTGGGCCTTAGCCCGAGCCGGTGGCCGAGCATGGAGCCTAGCCTCTTCCCAGCCGCATCCGATCCTCCAAAGCGACCTCTCGGGCGGTGCGGATCATCGTGAGTAGGAGCCGGCGGATCGAGATGAGGACGAGTGCTTCGGGCTCCGTTTCATCGCGGCCTGCTGCGGTCAGCCAAACGTGGCACTCTCTCGCGGATCCGAGGGCGTATTCGTAGAACTTCCTGCGGTCGGCCACGGAAGTGCGCGAGTAACCCTCCGCGATGTTTGCGGCGATCGACGCGGTGGCCCGGAGGAGTTGGGGGCCGATCTCGGAGGTGGCGGGATCGGACCGGGATCGAACGACCAGAGCGCGGGTCTTCAGGGTCAAATCCATCGCCAGCCGGTATGCCTGCAGTCTTTCCACGGGATCGCGCCGATACTCTGAGGACCCCTCGCCCTCCTCACGGGGTGTGAGGGGGGAATCCGTCTGTGGAATGGCGTCGTCCGGCACATCAGACCGACGCCGACGCATCGAGGAGGAAGCGGTTGGTTTTGACATGCGCCAAAGAGTGGCAGGCACCCCCACTCAGTCGTCATCAAAATACCGCCCCACCCCGTATTCCATCGCATCCCGCATCCCGCATCCCGCATCCCGCATCCCGCATCCCGCATCCCGCATCCCGCATTCCGCATCACATCCCCGCGTCCCGTGTCGCCGGGCACCCCGCATCGCCGTCCGCATCCCGAATCGCCCTCAAGATGACTAACACTCCGCTGCAACAGATCTCCTTCTTCGAAGGCCTTGGCGATCAACTCCTCTGGCACC
Organism: Gemmatimonadaceae bacterium; assembly: GCA_046153705.1. Taxonomy (GTDB): domain Bacteria; phylum Gemmatimonadota; class Gemmatimonadetes; order Gemmatimonadales; family Gemmatimonadaceae; genus Pseudogemmatithrix. Next base: position 11,296 of record JBJXGK010000047.1, read on the forward strand.
TGACCAAGGCCGGCGAGCTGCTCGAATACCCGCCCGAGTCCGTCCTCTTCCAAACCGGACAGACGCGCGAGGCCTTCTGGGTGATCCTCGAAGGCAGCCTCGCCATCGAAGCGGTGCTCGAGGGCAACCCCGTGCGCCTCTCCACCCTCGGCGCGGGTGAGGTCATCGGAGAGAGCATCCTCCTCGACGAGAACACCCACTCCACCACCGGGCGTGCCACCGTCCGCGTGAAGGCCATGCGGTTCAGCAAGGAGGCACTCGAGCCCCTGCTCAAGGACCGTCCCGCACTCTACGCCGCGCTCGTCTCACGCTCCGCGCGTGCGATCCGTGACCGCCTCCGTCAGGCCGACGCTTCCCTCACCGGACAGGGCCGCCTCCTCGGCTACAGCCCCACCGGCGCCATGCGTCGCGAGCACGACCTGCTCGGCGACCGTGATGTGCCGGATGCGGCGCTCTATGGCATCCAGACCTTGCGCGCGATCGAGAACTTCCCGATCACCGGCGTCACGCTGCGCGACTTCCCCGAGATGATCATCGCGCTCGCGCAGGTGAAGGAAGCCGCGGCGCTGGCGAACCACGGGCTCGGCGAGCTCCCCGACGATGTGTTCAACGCCATCGTCCGGGCGTGCACCGAGATCAAGGCCGGGCGCCATCACGAACACTTCCGTGTGGACATGATCCAAGGTGGTGCCGGGACCTCGAGCAACATGAACGCCAACGAGGTCATCGCGAATCGCGCCTTGGAGATCCTCGGCGAGCCGCGGGGCTCCTACACGCGGGTGCACCCCAATGAGCACGTGAACCTCGCGCAGAGCACCAACGATGTGTATCCCACCGCCATCCGCCTCGCGTTGTACTCGGCGATCAGTGGACTGCAGGTGCAGATGCGCTTCCTCGTCGACGCCTTCCTCGCCAAGGGCAAGGAGTTCGCGCCGCACATCAAGATGGGCCGTACGCAGTTACAGGACGCGGTGCCCATGACCCTCGGACAGGAGTTCGCCGCGTTCGGCCACACCATCGCCGAGGACATCGAGCGTCTCGACGAGGCCAAGGCGCTGATGCGCGAGATGAACATGGGCGCGACGGCCATCGGCACCGGCATCACCGCGCCGGGTGGCTACGTGGAAGCGGTGCGCGAACAGCTCTCCAAGGTCACCGGCCTGCAGATGATCACGGCCCCCGACCTGGTGGAGGCCACGAGCGACACCGGCGCCTTCGTGCAGGTGTCCGGTGTGCTCAAGCGCTGCGCCGTGAAGCTCTCCAAGATCTGCAACGACCTGCGATTGCTGTCGAGCGGGCCGCGCACCGGGCTGGCGGAGATCCGACTGCCGGCGATGCAACCCGGGTCGAGCATCATGCCGGGGAAGGTGAATCCCGTCATCCCCGAAGCGGTGAATCAGGTATGCTTCGACGTGATCGGTGGCGACATCACCGTGACCATGGCTGCCGAAGCAGGGCAGCTGCAACTGAACGTCTTCGAGCCGATCATCGCGTTCCGACTGCTGCGCAACATCTCGGCGATGACGGCGGCGTGCACGATCCTGCGCGAGAAATGCGTGGTGGGGATCGAAGCGAACCCCAAGGTTATGCGTGACGCCGTGGAGCGGTCGATCGGCATCGTGACCGCGTTGTTGCCGGAGTTGGGCTATGAAGTCTGCACTCAGGTGGCGAAGGAAGCGCTCGAGTCCGGGCGTGGCGTGGTCGAGCTTCTGCTCGCCAAGCAGCTGCTCACACGGCAGCAGATCGACGAGATCCTCGACCCGTCCCGCATGACCGGGACCAGGGGGTAGCACCATGGCGGGCGTGAAACTCGATGGCGCAGGCGCACAGAAGATGAAGACGATCGAAGAGGCGTTGAAGACCTTGCAGAGTATGCATGGCATGGTCGAGCGCATGGCGATCGAAGTGAAGAATCAAAAGAGTGCGGGTGTGATCCCGCAGCAGATCAAGCGGCTCGCGACGCCGCTACAGGGGCAGCTCAAGGGGCAGTTCGGCCTGATCGCTGATCAGGTGTCGGCGATGATCCTCGCATCGGGGCGCGGTGGCGGCGATCAGCTCAAGGTGCGTGCGATGCGCGAGTACGTCGCACAGCTCCGTCAGGCCCTGGAGATCGCCGCGACGAAGGTGAAGGATCAGCACGCGGTAGCGATCGAGACGGCGGGCGGCGACTAAGCTCTGTCCGGTTCGGTCGTGACGAGGGAAAGGGCCGAACATCGCATGAACAGTGGTAAGAACTCCGGTGGTGCAAGCGCGATGTCGAGTGGACTCAACTCCGTGTGGCGTCGCTCGATACTGCCCTTGCGACTCCCGCAAAAAACGCCTTGCCCCACCCGAACGGGCGGGATAGTTTTCGGTCACTTGTTCGCCCGTGGAACAAGTCGTTCAGAGTGGTCGCGGCGGCGCTCAGCCGACGTGTTTCCCCCCAGCCTCATCATATCGATGTCGAAGCTGCGCCTGCGTCAGGCGATGCCGGCCCTGTTCACGGCCGCCGCGTTACTGATGCTCTCCGCGTGTGGACAGACGGACTATCCGAACACCACGTTCACGCGCATCACCGACTTCAATACCGCGATCGATTCTCTCTGGGAGCGCTTGCTCTTCTGGGGCACGATCGTGTTCGTGGTCGTCGAAGCCGGGCTGATCTACACGATCATCAAGTATCGCAAGCGTCCGGGTGGTCCGGCGGCCAAGCAGATCCACGGCAATGCGGCGCTCGAGATCACTTGGACCGTGATCCCGGCGCTGATCCTCGTGCTGATCGCCGTGCCGACGGTGAAGACGATTTTCCAGACCCAGGCGCCGGCCCCCGCAGGCTCGATTCGCATCCAGGTGATCGGGCATCAGTGGTGGTGGGAGTTCCGCTATCCCGACCTCGGCATCGTGACGGCGAACGAGGTCTATGTGCCGATCGGCAAGACGGCCTCGTTCGAACTCACGACCAAGGACGTGCTGCATTCGTTCTGGATCCCGCAGATGGGTGGCAAGCGCGACCTGATTTCGAACAAGACCAACTACATGTGGTTCACGCCCAACGCGGAATTGGGCACACAGGCGTACAACGGCTTCTGCACCGAGTACTGCGGTGCGAGCCACGCGAACATGCGCATCCGCCTGTTCGCGGTGCAGCCGGACGAGTTCGAGCGTTGGGCGACGCATCAGGCGAAGCCGGTGGTGTTCAACCCGCAGGCGGCGGCGATGGCGGCGGCCGCCGCGCCGACACCAGTACGTCCCGCGAGCAACGCGCAGGCCACTGCGCCGCAGGCCGCGGCATCGATGGACACGACGAGCGGGTACGTGTTCCCCGCCGAGAAGCTGCCCGCGCACGTGATCCCGCAGACGCCGTTCCCGGCGGACGTTGAATACGACGACGCGCTGCTGGCCGGAGGCGATGCGACGCGCGGCGCCACGCAGGCATTCATGGTCGGGGGTTGTGTGGGCTGTCACGCGTTGACCGGCGTGCCCGGCATGGTCTCGCAGACCGGCCCCGACCTCACGCACATCGCCTCGCGTCACACCATCGCGAGCGGACTCTACAAGATGGACGGACCCTCGCTCGCGCGATGGATCAAGAATGCCCCGCGCATGAAGCCGGGCGCCCTGATGTGGACCATCGGGAAGGGGCAGTACGATCCGGTGCGCAAGATGACAGTCGCGGCAGGACTCGATGACCGGCAGATCGCCGACGTCGTCGCGTATCTGCTCTCGCTCAAGTAATCCCGGAGACCCGACGTAATGGCCACAATCGCACAGCCGTCGCACGCGACCCACGTGGGCGCGTCCGCGGAGCAGACGGGGATCTGGAGCTGGATCACCACGGTCGATCACAAGCGGATCGGCACGCTCTATCTCTGGACCGCGCTCTTCTTCTTCATCGTCGGTGGCCTGGAGGCGGTGCTGATCCGCACCCAGCTCATGCGCCCCAACATGGGCTTCGTTTCCGCCGACACGTACAACCAGCTCTTCACCATGCACGGCACGACGATGGTGTTCCTCGCCGTCATGCCGCTCTCGGCCGCGTTCTTCAACTACCTGATCCCGCTGCAGATCGGGGCGCGTGACGTCGCGTTCCCGCGTCTCAATGCGTTCTCGTACTGGGTGTACCTGTTCGGCGGCATCTTCATCACGCTGCCCATCCTATTCAAGGTCGCGCCGGACGGTGGCTGGTTCGGGTATGCGCCGCTGACGACCAACCAGTTCGCGCCGGGCCCGAACATCGACTTCTGGGTGATCGGCCTCCAGATCCTCGGTGTGTCGTCGCTCGCGGCGGCTTTCAACTTCATCACGACGATCATCAACATGCGTGCACCGGGCATGAGCCTGATGCGCATGCCGATGTTCACGTGGATGTCGTTCGTCGTGCAGTTCCTGCTCATCCTCGCGTTCCCGCCCATCACGGTGGCGCTGTTCTTCCTGCTGATGGACCGCTTCTTCGGCACGACGTTCTACGCGATCGCCGCCGGTGCGGACCCGCTACTCTGGCAGCATCTCTTCTGGGTGTTCGGTCACCCCGAGGTGTACATCCTGATCCTGCCGGCCTTCGGCCTCGTGTCGGAGGTGCTCCCGACCTTCTCGAAGAAGCCGTTGTTCGGCTACAACGTGATGGTGTACTCGGGCATCATGATCGGCTTCCTCGGCTTCGGCGTGTGGGCCCACCACATGTTCGCCGTGGGCATGGGACCGGTGGCCGACTCGATCTTCTCGCTGATGACGATGCTCATCGCGGTGCCGACCGGCGTGAAGATCTTCAACTGGATCGCGACCATGTGGGCCGGTGAGGTGCGCTTCACCGTGCCGATGAAGTTCGCGATCGCGCTGATCGGCATGTTCACCATCGGCGGCATCTCGGGCGTGATGCACTCCTCGCCGCCGGCCGACCTGCAGCAGACCGACACGTACTTCATCGTCGCGCACTTCCACTACGTGCTCTTCGGTGGCTCGATCATGGGCATCTTCGCGGGTATCTACTTCTACTACCCGAAGATGACCGGTCGCTTCATGAACGACGGGCTCGGCAACCTGCACTTCTGGCTGAACTTCATCGGCATGAACCTCACGTTCTTCCCGATGCACTTCAGCGGGCTCTATGGCATGCCGCGCCGCATCTATCAGTACGATGCGGGGCAGGGCTGGGACCTGTTCAACATGATGTCGACCTACGGCACGTACCTGCTCGTGGTCGCGACCGCGGTGTTCGTCTGGAACTTCATCCGCAGCCGCACGAGCGGCGCGGTCGCGGGCAACGATCCCTGGGGTGCGGCCACGCTCGAGTGGTCGATCCCCTCGCCGCCGCCCGAGTACAACTTCGCGCGGATCCCCGAGGTCACGTCGCGGTATCCGCTGTGGGACTTGAAGGACCCCGCGAAGACCGCCGGCATCGACCACTCGCACGCCGACGCCATGACGATCACCGACGCGCACGCGGTGCCGGTGCACGAGGAGACCGAGCGGCACACCGCGAAGGAGCTCGGCATCCCGATGCCGTTCCCGACCGCGAAGCCGCTGTTCACCGCGCTCGGCATGTGCACGATGTTCAGCGGCCTGCTCTTCCTCCGCAATGACATGTTCGCCGTCGCGATGACCATCACGCTGACGGGCGCGGCGATGTTGATCGGCGGGTTGATCTGGTGGCTATCCTCCCCCCTCGAGTAACCGGAGACAACGACCGTGGCATCCCACGCACACGCCGCGACGGCCGGTCACGCAGACGGGCACGACGCACACGAGCATCACCACTACACGACCACCGGCCTCGACAATCGCAAGATCGCCATCTGGGCGTTCATCGGTTCCGAGTGCATGCTGTTCGCGTCGCTGATCTCGACGTATCTCATCTACAAGGGCAAGTCGCTCGTCGGACCGTTCCCGCACACCGAGTATGTGAACGAGGCCGGCAAGGTGTTCAAGCCGATCCTCGACATCCCGGTGACGTCGGCGTCGACCTTCGTGCTGCTCATGTCCTCGCTCGCGATGGTGCTCGCGCTGCAGGCCGTGCAGCTGAAAGGCAAGCCGCTCGCGGCCGGCGCCGGCTGGTGGCAGCGCGCGGAACGTTCGTCGCAGCTCTGGCTCGGCATGACGGCGCTGTTGGGCGCGACGTTCCTCGGGTTCCAGGCCTACGAGTTCACTTCGTTCGTGCACGAAGGTCTCACGATCAAGACGAACCTGTTCGGGTCGTCCTTCTTCACGCTCACCGGATTCCACGGCGCACACGTCACCGTGGGTGTGCTGTGGCTCATGATGCTCCTCTGGATCGACCGCACCCGCGGCCTGGGTCCGAAGGACGAGTTGATCGTCGACATCTGCGCGCTGTACTGGCACTTCGTCGACGTGGTCTGGATCGCGATCTTCACGCTCATCTATCTCATCCAGTAGGCGAGGCCGAGGGAATGTCCAACGACACGAAGCACGCCGAGCACGCGCATCCGACCGGCGCGACCTACCTGAAGATCGGGTTGATCCTCACGATCATCACGGCGATCGAAGTCTGGGCCTACTACGTCCCGGCGCTCGTCGCGTCGCCGCTGTTCAACCCGGCCCTGATCCTCATGTCCGCCGCGAAGTTCGCGATCGTGGTGCTGTTCTACATGCACCTCAAGTATGACCACAAGCTGTTCAAGGCCCTGTTCACCGGCCCGCTGATCATCGCGATGGGTACGATCACGGCGCTGCTGTTCTTGTTCGGGAAGGTCAGTTTGTAAGCTGGCAAACGGTGGACGGTGAAGCGATGCGGCATGCGGGAGCGGGGAGCGCCTTCGGCGCTCCCCGCGTTCGTTCTTTGTCCCCCCTCCCGCATCCCGCATCCCGCATCCATCGCATCCCGCATCCCAGCCCGCGTCCCGCGTCGCGGGGCACCCCGCATCGCCGTTCGCATCCCGCATCCGCTAGGTTAGAACTGTGCCGCAAGTCAGTGTCTTTCTACACCCGATGGTCGACCTCACCAAAGGCGGCTTCACCGTCCATTGGTCCACCGTCACGGGCCTGATCGCCCTCTGGGTCCTGTACCTTTGGCGCGCCCGCGTCCACAGCACGCACAACCCGAGTGAGAGTCCGACCGCGCTGCAGCACGTCTGCTTCGCGACCGGCCTGCTGGTGCTGTTCGGCGCGCTCAATGGCCCCGTGCACGACATCAGCGACTACTACCTCTTCTCCGGGCACATGGTGCAGCACCTCGTGCTCACGTTCGTGGCACCGCCGCTCCTGCTCCTCGGAACCCCGGGCTGGATGCTGCGCCCTGCTCTCGATGTCCCCGCAGTCGCCGCGATCGCCCGCTTCGTGACCGCGCCTCGCGTCGCCTTCGCGCTGTTCAACCTCGTGCTCGCGGTGTGGCACCTCCCACCGATGTACAACTCGGCCATGTACTACCACGAGGTGCACATCACGCAGCATCTGATGTTCCTTGTGACCGCGACCATCTCGTGGTGGCCGTTGCTCAGTCCGATGCCCGAGTTGCCGCGCCTGAGTTATCCGGGGCAGATGCTCTACAGCTTCTTGATGACGCTACCGATGACCATCGTCTCGGTGTTCATCGTGTACTCGGATCACGTGCTGTATCCAGCGTATGCCAGCGCGCCCCGCCTCTGGGGGCTATCGCCGCTCGAGGACCAGCGCTTGGGGGGCCTGATCATGTGGATCCCCGGCGGGTTGTTCTTCTACCTGTTGACCTCGATCATCTTCTTCAAGTGGTCCTCCAGCCAACGGGATGACCGGGCTGGCGCGCAGGTTGCGGGGTAAACCAACGAGGGGATGTCGGGGGACGTAGGAAACGCGCGCATCCCCTCAGGCCGGGCTGTCCCAAAGTGACAGTCCGTCGCGAACAAACTCCGAAAACTGCGTCACGACTCCAGGGGGGAGGTCGTCCTCCCCTTGCCGCCCCGGCTCCGGGTTCCTCGATTCCGAGGTCCGGGACCGATACTCCAAGCAACGGTACGTCCCGGTGGGTCCGTCGACCCGCCGTCGAACTTCCGCCTCAGAGCCCCTGATCACGATGCGTCGACGCCTCGGTTCGAGTCTCCTGGTCCTCGCCCTCCTCGTCCCCGCGACGGGGGAGGCGCAGTCCAGCGCGTCGCGCACGCCGACCAAGTCGGCGACCGCCAGTGGCGGTGCAACGAAGTCGACGTCGGCTTCTCGCAGCAGCAGCAAGACCAAGGCGACGAAGCAGGCCACCGCCAGCAAACCAAGGGTCGCCAAACCGGTTGTCGCGAGTGCAGCGAAGCGTCCGGCACCGAAGGCCGCCCCGATCCGCTCGGCGGTACCGACCGACGCCACCGCGCTACGGAATCACCTGCACGCGCTCGTCAACTCGTCGACCAAGAGCGGTCGTTGGGGTGTGATGGTCGTGTCCATCACCCGCGGCGACACGCTCTTCGGACACAACGCCGACGCGATGCTGCTGCCCGCGTCCACGATGAAGCTCTACACGTCTGCCGTCGCCCTCGAGCGATTCGGGCCGGCGCACCAGTTCCGCACCGAGGTGCTGCGTGACGGTGCCGTGCTCGTCGACGGCACCGTACAAGGCGATCTGATCTTGAAGGGCGCCGGTGATCCGTCACTCGCGCCCCGCTTCGCCGCGTGGAGTTCGGGGCAGCGTCCCATGGACGCCTTGGCCGACCAAGTCGTACGTGCGGGCATCACCCGCGTGAAGGGTGACATCATCGGTGATGCGAGCGCGTTCGAGACGCAACGCGTGCCCGACGGGTGGCGCACACGCTACCTGCAGGCCAGCTACGCGGCCCGCGTGTCCGCACTCAGCTTCAACGAGAACCTCGCACATATCACCGTGCGGCCTTCGACGCGTGGTGCGGTCGTCGCATTCGGCCAAGCGGTGAGCGGGCTCAAGCTCAACTCGTCAGTCACGGTGCGTCCCAACACGGCTGGCGCCTCGGTGCGCGTGTGGCAGGACACGCTCACGCAGCAGTTCCGGGTGAGCGGATGGATCGGGGCCCGCAGTCGTACCCGGACCTATCAGGTGGTGGTCGAACAGCCCGAGCGCTACGTCGCGGCGGCGTTCCGGGCGGCGCTCGAGGCGCGAGGCATCCAAGTGGACGGCGTGGTGCGCGACGGTGCCGCGTCCAGCTCTGCCCAGCGGGTGACCACGTGGGCGTCAGCGCCGCTCGCTCAGCTCGTCGCGACGATGAACGGCGAGAGCAACAACCACTTCGCCGAGCTCCTGTTCCGGAACGCGGCGCGCACCGACAGCGTGGTGGGCTCCGCTGCGACCGGCAACGCCTCACTCGAGAAGTTCCTCTTCAGTCGCGTCGGCGTGGCCCGCGGTGCGGTGCATGCCGCGGATGGTAGCGGACTCTCGACCCTCGACCGCGTGACCCCGCGCTCCATGGTCCAGCTCCTCGGTTACGGGATCACGGCGCCGTGGGGTCAGGTGCTGCAGCAGTCGTTGCCGATCGCCGGTCGGACCGAGACGCTGCGCGGTCGCATGCGCGGTACCGCGGCGCAGGGCAACCTCCGCGCCAAGACGGGCACGACGAACGAGGTCACGTCGCTCGGTGGCTACGTGACCTCTCGCAACGGCGAGGAACTCGCGTTCTCGTTCCTCTACAACGGTCGCGAACTCTGGCGCGCGCGGGCCGCGATCGACGCGATGGGTGTGACCCTCGCGAGCTTCTCGCGCTGAGTCGGGCCCGCGCGGCCGGAGCGCCGCGCGCCGTCGGGACTAGTTGAGCAACGGCGGTTGTGCGTCGGGATCCGTGGCGGCGACGGCGTCGAGCAATCGCAGCGCCGAGTCCACGTCCTTCTGCCGCACGACGACGCGCGCGGGATGCAACACGCCGAGGAACGGGAGCATCCCGCCGGCGTCATCCTTCAGCACCATCGACGCGATGCCGTTGGCATCGAGGATCGAGCGCGCGAATTCCGCCTCGACCGTGTTGGGGAAGGAACGAATCACGTAGGCATTCTCCGGCATGGGGACGCTCCGCGTTCGGGTTGACATATATACCCCGCGAGACCCGGTTCCGTTTCCCGAGTGCGTAGATCGTGACGGCCCCGGCCGGCTATGGACGCCAGCGTGGCGATCGGATAACCTGCAGGTATGTCCGGCACCCCGAGTCCGTCCCCGAGTATCCAGACCGACACCCTCGCACAGATCGTGGCCTGGCGGCGGCATCTGCACGCCAACCCCGAGCTCTCGTTCCACGAACGCGAGACCGCGGACTTCGTCCACGCGACGCTGGAGTCGATCGGCGGTCTCGAGATCTCGCGTCCGGCCGGGAACAGCGTCGTCGCGCGCCTCCTCACCGGGCGGCCGGGGCCGGTGCTCGCCATGCGCGCCGACATGGATGCGTTGCCCATCACCGAAGAGACCAAGCTTCCCTTCGCGTCGCACAATCCGGGGGTCATGCACGCCTGTGGGCACGACGGGCACACGGCGATGCTCCTCGGTGCGGTGCGCGAGTTGGTCGCGCGTCGCGACGCGCTGTGCGGTGAGGTGCGCTTCCTGTTCCAGCACGCCGAGGAGGTCTCGCCGGGCGGTGCGGAGGAGATGGTGCAGCGTGGGGTGATGGACGGCGTGACGCGAGTGATCGGGACGCATCTCTGGGCGCAGCTCGAATGCGGCAAGGTCGGGGTCCCGAGCGGAGCGGTGACGGCGGCGCCTGACACGTTCTGGATCACGATCCGAGGGCAGGGCGGTCATGCGGCCATTCCGCAGCAGACGGTCGATCCCATCGCGATCGGCGCGCAGGTGGTGACGAACCTGCAACACCTCGTCGCACGCGGCGTCGACCCGCTCGACAGCGCGGTGGTGAGCGTCACGCAGTTCCACGCCGGCACGACGCACAACGTGATCTCCGAGAGCGCGGAGTTGAACGGCACCGTGCGTACGCTCGACCCGGTGCTGCGCACCGAGCTCGCCGCGCGTATGGAGCGCGTGATCCGCGGTGTCACCGAGGCACACGGCGCGGAGTACGAGTTCATCTACGAACGCGGCTATCGCCCGGTGGTGAACGATGCCGCAGTGACGGCCGAACTCGCGGAGATCGTCGCGCAGGTCTGCGGCCGCGACGCGCTCACCCCCATGCGACCGGTGATGGTCGGCGAGGACTTCTCGGCGTTCCAGCAGAAGGCGCCGGGGACGTTCGTGTTCATCGGTGCCGCGCGACCGATCGACGGCGCGGTGCATCCGCATCACCATCCGAAGTTCGACATCGATGAGCGGGCGCTGGAGACCGGTGTGCGGATCTTCGTTGCCGCCGCTGAGCGCTGGTGCGCGCGCGGCGCGCTATAGCAACTCCAGCGCGCGCGGCGGTGCACCACCCGACGTGCGGATCTCCTGCGCCCGCGCCTGGATCGCCTTGCGGTCCTTGGGCGAGAGTCGCGCGAGGTTCCGGACCTGCAGCGACATGCGTTGGTTCGCGGCCAGCATAGGCTCGTGCCGCATGAGGAAGTCCCAGTAGAGCGTCGTGAACGGACAGGCGTCATCGCCGCTGCTCTTGGCGGGGTCGAAGCGACACGAGCCACAGTGGTTGCTCATGCGCTGGATGTACTTGCCCGTGGCCACGTCGGGCTTGGACGCCATCACACCACCGTCGGCGTACTGCGACATCCCCAAGGTGTTGGGGAGTTCCACCCACTCCACGGCGTCCACATAGACCGCGAGGTACCACTCGTGCACCGTGCGCGGCTCGACGCCGAGCATCAAGGCATAGAGACCCGTGACCATGAGCCGCTGGATGTGGTGCGCGTATCCGAGGTTCAGGGTCTGTGCGATGGCATCGCGGAGGCACGCCATCTCGGTGTCCGCGTTCCAATAGAACTCGGGCAGAGGCTCATGGGCCTCGAGCGCGTTGCGCTCGAGGTACTTTGGCATGTGCAGCCAGTAGACGCCGCGCACGTACTCGCGCCAGCCGAGGATCTGCCGGATGAACCCCTCGGCGCTGGCGAGTGGCACACGTCCGTCACGGTACGCGCGCTCGGTCTCGCGCACGACGACCTTCGGGTCGAGCAGCTTGAGGTTCATCGCCGCCGAAAGGCGCGAGTGGTAGAGCCATGGCTCGCCGCTCCACATCGCGTCCTGGTAGGTGCCGAAGTGCGGCAGCCGGTGCGTGAGGAAGTCGTCGAGGGCTTGGCGCGCCTGTTTCGGTGTCACCGGCCAGTCGAAGCCCTCGAGTTCTCCCGGATGAGACGCGAATCGGTGGGTCACCAGTGCCAACACCTCGCGAGTGGTCGCATCGGGCGCGAAGGCGCGTGGCGCGGGGAGCTTCCCCGGCCCCTTCTTGGGGAACGCACCGCGGTTCTCGGCGTCGAAGTTCCACTCACCACCCTCCGGGCCGCCTTCCGCGTCGAGCAGTACGCCATGCGCGCGCCGTAGCTCGCGGTACCAGTACTCGAGTCGCAGTTGCTTGCGACCCTTCGCATGCGCAGTGAACTCGGCGAGGGTGGAGAAGAAGTGTCGGTCCGTGCGCACGTCGAGTGGGATGCGCCGCTGCGTGGCGAGGGTCTCGAGGCCGCGCGCAACACGGAAGTCACCGGCTTCGACCATCACCAGCGCGCGCGGGGCGAGTGACTTGAGAGAGGCGGCGAGCGCCGCGGCGAGCGAGGTGCGCGTTGTGGTACCCGCGGCGAGCTCGGTGTAGTGCACCGTCCGTCCGAGCGCCCGCTGGGCGTCGCGGAAGTGCCGCATGGCGCTCAGGAAGAGCGCTGTGCGAGGCTTGCTCGACCACACATGCGTCGATTCCTCCTCGACCTCGGCCATCCAGATCGCATCTTGCGCGGGATCGAACCCGTCGAACGCGGCACTCTCGGTGTCGAGTTGGTCGCCGAGGATGAGGATGAGATGGCGGAGCGGCTTAGGCACTCCGGGCCAACGGCTGTCCCGACGCCGGCGTTCCCGCCGCCGCGTCGCGACGCAGAGCTCTGTCAGCGGTCCACTTCAGCAACGCGAGCGTGAGCACGGCCTGGATGGTCGTGGAGAGCACCGACACATACCAGATGTGCTGCAGCGCGAAGCCCGGGAGTCGCGAGACGAAGACCGCGACGGCAGCGAACACGACGAGTCGCACCGCACCGCTGATCACCGAGGGCACCGTGTTGCCGAGTGCCTGGAAGATGCCGGAGCAGGTGAAGATGAGCCCCGAGGCGATGAAGTTCCACGAGATGGTGCGCAGGAAGTCCACGGCGACGGCGACGGTGGTCGCGTCGGTGGCGAAGAGGCGGATGAGCCACTCCGGGCGCCAGTGGGCGAAGAGCGTCATCGAGCCCATCACGAGGCTGCCGATCTTCGCGGCCTCCCAGAACGTCGCGCGCGCGCGATCGAGTTTCCCGGCGGCGAAGTTCTGTCCCGCAATCGGTGCGGCGGCGAACGCCACCGCCATCGCCGGCAGGAAGATGGACTGCATCAACCGGGATCCGACGCCGAAGCCGGCCTGGGCGGCTGCACCGAAGTCACGGATGATCCAGTAGATCACGCCCATGGAGAGGAACATCAGCGCGAACTCGCCGCCCGCGGGCACGCCGATGCGCAACACGCGCCCCCACGTGGGGAAGTGCGGCCGGAGCTGTGCCGCGTCGAATCCGACGTAGTGCTCCAGTCGCACGAAGTAGAGGATCATCGTCACCACCGCGACCGCCACCGCAAGGCTGCTCGCGATCGCCGCACCTGCGACACCGAGTGGCCGTCCCGTGCCCCAGCCCGCGATGAGGATCGGTGCGAGGATGGCGTTCAAGACCACGGTGACGACCTGCACGACCATCGTCGGCTTGGCGATGCCTGTGCCGCGCAGGGCGGAGCCCATCGAGATGAGCGCGAACTGAAGCCCGAGTGCGGGCAGGAACCAGAAGAGGTACTCCTTGCCGGCGGTGTAGGTCGCTTCGTCGGCGGCGAGCGTGCGAAGATACATCGGACCGAGCGTGTATCCCGCGATGAGCACAAGCGCGCCGGCGATCGCCGCGAGCAACAGGCTCTGGTTGAAGACGAGATTCGCGTCGGCTTGATCCTTCCGGCCCGCCGCGTGCGCAACGAGCACCATCGTGCCGATGCCGAGCACCTGCGTGACCGCCATGACGATGAACTGCATGTTGCCGGCCGCACTCACGCCGGCGATCGCGGCACCGCCCAATCGTGAGACGAAGTAGAGATCGATCAGATAGTAGAGGGTCTGAAACAACATCCCGATGGCGATGGGCATCGCCATCCGGATGATGTGCCGAGGGATCGAACCTTGGGTCAGGTCATGCACTGCCGTCTTCCCTGGTGGTGAAGGCGGCATCGGCGAGTGCCCACGCGTGATCGCGCGCGTCGGCGGGCCACGCGCCGGTGATCGTGCGGAACCGTGCGCGGTCGTCGGCGAAGAACGCGCGGGCGGCTTCGTCGAACTCCTCGTGCCCCGACAGCATCGCCGAGAGGAACCGATACGCCGATTCCTGCGCGAAGCGCACGCGGTCGCGATCCGCGTAGGTGACACGCGCCTGGTCGACGAGCCGACGCAGTGCCGCCGACGCACCACCCGGCTGCGAGGCCAACCACTCCCAGTGGCGCGGCAGCAGCGTCACCTCGCGGCCGATCACTCCGAGTCGTGGTCGTCCCGGACCGCGCGCCGATTCGTCGGCCCCCTGCGCCGACTCCGCGATGAGTTGTGCAGCGGCGTCAGACTGCTTGAGGCGCTCGAGTACATCCGCGATGGACCCGCGCAGGTCGAGCTCGATCGGCTGCGAGGTGGTGGCGTCGAAGATGAACAGTGCCCCGGCGAAGCCGCGCAGCTCGGCGACCTTCACGGCGCGCGCGACGTCTGCGAGCG
>JBJXGK010000065.1:0-12148 GCA_046153705.1 Gemmatimonadaceae bacterium
TGAACCACAGCGTCGCTCATCTTCGACAGGTTGGCGTGCCACAACGTGTGGTTGCAGACCTCGTGTCCGGTCCTGACCAGATGCGCAATCTTGCGGTGCCGCCACGCGGTCTTCTGCCCCTGGATCCCCTTGTCGCCGAAGAACGCATGGCCCTGATCCGCGCCGGGCAGCACACAGAACACCCCGCGGCCGCGCCATTCCGGGTGCTTCTTCGCGAAAGCCTCCCAGACCCCGAGCGCAGAGGTCGGATCGACGATCAGCGAATCGCCTTTCTCGACATACCGGAACTGGCCCGGTGAGGCGTCGTCGAAGGTGATCACGACCGGCGTGAGTCCTCGTCCGACGTCGACCTGCTTGGCGACGAGTTGCCGTACCGTGATCGGACGGTAGCCGCGGGCGTGCAGGAGCTCGAGGTCTTTGGCGAAGCGCTGCCAGTTCCGCGACCAACGGCTCTCGCGCTCACCGATCAGGTGGTACTCCAGCACGGGAATCACGCCGAGCTTGTTGGGCGCGCGCGGGTTGGGTTCTGCCACAGCGGTCGCGCTCGTCTTGCTCGTCGCAGGGCTCGCGGTGCGGGAGGCGCTCTGCGCGACCACGGTGGCCGCACCGAGTGCCATTGCTGCGGCGAGGGTCGTGCGAATCAGGGGGGACGACATGCGCGAACGATAATCGCGCGTCGACCACCCCCGCGACTACCGCAGCACACCGAGTGACGATGTGGCCTCGAAACCGGGGAACAGCACGCGCGCATCACGCGCACCCAAATGCGATGTTGCGACTTCATGGAACACCGTACGGAAGTCGGTCGTGAGCGCGAGGTCGCGGCCTTCGAACAACTGCTCACGCGTGAGCCCGGGCCAGCGTCCGTGCACGAGATTCCCGCGCACATTGCCACCGATGACGAACATCGAGCCGGCGTGCCCGTGGTCGGTGCCGCCGTTCCCGTTCTGCCGTGCCATCCGTCCGAACTCGGACATCGTCAGGATCACCACATCGTCCATGCGGTCGCCCAGGTCGGTGACCAAGGCTGCGACACTCGCCCCGAAGTCGGTGAGGCGATTGGCGAGCTGACCGGTCGCCGCACCCTGATTGATGTGGGTGTCCCATCCGCCGACATCGGCGAACGCGATCTCCATCCCGACGTCGGCCTTCACCAGCTGCGCGATCTGCCTGAGACGTTGTCCGAACTCGCTGCGCGGATACTCGGCACCGTTGGCTGGCGCGTAGCGCTGGGGGTTGGCTTCGCGCAGGCGCTTCACGGCATCGAAGGTCTCTGCCCCCGTGGCGTGCACCAGATCGGCCGAGCCGGTGCGGTACAGTGCTTCCAATCGTTCGCTCACGCCGCCGGCGCTCCGCACGGTGAACGCGTCGATGGACGTCATTGCCACCGCCGGCGCCGGTCCCTGCAGGATGCGCGGCGTCTGGGCGGTCATCGAGACGGCCCGGAAGGGCGTCGCCTTCGACGTGTCGCCTTCCTCGCCACCCACGGTCACGCGCGGTGTCGCGGCGGCGCCTGCTTCACAGGTGCCGCAGGTGGCGAGATAGCGGTTCAACCAGCCATCGCGCGTGCCTTTGTTGTCGGGTGTGCCGCTCTCCATGTAGTCTTGCGCATCGAAGTGCGACCGTGTCGCGCTCGGGCTGCCCACGGCGTGGATCGGCGCAAGCATGCCCCGATCCCACAACGGCTTGAGCGGTGACAGCGCGGGATGCAAGCCGAAGAAGCCGTCGAGGTCGATCGCCCCCGCGCTCCCTGCCGCGCGCGCCGGCCGCGCAATCCCGATGTTCGGCCGCAGGCGGTAGTACTCCGCGTCACCGTGCGGCACCAAAACGTTCAGCGCATCCGCGGCGCCGCGTTGGAAGAGACAGATCAACACCTTCCCTTTCGCGGCCTTCGGCAGCTCGAGTCCGTACACCGCGCGACGCAGGAACGAGGGCGAGAGACCCATCGTCACGAGGGCGAGGGCGCCTGAGCGGATGAAAGTACGGCGGCTGGACATGAGGTGTGAGGTGTAGGGTGTGAGGTGTGAGGTGTGAGGGAATGGCGATGCGGGAGATCTCCCACCGGCCGTTCGTTCACCTTCGCTGGAACTCCGGCGACCCGATCGCAAGTCCGACCAGCTGAGCCAAGCCCTGCAACGGCGGTATCTCGCGCTCACCATCCGTCGCGTTGCCGCTCAGTAACGGGTTGCGGCCGGTGAGCAGGATCTCGCGGGTCTCGGGTGAGACGCGACCTCCGAGGAACACGGAGATCACGCCGTCCACTTGGGCTTCCCGGTTGGCCGTGCGAAGTGGCTCGGCTCCCGGGAACGCGGTCGCGCGGGCGCCAGGCAGCCGATTGGCGCCCACGGCGAGACCGAAGTTGATCCGGTTGAGGATCGCGCCGGCTCCCATCCACTCACTCGCCACGTCGGGCCAGCCGTCCGGGGTCTGTCTTCCATAGATGGGTTGCCCGAGCTGCGTGACGAACTGTGCGGTGCGCTGCGACGGGTCGGGGGCGGCGTCGAGCGCACGCAGCGCGCTGACCACCACCTCGAATGGCGTCTTGAGCTTGGCGCGGAACGATTTCGACGAGAAGAACTCGGGACTCGTGATGATGGTGCGCAACACCTCGCGGATGTCGCCGCCGGTGCGCGTGAACACGTCGGCGGCGCGTTCGACGAGATCCTCCGGCGGCTCATCCCCCACGAAGCGACGCACCAACTTGAATGCGATGTGACGCGCGGTCGCGGGATGGCGGGCGACGATATCGAGCACCTGCTCGCCGTCCTCGATCCCGCGCCCCGCGCGGAGCGTGGTGCCGAGCACGGTCTTCTCGCCGGCGTCATGCACGGCGGGATTGAAATAGAAGATGCCGGGCTCCGGAAGACGGGTGGCGAGGGCCTGTCCCGCGCGCTGTCGTGCGCGATCGTTCACACGTCCCGCGCGGCCGGAGCCGCCGGCGCCGGCCATCTGCTGGATCTGCTGCGGCGTCGGCGCCTGCGGCAGGAAGGTCCAGCCGGTGAGCGCACGCGCGACGTTGATCACATCCTGCTGCGAATAGCCCCCATCCACACCGAGCGTGTGGAGCTCGAGGAGTTCGCGACCGTAGTTCTCGTTGAGCCCGCGGTTCCGTTGGTTCGGGAGTCGCGGCTGCTGCGTGCGCGGGCGTCCGCTGTCCGCAGCGCTCTGCCAGTTGTCGAGATAGAACAGCATCGCTGGGCTCTTCGCGACCGCGCCGAGCAGGTCGCGGAACTTCCCGAGGGCACGCGGACGGATCGTCTCGTTCTCGTACTCGGCGAGTGCGTATCGCATCGGGACTGCTTTGCCGGAGAACACCGAGAAGTGATTCAGCCAGAAGTCCGTCATCACTTCGTCGAGCTGACGCTCCGAAATGAGCGCACGCCCGATGCGCGCGGCCATCACCTCTGTGGTGACTTTGCGAAACCCCTCCGCGGTCTTCCGGAGCTCAGCGGAGTCCTTGGGGCTCAACGAGTTACGGTTCGCCGGATTGAGGCGCTGCAGGGCCTCTGCAGGACGTGGGTACAACTCTTGCAACTCGTTGAACGAGAGGTCGAGGGTCTCGAACTGGCTGAGCCAGGCATCGAGGCGCGCATCGGAGATCCGCTCGGGGTGCAGTTGCTGGGCGATGAAGGCATCCACGCCCATGGCCCGAATGCGAGCGACGTCCCCGGGACGCGCGCCGAAGGTGAGGCGGCTCAGCACATGAGCGACTTGTTCGTCGGTCGTCTGCTCGCGCGTCGCGTTGCTGCCGATACTCGCAGGCAGTGTCATCGCCTGCGGAGCGGAGTCCGGCGTGGGTGCGGCGCTGCAGGCCGAGAGCAGCAGCAGGGCCATGACGTGGTGCGGGAGTCGAAGGCGCATATGCCAAGACGACGAGCGCATCTGGAAAAGGTTAAGGCGAGAGGTCGGAGAATCGGGATTCAGGCCGAGCGGGAGTGGTCGCTCGGATGCGCGTCTTATGGCGAGCGCAGGTCGTCGGATGGGTGTGCGATCCGTCACCCTCGTCACGAAGGTGAAACACTTGCCGACGACCTGCTGCTCGCCGCCAACTGTTGTGACAGTGTCGGGTATCATGAGGTAGCACGGTCAAACACAGCTAGCGCAGGACACTCTGAGCCGAAGGATGGATAGGACGATGATGGACGTGATGGTGGAATGGGAGCAGGCGGGCACCTCCCCGTCGATCGCGCGTGTGAGCTCGGTCGCGTCGCCAGAGACGCTCGAGTCGCCGTCGCGCGACGTCGTCACCCTTTACGGTACACCGACGCCGGAGTCCTTGGCGCTGGCCTTGGCGGCGGCGCTGGAGTCCCGTCGCGCCGAACATCGTCCTGACGCGCTGCGCGAGCTGCACATCACCGAGACGAGGGGCGCGGTTGGAGACGCGGCGTGGACGGACCGCAAGACCGGTGAACTCATCCGCGAAGACCTCGTCATCCCGTTGACGGTGCTGAAGGAGACCGCGGCCGATCTGCTCGGAGAGGGTGGGCAGGCGATCCGCCGACTGCTCGCGGGTCTGCTCATGCCGGAGTGGCCCGAGGGCACGCGCCGAGCGCTGAGCTTCCAGCTCGCGGTGGCCGTTCCGCAGCGCGGTTCCGACATGTTGGCGGCGATGCGCGAGGCCGACGCCGGGAACTTCGACGACGAGTAGTACCGCGGGAGCACGCCTGGGCGTGTGAACGCTGTTCGCGCTTTGGCGCGGACCCAAGGGGGGGAAGACCGCACACATGTTGCGGCTTCCCCCTTCTTGTTGCCCGTCGGTCCCGGCGACAACCTATACTCCCCAGCAACGCCGGCCGGAGGCCGGAGGAGTGTGTCCCATGCGGGAGTATAAGAGCGAGGCGATCCGGAACATCGCGGTGGTGGGCCATGGTGCGAGCGGGAAGACCACGTTGGTCGACGCGCTCGCTTTTGTTTCTGGGGCGTCTCGACGCCATGGCTCGATCAAGGACGGGACGACGCTGACCGACACGTCGCCCGAAGAGACCGCCCACGGCTATTCCATCTCGCTCGGCGTCGCGCACGCCGAGTGGCGGGACACCAAGCTCAACCTGCTCGACACCCCGGGGTATGCGGACTTCGCTGGCGATGCGATCGCCGGGCTCGTGGCGGCCGATGGTGCGCTCGTCACCGTCGGCGCGACGGGTGGGGTCGAGGTCGGGACCGAGCGGATGTTCCGCGAAGCGGTCAAGAGGCAGGACCCCGTGCTCTTCGTCGTGGCGATGATGGACAAGGAGAACGCCGACTTCGATGCCGCCTATGCCGCCATCAAGGCGAAGCTCACCACCAAGGTGGTGCCAGTGGAGATCCCGATCGGCGCGGGCTCGGCGTTCAGGGGCGTCATCAACCTCTTCACCAAGAAGGCGCACCTATTCAAGCCGGGCACGAAGAGCGGTGAATACGAGGAGGGGCCGATCCCGGAGTCGGAGCGCGCGCGATTCGAGCGCTATCACGCCGAGCTCGTCGAGGCCGTCGCATCCACCGACGACGCGCTGCTCGAGCGTTTCTTCGCCGGTGAGGAGATCCCGGGCGACGACGAGATGCGCGCGATGAAGGAGGCCATGAAACACGCGGAGCTGTTCCCGCTCCTGGCGTGCTCCTCGCAACTCACCTGGGGTGTGCGCACGCTCCTCGATCTTCTGGTGCAGCTGATGCCGAGCGCCTATGAGATGGAGGAGGTGCACGCCCTGCGCGGCGCCGAGGGCGACCGGGTCGTGGAGATCCATCCGAGGGAGGATGCGGCGTTCACCGCGCTGGTGTTCAAGACCACGAGCGAGTCGCACGTGGGCGAGGTCTCATACTTCCGCACGTTCAGCGGTACACTCAGCAACGGCGCCGAGGTGTTCAACGCGACACGTGGCGTGCCGGAGAAGGTGACGCACCTTGCCGTGCCGCAGGGGAAGGAGCGCCTCGAGGTGCCCAGGCTGTACCCCGGCGACATCGGGTGCGTCGCGAAGCTCAAGGGCACGCACACCAACGACTCGCTGAGTACCAAGGAACATCCGGTGCGCATGCCGGCGATTCCGTTCCCCGAGCCGCTGGTGCGCTTCGCGATCGAAGCGTCCGTACGGTCCGAGGAGGAGAAGCTGCAACTGGGGCTCCATCGCCTGCACGACGAAGACCCGACCATCCAGACGCACTTCGAGCCGGAGACACACGAGACCATCATCGAAGGGCTCGGCGAGCGGCATCTCGATGTGGCGCTGCAGCGGCTCGAGCGACAGTTCGGTGTGAAGGCGACGCTTCGCGCGCCTGCGATCCCGTACCGCGAGACCCTGCTCGGCAACGGCGAAGGCCAGGGCCGGCACAAGAAGCAGACCGGCGGCAAGGGTCAGTTCGGGGACGCGTGGATCCGAGTGCGGTGCGCGCCGCGGGGCGCGGGCTATCGCTTCATCGACCAGATCAGCGGCGGCGTGATCCCGCGGCAGTACATCCCGGCGGTGGACAAGGGTGTGCAGGAAGCCGCCGAGCGCGGCGTGCTCGCGGGGTACCCGGTCGTGGACTTCGAGGTCGAATGTTTCGATGGCAGCTATCACGCCGTCGATTCCAACGAAGCCAGCTTCAAGATGGCCGGGGTCCTTGCCTTCAAGACCGTGGCGGTGAAGTGCCGTCCGGCGCTTCTCGAGCCGCTCATGACAGTGGAGGTCACGACGCCCGATGCGTACCTTGGTGACGTGATGGGTGACCTTAGCGGGCGCCGGGGGCATATCATGGGTACGGAGCCGGCGAGCGACGGACTCGGCACGATGGTGCGCGCGACGGTGCCGATGGCGGAGCTTCACCTGTACGCGACGAAGCTGCAGTCGCTGACGCACGGACACGGCACGGTGCATCAGCGGTTCCAGGGGTTCGAGATGATGCCAGCGGAGTCCGCGGCGAGGGTGCCGCGTCGGGGACACGTGACTTAGGAGAGTCGTGCGCGAGCTGTTGCACCGTTGTCACGGCGTCCTCGGGACGCTCATCCGCCGCGCGGCCTCTCGTCGAGGGGCCGCGCGTGGTGTGCTTGTACTCCTCGCGGTCGCTGGCGGCGCGCTGAGCTGCGGCGACGGGCCCACGGGCCCGAAGTTCGAGATCACCACTGGTGCCACACCCAACGGGATCGTCGGCGACGCGTACAGTCTCTCGCTCGTCGCGAGCGGGGGCAGTCGCACGAAGACCTGGGTGGTGGTGAGCGGTGCGCTGCCGAGCGGCCTCACGCTGTTGGCGAGCGGCGCATTGAGTGGGACGCCGACCACGCCAGGCACGTTCACGTTCGATGTACGTGTGACGAGCGGTGGGAAGAAGCGGACCAAGCGGCTCACCCTCACGGTGATCCCGCGCCTCGCGACCGTGGCGAGCGCGAGCGTGGTCGGTGTCGTGGGCGCTGCGTATCGCGATTCGCTGAGTGCGAGCGGCGGTGTCGGGAGCTACGTGTGGGACCTCACCGCCGGGCAGTTGCCTGCCGGCCTGTCGCTCGCGAGCGCAGGAGTCGTGACCGGCACGCCGACCGCGGCGGGCTCAGCGGCGGCAACGGTGCGCGTGACCAGCGGCACACAATCAGCGACGCGTGAGCTGACGATCACGGTGGTGGGCGCGCTCGAGGTGGTCAGTACGACGCTCGCCGAGGCCGTGGTGGGTCTCGCGTACTCGGACACGGTGCGTGCGAGCGGCGGTGTGACGCCGCGCACGTGGGATGTCGCGAGTGGCGCACTGCCGACCGGTCTGGTGTTGTTCCAGAACGGCGCGATCGGAGGCACACCCACCGCGACGGGAAGCGGCACCTTCACCGCGCGGGTGACGGCCGGCGCTCAGCAGACCACGCGAGGGTTCACCCTCGTGGTGGCGGCGCCGCTCGCGATGACGACGCTGACGCTACCCTCCGGCACTCAGGGCGACGCGTACACGGCGACGCTGCTGGCGTCCGGTGGGACCGGCGTCTTCGCGTGGAGCGTGACGGACGGCGTTCTACCCGCCGGACTCACGTTGTCCACGGCGGGTGTGCTCAGCGGCACCCTCACCGCGGCCGGTGCATCCAGCTTCACGTTGCGCGTGTCGAGTGGGGCACAGATCGTCGATCGTGGGTTCAGCGTGATGATCGCTCCGGCGCTCGCCGTGCTCACCGATTCGCTGCGCGAGGGGATCGTCGGCATGGCGTACGCCGACACGTTGCGCGCGACCGGCACCGCTGGCGCGTTCAGCTGGGGTGTGCAGAGCGGCGCGTTGCCCGCTGGACTCACGTTGCTGAGCAACGGCACTCTCTCCGGTACTCCGACGACGGCCGGCACGAGTGCGTTCACGGTGCAAGTCACGAGCGGGCTGCAGACGGCGACGCGCGCGCTCTCGGTCACCATCGTGCCGGCCTTGGTCCTCGTGACGCCGTCGCTCGCGAACGCGACTGTCGGCAATCCGTACGTGCAGCAGGTGGTCGCCAGTGGCGGCATCGGTGCGTACGCCTGGAGTGTCGTCGCGGGAAGCATCCCGGCAGGACTCACGTTCGACACCACCGGTGCCTTCTCCGGAACGCCGACGACGCCCAGCGTGAACGTGTTCACGCTACGCGCGAGGAGCGGCGCGCAACTCGCGGAACGGCAATTCACGGTGCAAGTCTCGCCCTCCGACCCCGCGTCGGTGGAGATCACTCCTGCGGCCGCCTCGGTGGAACTCGCCGACTCCACGACACTTGTCGCGGCGGCGAAGGACGCGGGCGCCGTCACACTGCCCGGTCGTCCGATCGCGTGGACCACGCTGAACGCGAGCGTCGCAACGGTGAGCGGCACCGGCGTCGTCCGCGGCATCACGCTCGGCACGGTCGGGATTGTCGCAACGACGCCGGGCATCGGGGGCGTCCCGGTGGCGGACACCGCGACAATCACCGTGATCCCGGTGCCGGTCGACAGTGTGGAGGTCCAGCCCGGCTCGGCATCGCTGCTGCTCGGCGAGGTGCAGCCGTTCACGACGGTACTGAGGGACCGGAACAACAACCTGCTCGCTGGACGCACGGTCACGTGGGCGTCGTCTGACGCCGCAGTGGCGGCGATCGACGTGAACACTGGCGTGGTGACGTCGGGCGTGAGCGGCAGCGCGACGATCACGGCGTTGAGTGAAGGTGTGACCGGCACGGCGACGGTGCTCGTGTCGCGGGGCATGCTCCTCACGGCGGTGGCGGGAGGCGAACGCCATTCCTGCGGGCTCACCGAGGCGGGGCTCGTGTTCTGCTGGGGGCGCAACCTCGAAGGACAGCTCGGTGACAGCTCGACCATCGACCGCCTGCGGCCCGTACGGGCGCGGGGGACGGCGACGTACACATCGGTGAGTGTAGGTGGTCGACACAACTGTGCACTCACTTCGGTCGGTGTGGCCTACTGCTGGGGCTCCAATAGCGGCGGACGACTCGGCACTGCCGATTCCACTTCGCGCCTCACTCCCACACCGGTCGTCGGAGGACTCACGTTCGCGTCCATCGTCGCGGGCGGAACGCAGAGCTGTGGCCTTACCTCAACCGGGACCGCCTACTGCTGGGGACTCAACGGCAACGGGCAGCTCGGCGACAACACGCAGTTCAGCCGCAATCAGCCGACGCTGGTGGCCGGTGGCTTGAGTTTCACTTCGTTGAGCGCCGGCACACTGCATACCTGCGGCATCGCCGTGAGCGGTGCGGCGTACTGCTGGGGCGCGAATGCTTTCTCGCAGGTCGGGGACAGCACCACCGGAGGCAATCGGACCGCGCCGGCCTTGGTGCGTGGCGGCCACACATGGGCGTCGATCAGCGCCGGCAACTCCCACACCTGTGGCATCACCACGTTGGGTGCGAGCTATTGCTGGGGGCTCAACGGCACCACGGTCGGCAACACCGGTCGTCTCGGTGACGGCACCAACACGTCACAGCGCAACTTCCCCAATCCCGTCGCGACCGGCGGACTGACGTTCACGCAGATCCTCGCGGGCGGCGTGCATAGCTGTGCACGGACGGGGAGCGGTGCGCTCTACTGCTGGGGCCAGAATGACGGCGGACAGATCGGTGACGCGACGAATACCACATCGCTCGCACCAGTACAGGTCTCCGGCGCGTTCGCGTGGGACGCATTCGGGATCGGTGTGTTCCACAGCTGCGCCATCCGCGACCTCGGCCGCACCTTCTGTTGGGGTCAGAATCTCCAGGGCGCGATCGGCGATGCGACCACGGTGCCGCGCAACACGCCGGCGCCGGTGCGGCCATAGGCCGCGCTGCGTCATCGCGGGGAGAAGAGCTCAGCGTCGCAGGTCGATGTCGTGCACGCGGACGTCGTGCATGCGCCACGGCGCGGCGACACAGGCTTCGTAGCCGTCGTCCGCGCGGATCGGCACGATGTGCCACTGCGATCCCGCGCGCGTGTCGCCGTCGACGTGCAGGAGTCGCGCGTCCGCTGCATCCATCGTCACGGCGAAGCGCCCGAGGCCGTATCCGAGTCCTTCGCCGAGTGCCTTGAGGTAGGCTTCTTTGCGCGTCCAAATGCGATAGAACGCGGCATGCTGCTCGGTCTGCGGGAGTGCGAGCAGGGGCGCGCGCTCGTCGGCGGCGAAGTGCGAGGTCGCGACCGCGGCGAGATCACTCAAGGGGCGGCACGCTTCGACGTCCACGCCGAGCGGGCCGTGGCGACTCACGGCGATGAGCGCCTGGTCTCCGGAGTCGCTCAAGTTGAACTCGAGTCCGGTGCGCTCAGGATGTGCGAGGGCGGGTTTGCCCTGTGGTCCTTTCGCGTACGTGATCGCCGCAGGCGGCACGTCGAGTGCTGCGGCGAGAACGCGTCGCAGCACCACGTGTGCGCCGAGCCAGCGGAAGCGGAGTATGTCGGAGGCGAAGCGTCCCGCCCGCGTCCGTTCCAACTCCGAGAGACTGTCGAGATCCGCCGCCGTCGGTGGGCGCGTCGCGTCGAGTGCGACGCGCCAGACGTCGACGGTGGTGCTCACACCTTGTGGTAGCCGATCCGCCCGGCTTCGACGCGGTCGGGGGCGGTGTAGATCTCGAAGTCGGAGAAGAACGCCGGTGCCTCGGCCTGCATCACACGGAGAACCACGAGGGCCATGCGACGGATCTCGAACTCCGCGCCCTCGCTCGAACGCAGTTCGAGCATCGTGCGCCACGCCCGCGCGTTGCCGGTCACGACGATCTTGGTCTCGGTGGAGTTGGGCAACACGCCGCGTGCGGCTTCACGCGCCATCTTCCGGCGGTGGACCTTGTCGTCCACCCACTTGTAGCGGTCCATCAACTTCTCGACCAGCGCGATGTACGTCGCCTGCGCGCTCTCGATCTGCGCCTGCCATGCCGTGGTGAGCGCATCGTCGCCGATGATCGCCGGCGGAACCACGAATGCCGCGTCGCTCTCATCGACGTAGCGCTGGCTCAGCTGGCTGTACGCGAACCCGGCACGATGGCGCACGAGCTCGTGCGTGAGCGACCGGCTCACACCTTCGAGCAGGAGTGAGTAGTTCGCATGCTCGAGCACCGAGCCGTGACCCTGTTTCTTGATGTTCTCGAGGTACTCGCGCGTGGTCCGTCCGGCCGGATTGCGCTGGCTCATGTAGCAGAGCCGCCCCGCGAACTCCGCCAACTTCTCTCCGTCGGTCCCTTCACCCATCCACTGGACGCCGAGGTGTTCCGGCTCGACGAACGTGGGGCGCGCGAGGACGGTGACCTTGGGGGCGGTGTAGAAGTGGGGCATCAGAAGAGCAGGTATGAGGTGTGAGGTGTGAGAGGGAAGATAACAGCGGAGGGCTCACATCGGTGGGACGAGGTCGAGGCGAAAGCGCTGCCAGGCCTTGTCTCGCACGATCGCGTCGAGGGCCTCGCGGGCGACGGCCGGCAGGGGCGGCAGGGCGGGGTCGTACTTCAGCGCCTCCAACGCCTTCGCGCCGGGCAACGGCACCTTCACGCCGGGGTTGAGCAGGCCTTCGGGGTCGAAGGCCTCTTTGGTGGCGGCGAACAGCGCGAGCGCCTCGGGGTGCCAGAGCTGCGACAGCAGCGGGGTGCGGAGTCGTCCGTCGCCGTGTTCGCCGGCGACGGTGCCGCCGAGCGAGGCGACGAGAGCGGTGACTGCGAACAGCAGCTGCTCGCAGCGCGCCCGCCAGTCCGGCTCAGTGGTGTCGACCAAGGCATTCACGTGCGCATGCCCGTCACCCGCGTGACCGAAGATCA
>JBJXGK010000066.1:0-14843 GCA_046153705.1 Gemmatimonadaceae bacterium
GTGTCCAGCGGACCTCGGTGGTCACGTGCGCGCGGAGTGTGCGTCCCGCCGCACGGGCGGCAGCGAAGCTCGCGCGGAGTCGCTCGCGCGCGGCGAACGACGCGGCGATGCCCCAGCTCCTGGCGACAGTGTCACGCGGTACACCGGCGAACTGGATCGACCGTTGATGCTTCTCCGGCTTGAGGTAAGCGGGCAGGGAATAGCCCACCGCGCCGAGAGCGCCGCGACGGACCACGGCTTCGGTGAACAGGCGCCCGACGCTCGTTTCGGCGAAAACGATCTTGCCCTTGACGTTCGCGGCATCGAGCTCGGCGCCGGTGCCCTTGCCCGCATCGATGATCTCCGCGCGTACGCCGCCAACGGGAGTGGAGAACGAGTTGGTCGCGAGCATGTTGCGGTTGGTCGCGAACGAGAGCACCGGTGTCGACTCACCGTCGATGCTGAGCACCGCCTCGAGCGGCTCCCAAGCCGGGGCCGCCATGGGATACCTCTCCACGCGGTAGATCAACGGCGCGTTCGCCGACGCGCGCGACTGCTCGACGTAGCCCGCCGCTTCGAGGCGCTGCACGATGTGCGCGATCGAGGCATCGAATCCGCGGTTCCCCGGCCAGCGCACGAACTGATCGAGGAAAGCGACGGTCGCGAAGGCGCTGTCGCCGGAGTAGCGCGGTGCCACGAGCGCGTGTTGGCGCATCGCAGGCGAGGACTGGGCGGCCGAGGACGTCGCGGCGGAGTTGAGGGCGACGAGGACGGCGATGAGGACGGCGAGGGAGCGGATGAGTGTGCGCATCCGCCGAAGGTACTAGCGCAGGCGGTTCTGTGCGACTATCCATTCGACACAGCCGCCAGGGGTACTCCGCGAACGCGGGGTTGAGACAGTCTCTTGGAACCTGACCCGGTCAACACCGGCGTAGGGAGTGCGGCGAGTGTCGTGTGCGCCTCTCCCGGGCCACGCCACCCGCTCGTCGGGTGTGCGTGGCCTTCGACGTCGAAGACGCGCGCTCCAGACGAGGTACCCGTCACTCCGGACTCCTTCTTCTTCACGAGGCATCCGGTCATGCAGCAGTCGTTCGTTCTGCGTTCGTTGTATGTGAGTGCGCTGGTGGTCATCGCGGTCGCGCCGGGCCGTGTCGCCGCGCAGGACTCCACCCGAAGCACGCCGCGTCGCGACTCGCTCGAGGCGGTCGTCATCCGCGCCACACGCGCCGGTGCGTCTGCGCCGACGTCGCGCACCGTGATCGACCGTGCGACCATCGAGCGCACGTACGCGGGCCAAGACGCACCGCTCGCCCTGCAAGGGGTCACCGGCGTCACCGCCGCCTCCGATGCCGGCGCGTTCTCGGGCTACAGCTCCATCCGCCTGCGCGGCATCGATCAGACGCGCCTCGCGATCTCCGTGGACGGCGTGCCGCTCAACGATCCCGAGGACCAGGTCCTCTACTTCTCCAACGTGCCGGACTTCATGAACTCCATGCAGTCGGTACAGGTGCAGCGCGGTGTCGGTGCGAGTGCATTCGGCACTGCGGCGTTTGCCGGCTCGCTCAACTTCGAGTCGATGTCACTGGCCACGACGCGGCGATTCGCCGAGGCGCAGCTCACGAGCGGGTCGTGGGGCACGCGTCGCGTGAGCGTGGAGGGCGCGAGTGGTCTCTCCAACGGATTCGCTGCGTACGGTCGCGCGTCCGGTCAGGAGACCGATGGGTTCCGCGACCACTCCGGCAACTCGGCGCGCTCGGGCTTCGTCAGCGTCGGCTGGTTCGGTGCGAAGGACGCGGTGAAGTTCACGGGTTTCGCGGGACGCTCCAGGATGCAGCTCGCCTACTTCGCTCCGAGTGAAGCGGAGTTGACGGCCGACCCGCGCGCCAACCCGATGTCGCCGCTCGAACGCGACGACTTCCATCAATCGATGGCGAGTCTGCAGTACACGAGGGCGATCGGGACGCGCACGTCGTGGTCGAGCACTGCGTATCGCAACGCGGCAGGTGGCAACTACGATGTGTTCGTCGGTAGCGACCTCTGGAACTTCAATCTCGACCACGAGTGGCACGGACTGCTCTCCACGCTGACGTGGCGTGGCGACGTGCTGGAGTTCGCGACCGGCGCGCATGTGAGTGCGTACCATCGCGATCACTTCCTCAAGGTCCGGCCTGACCTGAGCACCACCGTCTACGACAACACCGGCTTCAAGCAGGAGCAGAGTGCGTTCGCCAAGGCGACGTTCACGCGCGGTGCCTTGGACTGGTCCGCCGACGTGCAGCTGCGGCGCGCGGCGTTCCGCTATCGGCCCACGGCGGGCACGGGCATCGGCGAGCCGAGCATCGACTGGGTCTTCCTCAACCCGCGCGTGGCGCTTGCGTGGCGCGCGCGGCCTTCCGTGACCGCATACGTGTCGCTCGGCCAGAGTGGGCGCGAGCCGACGCGCAGCGACATGTTCGCCGGCGCGGACGACGTGGACGCGGCGACCGCGGCCGACGTGCTGCCGCTCGACCAAGTGAGGCCCGAGCGCCTCACCGACCTCGAAGCGGGCGTTCGCATCCGTCGCGCGCGTGCATCGTTCTCGGTGAACGGCTTCGCCATGCGATTCCGCGATGAGATCGCGCCGATCGGGCAGATCGCCATCACCGGGAGCCCGCTGCGCCGCAATGTGCCACGCTCGTCCCGTGCAGGAGTGGAGCTTGAAGGCCGTTGGCAGATGAATGACGCGTGGACCGTCGATGGGAACATCATGTGGATGCGCGCCAGGATCGCCGAGTATCGTGACGAAGCGAGTGCGATAACCTATCGTGATGTGCCGCCGCTGCTCTCTCCGGCGGTGATCGCGAACCTCACCGGTACGTGGCGCGTGCTGTCAAACGTCGATGCACTGTTCACTTCTCGACACGTCGGTCGTTCGTATCTCGCGAACACTGGCGACGCGGCACTCACGACACCGGCGTTCACGTTGGTTGACACCGGCGTGCGTCTTGTCGTCGGACGGCACGCATTGCGCATACAGGTACAGAATCTCTTTGATGCACGCGCGTACGCGAGTGGCTACACCGACGGCAGCACGCGATTCTTTTTTCCGATCGCAATGCGGACACTACTCGCCACGGCGGTGTTCACCTTCTAAGTTCTTTTCATGATTTCTGACCCGCGTTCGGTCCGCGACGAGATCCTTCAGACACGCCCCTTCCACAGTCTCGCCGAGGAGACGGTCGTCGCGCTGATGCGCACGTCGTCGATCGTGCGGCGCGCGTGTGGCAAGCTGGTCGAGTCGTTCGGCATCTCGCTCGCGCAGTACAACGTGCTGCGCATCCTGCGTGGTGCGGGTGAGGACGGCCTACCCACACTCGGAGTGCGTGATCGCTTGGTGGAAGAAGCACCGGGCATCACGCGTCTCATCGACAAGTTGGAGAAAGCCAAGCTCGTGCGGCGCGACCGCACGGGACGTGATCGGCGCACCGTGCGCGTACACATCACCACGTCCGGGGCCGCGTTGCTCGGTCGGATGGAGCATCTCATCCCGGTGTTCGAGCAGCGCATCACGGCAGGGCTGCCGGACGAACGCGATCAGCAGACGCTGCTCGCTCTCCTGTCACGCATCCGCGCCGGCAACGACTGAGCGTCGCCGGCGCGGCGGTCGCGTCAGGGTGTCGCGCCCGCGCGCGTCGCCATCCCGCGCTGCGACCAGTCTTGGTAGGAGCCGTCGTACAGTTTCGCCTCGTAGCCGAGGTAGTGCGCGACGAACCAGGTCGCGCTGCCGCGGTATCCGATCCAGCAGTACGTCACGACGCTGTCGCCGGGCTTCACGCGCGCGGCGTACAGTCGCTCGAGTTCGGCGCGCGGCTTGAGTCGCACGCTGCCGTCGGCGAACAGCTGCTCCCACTCCAACTGGAGCGCGCCGGCGAGATGCCCCGCGCTCGGCATGCCGCTGCGATTGCCGGTGCCATTGTACTCGCCGGTGGTCCGCGTGTCGATGAGTGAGAGCCCCGGCTTGCCGAGCCGT
Organism: Gemmatimonadaceae bacterium; assembly: GCA_046153705.1. GTDB lineage: Bacteria > Gemmatimonadota > Gemmatimonadetes > Gemmatimonadales > Gemmatimonadaceae > Pseudogemmatithrix. The sequence goes on from JBJXGK010000066.1 coordinate 3,989, forward strand.
GCGTGTACCCAGTCCGCGTCGGCGACCACCGGCCGCAGCGCGCGCGGGGTCATCACGCCGGGTGTCATGGCCGGCACGTCCTTCGTGACGGGACGCTTCTCGGCCGTCCACTGCTCGAGCCCACCATCGAGCAGCGAGTACTTGGCGTGTCCGATGTACGCGAGCGTGTACAACATTCGCGTCGCCATCGGACCCTCGTGGGCGTAGACCACGACATGGCTCGCGTCGGAGATGCCGAGCGACGCGAACAACGTGCGGAGCGAGTCCGGTTCGGGGAGTTCCGTGGTCACGGTGCCGCGGCGCACCGAGAGCGCGCCATACGCAACGCTGCGCGCGCCGGGAATGTGGCCGTCGGCGTAGTCACCGTGCTCCACATGCACGACGACCACGCCGGGATCGGTGAGACGCTCCGAGAGCCAGCTCGTGGACACGACCAGCGGGGCAGTGGGGCCCTGCGCGGGCAGTGGGGCGAGAGCCGCAGTGATCACGAGCATGAACGACGCGACGAGCGCGGAACGACGGATGGATGACACGCACCACTCCGGTTGAGGAAAAGGCGACACGAGGAGGATAGCGCGCGACGGAACTGGAGGCGAGTGGCAGAAAAGCACGACAGCGATAGATTTCGGCCAATGCCGAGACCACCACACCGAGTCGCCATCCTCGCCCTGCCCTCCGTCGTGCCGTTCGACCTCGCCGTCCCCGTGCAGGTGTTCGGCTACCCGCGAGCCGACCTCGGTGCCAAACGGTATCGCGCCGTGGTCTGCGGGGAGACCGCGGGGCAGGTGACGACGTCGTCCGGCCTCTTCGCCGTCAGGGTGTCGCACGGGCTCGAGGCGCTCCGCCGCGCCGAGACCATCGTGGTGCCGGGCATCGATGATCTCGATCGCCCTATCGCGCCGTCGGTGATCCGGGCGCTGCAGCGTGCGCACGCGCGCGGGGCGCGCATCATGAGCATCTGCACGGGCAGTTTCGTGCTCGCGGCGGCAGGGCTGCTCGACGGGAGACGCGCCACCACACATTGGCTCGACGCGCCGCTCATGCGCGAGCGGTTCCCGCGGGTCGAGGTCGATCCCGATGTGCTCTATGTGGACGAGGAGCGCGTGCTCACCTCCGCCGGTATCGCGTCAGGGATCGATCTCTGTTTGTACGTCCTGCACTGTGATCACGGCGCCGCACTGGCGAACGCGGTGGCGCGGCGGCTCGTGGTGCCACCGCATCGCAGCGGTGGGCAGGCACAGTTCATCGCCGAGCCGGTGCCCTCGCCCACGGGGATCTCGCTGGAGCCCACGCGCGTGTGGGCGCTCAAGCGATTAGCCGAGCCGCTCACCGTGGCGGCCATGGCCGCCCATGCGAAGTTGCCGCTGCGCAGTTTCGCGCGACACTTCACCGCCGAGTGCGGGACCACACCGCTGCAGTGGTTGCTGCGTCACCGACTGCTCCACGCGCAGCGGGAGCTCGAGACGAGCGACTTGCCCGTGGAGCGCGTGGCCCAGCGTGCGGGATTCGGGAGCAGTGTCTCGCTCCGTCAGCACTTCCGCCGTGCGCTCGGGACCTCGCCGCTCGAATACCGTCGGACGTTCCGGAAACGTCGCGACGCCGCGTGAGCGTGCGCCGCGACGGTTGCGCGCCTACCGACGCTTCCCACCCAACAGCGAGCCCAACACCCCGCGCACCAACGACCGCGCGATGGAGTTGCCGACCGAGCGCGCCGCACTCTTCGCGACGATGTCCACCATGCCGTCGCGCTTGCCGCCGCGCGGACCGGTAGTGCCGAAGATCAACCCGCCGAGTCCGCCGAGCACCGCGCCGGTGGCACCTGCGGCTGCAGCGCCTCCGGTCTTTGAACCCGCACCGCCCCCGAGCGGAGAGCCGCCCGCGCCCGCTGCATGTGGGGCACCCGGTGCCGTTTCGCCCGCCGCAGCGGTCCGCGCGCGCAACATCTCGAACGCTGACTCGCGGTCGACCTCCTTCTCGTACGTCCCCGCGACCAGCGACGTCTGCATCACGGCCTGCCGCTCCTCCGGCGTGAGCGGCCCGATGCGTGTGCCCGGCGGGAGGATCCACGCCCGCTCGGTCATGCCCGGTGCGCCACTAGCCTCCATCATCGAGACCAGCGCCTCACCCACGCTGAGCTCGAGGATCGCCTTCTCCACGTCGAGTCCCGGGTTCGGCCGCATCGTCTCTGCCGTGGCCCGCACGGCCTTCTGATCCTTGGGCGTGAACGCACGCAACGCGTGCTGCACACGATGGCCGAGCTGCCCGAGGATGGAGTCGGGGATATCCATCGGGTTCTGCGTGGCGAAGTACACGCCCACGCCCTTGGAGCGGATGAGCCGCACGACCAACTCGACCTTCTCCACGAGTGCCGTGGGCGCATCGTTGAACAGCAGGTGCGCTTCGTCGAAGAAGAAGATGAGCTTGGGCTGCGGGAGATCGCCCACCTCGGGGAGGTTCTCGTACAGCTCGGAGAGCATCCACAACAGGAAGCAGGCGTAGAGCCGCGGGTTCTGCATGAGCTGATCGGCGGCGAGCACGTTCACCACGCCCTTGCCGTCGACCGTCTGCATGAGGTCGGAGATGTCGAGCATCGGCTCGCCGAAGAACTTCGCGCCGCCCTGGTCCTCGAGCTGCAACAGGCCACGCTGGATCGCCCCCACACTGGCGGCGGAAACGTTACCGTACTGCGTCTTCACCTGCGCCGAGTTGTCGGCGACGAACTGCAGCATCCCGCGCAAGTCGGCGAGGTTCAGCAGCAGCAGCCCATTGTCGTCCGCCACGCGGAAGACGATGCTGAGCACCCCTTCCTGGGTCTCGTTGAGATTGAGCAGTCGGGAGATGAGCAGCGGCCCCATGTCCGAGATCGTCGCGCGCACCGGATGGCCCTGCTTGCCGAACACGTCCCAGAACGTGACGGGACATGCGCCGAACATCGGGGCCGGGATCCCGTTCTTGTCGAGTCGCGCCTGCAGCTTCTCGCTCATCGCACCGGACTTCGCGATGCCCGCGAAGTCGCCCTTCACATCGGCGACGAACACCGGCACACCGATGGACGAGAAGCGCTCGGTGAGCACCTGCACGGTGATGGTCTTGCCGGTGCCGGTCGCACCGGTGATGCAACCGTGACGGTTGGCGAGATTGGGCAGCACACCCACAGTGGTGTGCGCGTTCTTGGCGATCTGGAGTGGCTCGGTCATGCGGGAAACTTCGCGCGGTCCGGCGCCGGAGGCCAGTCCGCGTCGCCGCGCCGCGGCTACCGTCCGCCGGCGAGCACCTCGATCCGCTCGATCGTATCGCCTTCCAAGACGCCGTCCACCACGTCGATCCCCGCGACGACCTCGGCCCAGACCGTGTAGTCGGGGTCGAGCCGCGCGTTGTCGCGAAGGTTCACGAACCACTGCGCGTCGCCGGTGTCGTGCCCGCGTGTGCTCATGCCGAGCGTGCCGCGGCGGTGCGACACGACACCCAGCTCGTCGCGCAGGAACTCGGCGAAGCCCACGTACTCGTTGGCGCCCGGGCTGCCACCTTGGATCACGAAGTCGTGCTCGACACGGTGCCAGGTGAGGCCGTTGTAGTAGCGTTGCTTCACGAGGGCGAGGATGCGGGCCGCCATGAGTGGCGCGTTGTCGCCGCGCAGTTTCACATCGAACGTGCCGCCGCCGCTGGTCTTCGACATGGTCACGCGCAACCGCACGTCGGCGCCGAGCGCGAGGGCGACCGCATCGGCGGGGAGGACCACGGCGGGCATGGGCGGCTTGTCCTCCGACGCGGGGCGGCCCGCGGCGGCGAGCAGGGCCACACGCGCGTCGCGCTCCGAGGCATTGGCGCGTGCGACGAAGCGCTCGAACACGCGCATGGCGGCCGCTGCGACGTCAGCACGCGGAGAGCCCTTGAGCGCGGTCGCCGCCGCGCGGACGACTTGTGCACCGCGCCGCTCGATCGCCGCGACATACAGCGCGTCATCGGCGTGCGCGGTGAGCTTCGCCAACGCTTCGATCGCCGTCTCGGCGACATTGTCGTCGCGGTCGGCCGCGAGCCGCCGCAACGTGACCGTGTCGGAGACCAGCGCCGCCGCACGCGCGGCGTACTGCCTCATCTGCCACTGCGGGTTCGCGGCCGCACCCACCACGGCGGCTTTCCCGTCGGCTGGCCACACGCGCGCCAGCGCCAACAAGCCCTGCGCGGCCGCCTGCCACGACACCGCGCCGCTCGTGCGGCGCGACGCGTCCCTGGGCAGTGCCCGCAGCCAGCCCACGAACACGTCACGTAGCGCCATGTCGGACGAACAACTCGCACGCACGACCTGTGCGGCCCGGAACCGGACAGGCCACGCACTGTCGGCGACCGCGGTGCGTAGCGCATTGCAGTCGTCGCGCTTCGCGGTGAGCCCGCGGAATCGTAGCCGCCATGCCGGCTCCGGCCAGAGCGGCGCGGCGGGGAGGGCAGGGAGCGAGTCGCGCCGCACGAACTTCGGGTCGCTGATCCGACCCACGGCACGCTGCGCCAACGTCCGGAGGCGCACGTCACTGTGCGCGGCCGCCTCTCGCAGTACCGGATCGGCCGCGTCGCGGCGGTCCTCGGCGAGCAGGACACGCCCCACCAGCATGGAGTCGCGCGCGGTGAGCGACTGCGCCGACAGGGAGTCGCTGGCGAGCGCGATCGACACTGGTAGCGCGAGCCGCATGGAGCGGAGCAGGGCGGTGGACGCGCGCGTCGTACGGGGAAGCAGGGAGCCGATCATCGGGGTAGGAAACTGAGGAAAGACGCCGGAAACCACCTCTGCCTACCCCGAAACCCTGGGAACGGCAGCGACCGGAAGATGCAGGCGCCCGACCCCCGCCGACAGCCTCCGAGGGACCGCGCTGGCGCCTCATTATACGGAAGGGCTGGCGTCCACCCCCACATCCCCGTGATTTTTCGCACACATGCTCCTACTCAAGTTCCTCCAGACGCTCATCAAGGCGCTCAACTCCGACGGCACACCGGGGCAAGTGGCCGCCGGCATGGCGCTGGGGCTCGCCTTCGGGCTGACGCCGCTGCTGAGTCTGCACAACGTCGTCGTGCTCGCCGTGGCGATGCTCACCACGGTCTCGTTCCCCGGCGTGATGCTCGGCTGGGCACTCTCCATCCCGCTCGGCTTCGCACTCGATCCGATGTTCGACAGGGTCGGCATGGCGCTGCTCACCAACGAGTCGCTCACGCCGGTGTTCGTGTGGATCGTGAACACACCGGTGGTGTCACTGTCGCGGCTCAATAACACGGTGGTCGTCGGTAGCCTCGTGTGTTGGCTGGTCGCGCTCATCCCGTCGTACTTCGTGTTCAAGGTGCTGGTTGCGCGCTACCGTGCGCACATCTACGCGAAGCTCGAACAGACCAAGGTGTTCCAGGCGATCAAGGCGTCCAAGCTCTACGGCGTCTACGAGATGTTCCGCACATGAGCTATATCCGTTGGAGGGCGCTGCTCCCGCTTGTCATCGTACTCGCACTCATCATCGGCGGGACGATCCTCTTCATCGACCCCGCCGTGCGGCGCGGAGTCGAGGCCGGTGGCACTGCGGCCGTGGGGGCGAAGGTCGATCTCGCGCGCGCCACGGTCGGTGTGTTGGATGGTCACGTCATACTCGGCGGCCTGCAGGTCACGAATCCCAACAGGCCGATGACCAACCTCGTCGAGATCGAGGAGATCGTGTTCGACGTCGGCATGCTTCCCGCGCTCGAGAAGAAGATCGTCATCGACAGCATGGCGGTGCGCGGCATGCGCTTCAACACGCCGCGCAAGACGTCCGGCGCCTTGCCCAAGTCGAACACATCCACCCGCCCCGAGGAACCGAGCGCGGTGCGCAGAGCAGTTGATGATTGGCTCGCGCAGGTGAAGATCCCGCCGCTGGAGCTGAGTACGCTCACGCAGACGGTGAACGTGGCCGGCATCTCGGCCGAGAGTCTTGCGACGCTGCGTGCCGCGCGCGCCGCACGCGACTTCGCCGATACCGCGAAGACCCGGTTCGTGAGCGGACTGACCGCGCTCGATCCGCGTCCCACCGTCGACTCCGCCGAGGCACTGGCGAATCGCCTGAAAGACGCCAGCCTCCGCACGCTCGGCATCAACGGCGTGCGCAAAGCCGTGACCGACGCGCGTCGCACCATCAAGGACCTCGACGCGCTCAACGACAAGCTCAAGCAGTTCGAGACCACCACCAAGGCCGACGTGCGCACCATCGGCCAGCGTGTGGAAGCCATCCCTGCGGCGCGGCAGCAGGACTATGCCTACGCGCGGTCGCTGCTCCGACTGCCGACGTTCGAGATCCCGGCCATCGGTCCGCAGATCTTCTCCGGTGTGGTCGCCGAGAAGGTGGGTGAGGTGATGTACTGGGTGCAGATGGCGGAGCGTTATGTGCCGCCGGGTCTGCAGCGCCAGCTCAAGCCGGGGGCCAAGCGTGTGCGCATGGACGGCACGGACGTGTTGTTCCCCAAGGAGAAGACGTACCCCACGTTCCTCGCGCGCCTGGCGGAACTCTCGCTCGCGATCGGCGGTGCGGACGCGGCCACGGGCGAGTATTCGGCGCGAGTGGTCGGCGCGACCTCTCAGCCGGCGGTGTTCGGGCAGCCCACGCGGTTCCTGGTGAGTCGCACCGCCGGGGCCGTCGGTCCGCGCGATGTGCGCATCTACGGCGCACTCGACCATCGTGGCGCGCCGGTGCGCGACTCGCTGCGCGCGACGCTGCGCGGCGTGCCGTTGCCCACGATGCCGGTCGCCGGGCTCGGCGCGACGGTCGCGCTCAACGATGGGCTGTCCGAGTTGGTACTCGAGCGCGAGGGCGAACAGCTCGCGGGCACGTGGTTGTGGAAGTCCACGTCGGTGACGTGGATCCGAGATTCCGTTGCTCCGACCAAGGCCAGCACGCCGGCGATGAAGCTCGTCGAGGACGCGCTCTGGCGCGCGATGAGCCGCATCAACAGCGTCGAGGTCGAAGCGCGGTTCGAAGGTACCGTCACCAAGCCGCGGCTCGCCATCCGCACCAACATCGCCGAGGCCATCGCGGGCGCACTCAAGGCGCAGCTCGGCGAGGAGGTGCGCAAGGCGGAGCAGCAGGTACGCGCCAAGGTGGACGCGCTGGTGGACGAGAAGGTCGCCGAGGCGCGGGCAAAGGCCGACGAAGTGAAGAACGAAGCGGAGCGACGCATCGCCGAGGAGCGTGCCAAGCTCGAGGCGCAGAAGGCAGCACTTGAGGCGAAGCTCAAGGAGCTGGTGCGGATCCCCGGGATCGGGTGATCCGCACACCGGCCGTCACTGCATTCGCCTGACCGGTACGCCGAGCACCGCTACTTCTTGAGCGGCGCCTGTTTGCGTCCGACCATCTTCCAGAACGCGATGCCGCCGGCCTGCTGTCCGACGTCGAACGTGGCGACCTTGGCGCGCGCCTGCAGGTCGAACACGTCGACTCTGCCTGGTGCGGCGCCCACACCTTCGCTGGAGACGAAGGCGTAGCGTGAGTCGCTCGAGAGTGCGACGCCGTGTGCGACCGTGTTGCTGGTCTTGAGCCGCGCGACGCTCGTCCCGCCCGCGAGGTCGAAGATCTCGAAGCCCGCACCCTGCTTGAGCGTGCCGACCAATAGCTTCCCGTCGGAAGTGACCGCGAGGTTGTAGATGCCGCGCCCGGTGGGCATACGCCGCGTGAGCTTCCATGTCGCGTGATCGATCTCGAGGATCTCATCGGCCTTGTTGCAGGCGACGTAGATCCTGCTTCCGGTCGCCGAGGGCTGCGCCCATGTGGGCGAGCAGCTGTTGGGTGTCATCTCGTGCTTGTGGCCGCTCATCGCGAGGTAGCCGACCTGTGCGGGGTCGGCCGTCTCGCCCTTCGAGACTTCCTTGGCGCCGTCGATCCACATCTTGAGCATGTCGCCGCCGTCGGCGGGGAGCTCACCTTCTTTGCCTTTCGCGAGCGAGAAGCGCCGGGAGACCGCCATCGCTTTCGTGTCGATCTCGACGAGTTCGTCATCCATCATGCAGCCGGAGTACTGGAAGCGTCCGTCCGGCGAGACGCGGCTGCCGTGCGGCATGGTGCAGGTCACGATGCGTGCGACCTCGGTCATGTTCGGCACGTACACCACCGACATCGACGACGGGACCATGTCGCCGTGCAGGTTGAAGTTCGCCGAGAACGTGTAGAAGCCGTCGGGCGTGACGTCGATCGACGCGGGGAACGTGCCGAGCAGGATGCCGGGCCCCATGAGCGTGTCAGGGCCGAGGTGGTACTGCCAGTACTTGCCGTCGGGGAAGCCGTGTCCCGTGGTCATGTGCAGGTACTTCCCGTCGGCGGAGATCGCGAGGCCGTGCGGGCCCTCCATCTCGGCGGAGAGTTCGCCGATGATGATCTCCTTCTCGATCACGGCTCCATCGGGGCCGAAGCGGAGGCGGTAGATCTTGTCCGCGCTCTCGGCACCGACGTAGGCGTAGTAGTCTGCGGTCGGCGGGGCGGGTTTCGCGACGGCGGTCGCCGACGGACGCGGGCGCGGTGCGGCCGTCTGCGCACCCAGCGGCAGGGCCGCCACGCAGGCGAAGGCGAGGGGTGCGAGGAGCGAACAGGCGGAGCGGTTGCGGTGCTGACCGAAGTGCTGCATAGTCTCACTGGTCCGGTTGCGGTTGATCCTTCCTACGCGGAGCCCCCCTACACATGAAGATTCTAACCATTCCCGGCCGACTTGCCACACCCGCGCTGCTGGCGGCGCTGGCGCTCGGTGCGTCGGGTTCGCTTCTCGCCCAGGTGGCCCCCGCCGATCGCCCGGCGATGCGCGGCCAGCCGGACAACGTCACCCCCGTCGCGAAACTCGTCGCGGAGCCGGCATCGATCTCCATGCGGGCCGGGCAAACGATGAAGTTCAAGGTCCGCGCGTACGACGCGGCCGGCAAGGAGATCATGAACCCGTTCGTGCGGGTCAACGCCGGCACCCGACTGGTGCGATTCTCGGACACCACGGTGACGGCCAGCGGTGCTGGGCGGTTCGAGGCCACGGCGATGGCCGCCGGCGCGAACGGCGCGCCGGTGACGCTTGCGATCCCGGTGAACGTCAGCTGGCCGGCACTCTCGAAGGTGGAGATCGTTTCCACGGGCGGCGCCCTCTACGCCGGACTGACGGTGCCGCACAAGCTCCGTGGCTGGCATGCCGACAACAGCGAGCGCACGGGGCTCTCCGGCACATGGCGCTCGTCCGACACGAAGATCGCGACCGTCAATCGGTTCGGCGACGTGACCGCACTCGCCGTCGGCTCCGTGACCATCACGGCCGAGGCCGAGGGCATTCGGGCGAGCAAGATGATGACGGTCGGCGTGAACCCGGTCGCCTCGCTGGAGATCACCGTGGCCGAGTCGCAGATCCGCACCGGCGACGTGATCCACCTCAAGGTGATGGCGAAGCGCAGCACCGGCACGGAAGTGCAGGGGGCGCCGATCACGTGGAGCTACACGTACACGCCCGATGATTCGATTGCGCCGGCCGGTCTGCCCGGTGGCGCCGGCATCGTACAGTTCGATCGTTTCGCGGCCAACTATCCGGGCCGCTACACGCTGCTCGCACAGTCGGGCGGCGCATACGCGCAGCACACGGTCCAGGTGACACCCCGCGACGTGCGGCAGCGCATCGAAGTCACCAGCCGCGGCACCATCAACACGTCGCACACGTCCGATCTCTGGCCCTGGACCGGCAAGGACGGCCGCGACTACGTACTCGTCGGCACCTGGGGCGGTGATGGGTGGGGGCTCGTGTTCGACATCACGAACATGGACAACATCATCAAGACCGACTCGGTCAAGGTCGATGCCCGCACGATCAACGACGTGACCGTCTCGCCCGATGGGCGCTACGGGGTGCTCTCGCGTGAGGGCGCGTCCAACCGCGTGAACGGGGTGGTGATCCTCGACCTCGCCAACCCGGCGCATCCGAAAGTGGCAGCGACGTTCGATCAGGAACTCACCGGCGGCGTACACAACATGTTCGCCACGAACGACTACCTGTTCGCGATCTCCGGCGGGTCGAAGTACGTGATCATCGACGTGCGCGACATCTACAAGCCGAAGTACGTGAGTGAGTACCGCCATCCGAACGCCCGCATCCACGATCTCTGGGTGCGCGACGGTATCGCCTACTCGGCGCAAGGCGGCGTGGGTGTGGTCGTGGTGGACGTGGGCAACGGGAAGTACGGTGGCACGATCGAGTCGCCGAAGCTCATCACCACGTACAAGGTGAACTCGGGCCACGAGATCTATCCATACTTCCAGCAGAAGACGGGCCGTACGTATCTGTTCATCGGTGACGAGGAGATGAGCCGCCGCGGTCGCACCTGGGAGGGCACGCAGTACTCGCTCTCCGGACCCGATGGCAAGCCGCCCAAGAACGGCATCGCGCAGACCTCGGGTGGTTACACGCACATCGTGGATTTCACCGACCCGATGAACCCGCTGCCGGTGGGTCGCTACCACCTCGAGGACTACGGCTCGCACGACATCATCGTCGAGGACGACGTGTTGTACCAGGCGTACTATGATGGCGGCGTGCGCGTGGTGGACGTCTCCGGCGAACTGATGGGCAACATCTACGATCAGAGCCGCGAGATGGCGGTGTTCAAGCCGTACGATCCCGACGGCTACACGCCCAACGCGCCGTTCGTGATGAATGCGATGCCCTGGAAGGGGCGCGTGTTGTTCACGGACTTCAACTCGGGGTTGTGGGCGGCGAAGCTGATCCCGAGGCCATTTGTGCCGTAACGGCGGGGCGGGAAGCGGGAAACCGCTGACGGCGCCGTGAGTTGGCAGTGGTGAGCTGTAAGTAGGGGCGCCCGGTGGAGCCGGGCGCCCCTCTC
>JBJXGK010000093.1:0-5205 GCA_046153705.1 Gemmatimonadaceae bacterium
GAACTAGCGGCGCGGCGACGAAGTCGCATCTTCGTGGACTCAGTGGTGGCGGGCGGACGACGAGCGGACATCAGGAGCGATGATGGCAAACTACCCGGTGTTGCTGGTACACGGCTATTCTGACAAGGGCGAGTCGTTCGACGCGTGGCGCGACGCACTCAAGGCCGCTGGCCACGATGCGCGCTCTATCCGCGTCGCCACTTGGCGATCGCTCGCCAATGAGATCTCCATCGCCGATGTCGCTGAAGGGTTCGCCCGTGCGTTGGCCCTCGAATCCGGACTCGACAAGGACCAACCGTTCAGTGTGATCGTCCACAGCACCGGGGCACTGGTGGTCCGTGCCTGGCTCGCCGCCGATCCCAGCCGTGCGAAACGCCTGCAGCACTTCATTGGTCTCGCGCCGGCCAATTTTGGTTCCCCCCTCGCACACAAAGGCCGCTCCTTCCTCGGCATGCTGGCCAAGGGGAACAAGCAGTTCGGCGAGGATTTCCTCGAAGTCGGCGACCGCATCCTCGACGCACTCGAACTCGGCAGCCGCTTCACATGGGAACTCGCCGAGCGCGATCTGCTGGCGTCGAGCGGCGGCTGGTACGGCAACGGGGCGATGGCGCCTTGGGCCTACACCGTCTGCGGCACCGGGAAATACAGTTGGCCGCAGCGGCTCTTCGTCGATCCTCCGGGCAGCGACGGCGTGGTCCGATGGAGCGGGAGTGCGCTCGACGTCAGGAAGATCACCGTCGACCTCTCGCGTCGCGCCGGTGGCGACGTGGAGGTCTACGGTGAACGCCCGCAGGACGTCCCGCTGGTGTTCGTGAAGGACCGGCACCACGGAGCGATGATGTCCAAGCCGAGCGGTGACCTCGAGAAGATGGTCATCGATGCGTTGGCAGTGCGCGATGCCGCGGGTGACGCCGCGTGGCGGGCGAAGTGGGCCGCCAAGCACCGACCGAGTGACGCCTGGCAGCAGTTCGTCGTGCGCGTCCGCGATGAGCGCGGCGACCCGGTGTCCGACTTCAACGTGCAGTTCGTCGCCACATATGCGTCGGGCGAACGGGTCACGTTGGTGGACTTCGCCTCCGACGTGCATCCCTACAAGCGCGACCCCAGCCTGCGCGCCTTCCATGTGCGGCTCAAGGACGTGAAGCGCACGCGGATCACGGGACTCCGCCTGAAGCTGCTGGCCAAGACCAACTCGACGGCGGTGGGTTATCGCGGCGTCGGCAGCGACAAGGCCGATGGCTGGGACGGCGAACTCGACCTCTCGCGGTTCGCCTCGCGCGGTGAGGTGAAACTCTTCTGGCCGTTCACGACCACGTTGCTGGAGCTCGTGCTCGACCGCGAACCGCGTCCGTTCACCGGACGCAACGAGGTGTTCTGGTTCGGCAAGTAGATGCCGCGCTGGGCGGCGCGTCGCCGCTCAGCGTCTGCGTTTGGCTTCGTTCTCGAGGAAGCCGCGCGTCCAGTACATCACGAGCGCGCAGGGCTTGTCTTGGTCGCGCGGCCACGCAAGCCGCTTGTACGCGGCGGGGACCTTATCGTAGGTCTCGTAGTGCTCCACACCGACGATTTGATCGGGGCGGATGTTCTCTTCCGCGGCCGTCCGGTGGCGACCGTTCCAGCCTTCCATCAGGCACCGCCACCCAGTGACGCTCTCCACGCGCCAATCCTGTCCGATGAGCGAGTCGCGGGCCGGCATGCGACGGAACCCGGGCAGGCCCTCGAACATGTCCGCCCAGTAGTAGGCGCGGAGCGCGGCGAGTTCTTCAGTGCCGCGGAACTGTCCGATGCCGGCGCGGCGGCGGCAATCGAAACCCGCGAAGTCATATGCGGCGCAGCCATCGTGTGAGACGATCCGCAGCGTATCGAGCGACTGCACCACGCGCCGCAGGCGGAACACGACCTCGGGCATGTTCTCGTCGAGCATGTTCACGGCGCGATCCGCCGGCTGATAGCCCGGCAGTCGTGCCATCAGCAACTGCTGCCCGAAGGGCAGTCGGTTCAGCGTGAAGCGACCGTCACGGCCTGAGCGCGTGCTGCGCTCAGCGTTCACCGACATCACTTCGACGTTCTCGAGGGGCCGGCCGAGGGTATCGGTGACGATGCCTCGGATCACTCCTGCTTGCGCTGCGACCGCGCGGGGCGCGAGCAGGAGGACAGTGAGTGCGACGACCATTCGGACTACAGGGAGGTGTCTGAGCATCACCGAAAAGATACGCCGGATCGCCGCGAAAGTGCCCTGTGGTCGCTCGTTCAACCCGCGTCCGGCTCAGGCGCGCCGGAGCTTATCGAAGAACACCTTCCGCGCCTTCGACACCTTCGGCGCTACCACCACCGCGCAGTACGGGTTCTGCGGGTTCCGCGCGAAGTAGTCGTCGTGCATCGCCTCCGCCGGCCAGAAGGTATCGAGCGGCTTGAGCTCGGTCACGATCGGATCGCTCCAGTGCGACTGGGCCGCCGTCATCGCCTCGCGCGCGGTAGCGGCTTGATCGCTCGAATGCGTGAAGATCGCCGAGCGGTACTGCGGCCCCACGTCGTTGCCCTGACGGTCCTTCGTGGTGGGATCATGGATGGTGAAGAACACGTCGAGCACCTCGCGGTACGAGATCTCGGACGGATCGAACGTCACCTGCACCACCTCGGCGTGGCCGGTCTTCTTGCCGCAGACCTGCTCGTACGTGGGGTTGGGCACATGTCCCCCCGCGTATCCGCTCTGCACGCGGTGCACACCGCGCAGTTCGAGGTACACTGCTTCGAGGCACCAGAAGCAGCCACCCGCGAGCGTGGCGACCTCCGTCGTGCTGCCGGGAGCGGGCTGAGCGCGCGAACTCACTTCCCCTCCGCGCGGCGACGCGCCTGCGCCTCGAAGAGCGGCACGAACTTCTCATATCCCTCGGCCGCCAAACGGTCGACCGGGATGAAGCGCAGCGCCGCCGAGTTGATGCAGTAGCGCAGACCGGTGGGTCCGGGCCCGTCATCGAACACGTGGCCGAGATGCGAATCGGCGTTGGTGGAACGGACTTCCACACGCTTCATGAAGAGCGAGCGGTCGACGTACTCGGTGACGTGCTCCTGCACGATCGGACGGGTGAACGACGGCCAGCCTGTGCCGGAGTCGAACTTGTCGAGCGAGGAGAAGAGCGGCTCACCGGAGACGACGTCGACGTAGAGCCCGGGCTCGTGATGATCCCAGAACTCGTTGCGGAACGGTGGCTCGGTGGCGCTGCACTGCGTCACCTGGTACTGCATGGGCGACAACTTCGCCTCAAGCGTGGGGTCAGCGGGCTTCTGCTTGGACATGTCGTTCGGGCCTCGGTTAGTACGCATGAACATTCTCACCCTCTGGAATCGTAGGAACGTCGGCAAGGTTCCGCGGGCTTCGATTCGGCAGGCAGCCGCGGAGTACCTGGCTGAGGGCTTGACAAATACGAATAAAAACCGAAAACTTCTCGACAGAGTTTGAGTAACAGCCTTGTTCTCGAGAATGAAACCCCAACAACGCCGGTTGCGTTGTAAGCAAGTATTCGCTTGCTTATATGCAAGTAATCACTTGCAACGGAACATGACCGAACCAACCAGACAACACCTGCTCGACGCCGCTGCGCGCGTCTACGCTGAAGTGGGATTCCGCGGCGCCACCACTCGCCGCATAGCGGAAGAGGCCGGCGTGAACGAAGTCACGCTGTTCCGCCTCTTCGGCTCCAAGACTGCCCTGATCGACGAAGCTGTCCGCGCCCGCTCCCGTGCGGGGTCCGCGGCGGAGCTCCCTGAAGTCCCGACCGATCCACAAGCGGAACTCACCGCGTGGGCGCAGAACGATCACGCGTTCCTCCTCGAGTGCCGCGACATGATCCGCACCACCATGGCTGAAGTCAACGAACGTCCGGAGAGCGCGCACGAGTTCGCCGATCACCCGTGCGAGTCCTTCGACCGACTGCGTGCGTATACTCAGCGTCTCGCGACGCACGGACTCATCTCGTACGACGAGGACATTGATGCCGCGGCCGCGATGCTCAATGGGTCGCTGTTCGCCGACGCCATGGGACGTGATGTGATGCCCTCGATGTTCCCTCCCGTTGACCAAGCTCCGGCGACCTACGTGCGACTCTTCCTCCGTTCCCTCGGCGCCCAACTGGCGCTTCTCCTCCTCGTACTGGTCCCTGGGGTCTCGGCACTCGCGCAGGGTACGCCGTCTTCCTCGGGCGGCACCCCCGCCACCCTCTCACTCGCCGAAGCGCTACGCATCGCCGAGATCAAGAGCGAAGGCGTGACCATCGCGAACGCCGGCGTCATGCGCGCGCGCGGCCAAGTGCGGCAGGCCAATGCACAGCGGCTCCCGCAAATGAACGGTTCGGCCGGCTATCAGCGCGCAATCGAGAACCAGTTCCAGGCGATCACCGAACGTTTCCCCTCGGAGCCCGACACCACGGGTGGCTCGGGCGGTGGGAGTGGATTCGGCGCGATCTCGCAGATCTTCGCCGCGCCCAACACGTTCACGTTCACGCTCGCCGGCACGCAGAATCTTTACACGGCTGGCCGCGTCACGGCGCAGCGGCGCGGTGCCGATGCCGGACGCACCGCCGCCGAGCTCGGCCTCACGTCCGCGCGCGCGCAGGCCACGCTCGATGCGGCACAGGCGTACTTCGATGCCGTCGCGAGTGACCGTTTCCTCGCGATCGCTGAGAGTTCGCTGGTGCTCACCGAGCGGACGCTCGCGCAGACGCAGCTCGCACGCGAGCTCGGCTCGGCGTCGGAGTTCGACTTGCTGCGCGCGCGCGTCTCACGTGACAACCAACGTCCACTCGTGATCCAGGCGCGCGGCAATCGCAGCACGGCGTATCTGCGGCTCAAGCAGTTGCTCGACCTGCCGCTCGCCACACCGATCACGCTCACCACGCCCATCCGCGACGACATGGGTGACGTGGCAGGGGCCACCACCGCGATCCGCGTCGCCGATGACCGCACGCTCACACCCGACACGAGCATCAGTGCGCGCACCACGGTGAAACAGGCGGAGGCGCGGGTGAAGGCGCAGGAGAGTGCACTGAGCGCGGCGAAGCTCGCTCGCCTGCCGTCGCTCCAACTGTCCTCCACGTACCAGCGTTTCGCGTATCCGCCGGAGGGTACGTTCCTTCCGGCAGCGCTCGACCTGTACTTCCCCAACTGGACGGTCTCGCTCGGGCTCTCCTTCCCGGTCCTCACGGGCGG
>JBJXGK010000101.1:0-19995 GCA_046153705.1 Gemmatimonadaceae bacterium
GACATCGCCGGCGTGGAGCTGCCGGGCTACGTCGGGCGGATCACGGATGAGGGGAACGCAACGCCGCCGAGTCCACCGACCGCCGCGGTGACGGCTGACGCGGAGCCGGCGTCGACAACGAAGCGTACGAAGAGCTGACCGACGCCGCTGATCCCATCGGCGCCGCGCCACGACGGGCGGCGCCGGTGGTCCAGGCGCCGTCCTGTGACTCAGGGATTTACCTGACAAGCCGATACTGACTTCGTCATCTCCTCCTGAGTGCACTGTGGCCGACCCCACGCCCCATCCCACCCGCGAAGCCCGCGTTCCGTGGCCGGACCGCTGGCTGCTCGATGCATTGCGGCAGCAGGGACACCCTGCTGTCGAGCGTCTTCAGGCGGCGAACTCGGCGTGGGAGGCTGTGGTCAATGCGGGGGCGGCGCCGCGGGAGGTCCTGCAGTTGGTCTGCTCCCTGTCCGGCAAGGAGGCCGCGAGCCTCTCGGCGGTGGGGCCGCAGCAGGCGGAGTATCTGAGCGCGGCGATGGCACGGCGCTACGGCGTGGTCCCGGTGCGCCAACGAGGCCCCGTCCTCGAAGTCGCGACCGCCAATCCCCTGCTCCCCTCACTGGAGCGCGACCTCTCGTTCGCCGCCGCACGTCAGGTGCGGCTCACGGTCGCGGCCCCGCAAGAGGTCCGTGCGGCCCACGAACGCATCTACGGGAACGCGCGTGGAGAATCCGCCGCCGCCCCGCGACTCGAGTGGATCATCAAGGACTCCCCGGGTGGCGGTCCGCGTGCCTCCACCACGCGCTCGATGGTGCTGGACTCACTTGACCGCCTCATCGCCGACGCGCTCGACCAGCGCGCGAGCGACGTGCACTTCGAGCCCAAGGACGACGACCTGCTCGTGCGCTTCCGCGTGGACGGTGTGCTGCATGACGTCTCGCGCATCGGATCCGACGTCGCGCCACTCGTGATGAGTCGCATCAAGGTGCTCGCCGGCCTCGACATTGCCGACCGTCGTCGCCCGCAGGACGGCCGTGCGACCACCAAGTTCGACGGACGCGTCGTCGATCTGCGCGTGTCGACGCTGCCGCTCAACGACCGGCTCGAGAAGGCCGTCATCCGACTGCTGGACGCCGGCAATGCGTCCAACGGCCTCGACGCCCTCGGTTTCACGGCGGGCGAGCTGCATCGCGTGAACACCCTCATGGGGCAGAACGAAGGCATGGTGCTGGTCACCGGCCCCACCGGCTCCGGCAAGACGACGACGCTCTACGCGGCCATCGAACAGGCGAAGTCCACGCAGACCAACATCGTCACCGTCGAAGACCCGATCGAGTACAATCTCGACGGCATCAACCAGGTGCAGGTGAACGAACGCGCAGGGCTCGGCTTCGCCGCAGCGCTGCGCTCCATTGTGCGTCAGGACCCCGACGTCATCCTTGTCGGCGAGATCCGCGACGCGGAGACGGCGGGCATCGCCATCAAGGCGGGACTCACCGGTCACCTGGTCCTCTCGACACTGCACACCATCGACGCGCCGTCGTCGATCGGTCGCTTGGCCGACATCGGCGTGGAGATGGGGGCGCTCTCGGGCGCGCTCAAGGGTGTGGTTGCCCAGCGCCTCGTTCGCCGACTCTGTGACGCCTGCTCCACGCCAATCGCCCTCGCGGACATGCCCGTCGCGCAGCAGGCACTGCTCATGGGTCGCAAGACCGAGAAGCTGCGCCAAGCGGTCGGCTGCGATGCCTGCCGCCAGACCGGCTATCGCGGCCGCCTGGTGGTGGCCGAGATCCTCGTCGTCACCGACGACATGCGCTCGGCGATCGCGCGGCACGCGGACCGGGTGGAGCTGCTCGATCTCGCGAAAAGGGGCGGCATGATCCCGCTGTGGGAAGCGGGCATGAAGCGTGTGGTCGATGGCATCATCTCCATCGGCGAACTGCTCGACAACGTGCCTGCCCCGATGGCGGTCGAGCAGGGAGAGCAGTCGGATATCGACGCGATCGTACGGAAGCTCACAGGGGCGGCGCCGAGCGCGGCGGCATCACCGAGCAGCAGCGGATCCACGGCGGTGGTCCACACCGGTGCGCTCGCGCAACCGGTCGCGCCGGCGCACGGCCACATGCTCGTGCCGGCCGCGCAGGTCGTCGTGCAGGCGGTGAGTCGCACGGTGACGTTCGAGCCGCGGAGTCGGCGTGAGATCGCGCCGGGCTCGCCGCGGATCCTGCTGGCGCACGAGGGACTCCCGGAGCGGCGCGCGCTCCGCGACGCGCTCGAGGAAGCGGGCTACGCGGTGATCGAGGCCGCCGACGGCGAAGCCGCGCTCCGCTACGCGCGGCGACTGCGGCCCTCGCTGTTCATCACGGACCTCGCGCTCCCGAAGATCGACGGGTTCGGCTTGCTCCAGGCCCTCCGCACCGAGTTCAGTATTCCGATGCTGGTCTTCACGGCGCAGACCGACCTCGAACTGCAGATGTGGGCCACCGAGTGCGGCTGCCGCGAGGTGATCACTGAAGACCGGGGTGCGGTGGCGCTGGTGGAGAGCGTCAAGGCTGCGCTGCCAGCGGCCGACACACTCGGCGCAACGGTGGGGCGCGCGAAACGTCGTCTCACACCGACGTCGAGTGCGATCCCCGTGCCACCGTCACTGCAGCGCGCGTGACGAGCCCGTGTGGGGCTCGTGACGGCGCGCGGAGTGGCGACCTCAATTGCGGAAGAGGTAGCTCGCCTTGAGGAAGAACACGTCGGCGGTGCGCGCGAGGTGCTGGTAGCGGAACGACTCGGGTTCCGTCATGCGTGCGCCATAGCCGAAGTAGAACACCGTGCCCGGCGCGGGAGTATAGGCGAGCAAGATGTCCCCACGGATACTGTTGCGCTGCGTCGGGACCGTCCGCGCGAACACGCCGGAGGCATTCCGCACCAGCAGCGGCAACCCGGTGCGCGAATCATCACGGAGCGCGTCGACCGACTCCGCGAAGTACTCCGCGATCACGCGCACGAAGAACGGCTGCGACACCTGGTACTCGGTCTTGAGGCGCGGGTTGCGGACGATGCCGACCAGCGAGCCGTCGGTGCGCCGATTGAACTGCTGGAGTTGCCAGGTGCCGTCGATGCGCAGGCGGTCCGACGGGCGCGCCACCAAGGTCATCTGCGCATACCAGACGTCCGCCGACGCCCATTCGTAGAAGTTCTCGTCGATGCCCCGGATCACGAACGCACTGCCCTGCAGATACTTGAAGCGCGGCGTGCCGAGCCGCAGTACGTAGTCGCGATTCGGCAGGCGTGGCGTGCCGACGAACGGGAGCGTATCGAGTCCACCGCCCGCGCGCGGCGCCTCGATGCGATACCGCGGGCCGTAGAACGTGGGGTCATACCCGAACGTCTCGAGCAACAACGAGGCGCCCGCAGTCCAGCCGCCGCGGAACGTGGCATCGCCGCCCATGTGGAACTTCTTGTCGCGCGCGTCGCCGCGGCGCGTGAAGTTGTCGTAGTTCCAGAGACCGTCCAACAGCAGACTCGACGAGAGCTGTTCCACCCGCGAGCCGCGTGGGAAGAACCAGGTGTACCGCGGCTGGATGTTGACCTGCGTCTCACCGGTGCGTGCGACGAACCCGCTCTGGGTGAGGAAATCCGGCGAGATCCCGCGGAAACTCGTGCGCACCGCGAAGGCGCGGCCATCCCGATTGAACCGGAGCTCGTAGAGCGGCGCTGCGGTGGTCGTGCCATTGCGTACCGTCCGCGAGCCCGCGAGCTGCGCGCTGGCCGAATAGAGGCGTCCGACCACCGCGCGCCCGTCGAAGGAGAGGACACGATTGGACGCGTCGCCTTCGATGCGATCGGTGTACGTCATCGCGAAGCGTGACTGTCTTCCCAGGTCGCGAGAGAGTCGCAGGATGTTGTACAGCGGGCGGTCCTGCCCCGAGGCCGACGTGATCTTGTCATCGAGTGCGGTGAGCAACGCGACGTTCAGCGCGCCCATCTTGCCGGAGACCTTCGCCGCCGCCTCGGGCTGCACGATGCGGCGGGTGTACACGAGTCCGTTGGGCGTCTGGAACTGTTCGATGCCGTCGATGAAGAACGGCCGGCGTTCGGGGAACTGGATCGCGCGCCGCGGATCGAAGACGAACTGCCCTGCATCGGCCTCCACCTGCGAGAAGTCCGGATTGGCAGTGCCGTTGAACGTGAGATTGTTGGTGATGCCCCAGCGCACGGTGCCGCCGAGTTGGGTGCGGTTGTCCCCGTACGCCCACTTCGCCGCCGCCGGTGCGCCGTCCAACCGGTTGGTGAGCTCCGGCGTGAGGTCGAGCACGACGCCGCGACGCATGTCGGTGAGACCCTTGAGCGTGCCCGACTGCGCGAGGAAACTCGCGTTACCGCGGAGCGCCGGCGCCCATGAGTCCTCGTAGTTCGAACTCTGGACCCGACGGACGACGTTCAGGCCCCAGGTCTGCGTCGCCGTCGACTGGAAGCGCAGACTCTTGAACGGGATGCTCACTTCGATCTCGTAGCCGAAGTCGGTGAGCCGTCCCTTGGAAACGAACACGTAGTCCTGCGAGAGGTCAGCGGACTCGCGCGCCCCGCTGCTCGAACTGAGGAGGCTCGATCCCCCCCGATTGCCCGACTCGATGAGCGCCCCGTCGGCCTGGATGCCGAGCGGGTTCACCGCGAACATCGCCGCCTGCCGTCCGTCGTTGAACGTGCCGATGAGGAACTGGACCTGGTCGTCGGCGGCGATGCGATCGCGTTCGGCGAGCGTCGCGCGCACGGTGCCCGGCGACGCGAAGGCCCGCACGCCGAAGTGGATCGCGGTGGCGGAGTACCAGACCATCACCTCTGTGGAATCCGCCGAGGCGATCCCGTCCTGTGGCGAGAACTGCGAGAAGCCGGTGAGCACCGCCGCCTCGCGCCAGACGGGTTCGTTCAGCACGCCGTCCACGGTGATGCTCGCCGCCGAGCGCGGCAGCTGCACTGCGGTGGAGCCAGTCCGCCCGTGGTGGATGGGCGGGTCGGAGACGGTGACGGCGAGCGCGAGGACGAGGGAGAGAGGGAGGTTCACGGTTTCGGCGCGCAGCCGTTGACGGTGGCACACTGCGGATCGACCTGCGGCAACTGCAACCGGGCCAGCTCCGCGTTCACCGCCGCCAGATCCCGCCGCCAGACCAGCTGCAGCGTGGTCATGTAGCCCTTCAACTCCCGCTCGAGAATCCCGTAGATCTCGGGCATGTTCGTCGTCGGGCGCCCGTCACCACGCTCGGCCATCGACAACAGCGTCGCGAGACGGTTGTTGACCTTGATCGGGAAGTTGAGCGGGTCCTGGCCGCTCTGGTTGCGCACCTGGTAGATGTTCTCCTCCACCGCCGAGGCGTTGGCCTTGAGGACCGCTCCCTTGGTCGCGAGTGCGCCGTCGGCGTTCTTCGCCATGCGCTCGGCGAGCTGCTCCTTCACGCGCCGGATGTCGATCACCGCCTGGTTCGCCTCGGTGGCCTTATCACGCACCATGCGACCGAAGCGATACTGCGCATGCAGGTCGGCGTCGGTCACTTCGGGCAACAGCGGGTGGCGCGCGACCGTCAGCGGCGCCGTGTGGAGTGTCCCATCGGCCACGAGCCTGATGGTGTAGCGACCCGGCGGCACGGCCGGCCCCGCCGTGCCTGCGCCCCAGAGGATCATGCCCGGGAACCCCACGATGGGCGAGGTACGCAGATCCCACTCGAAGCGTGTGAGCCCGGAAGCCGCGGGGACGAACGCCGCGCCGCCACCACGACGACGACCGCCACCAGGAGCCGCTGCCGCCGCGTTGCGCGAGGTGTCGTTCTCCCACTTCCGCATCACGCCACCCACCGAATCGACGACCTCGAGCGATAGCCGTTGCGGCGCCTTCGCCAGCCGCCACGTGATCGACACCGGCAGGCCAGAGCGGATCGCGGTGGGCGACGCGAACAACACCGCGTCGGCGGTCAAGCGCTCCGGCGTCATCTGCCGGAGTGGAGCGATGTTGTCGAGCACCCAGAAGCCACGGCCGTGCGTACCGATCACGAGCTCGTTGGCCTCGACGATGAGATCGGCGACCGGTGCGTCGGGCATGTTGAGCGAGAGGGACTGCCAGCGCGCGCCATCATTGTACGAGATGTAGACGCCGTGTTGCGTGGCCGCGTAGAGCAGGCCGCGCCGCGTGGGATCCTCGCGCACGGCATGCACGTAGTCGTCGTCGCGCATCCCGGCGACGATCTTCGTCCAGCTGCGGCCGTAGTCGTTGGTCTTGAAGATGTACGGCGAGAAATCATTGAGCAGCGGTTTGCGCACCGACACATACGCCGTGCCCGAGGCGAACGCCGAGGCGTCGATCTGGCTCACGCGCCCGAAGTCGGGCATGTCCTTGGGCGTGATGTTCGCCCACGTCTTGCCGCCGTCTCGCGTGACGTGCACGAGACCGTCGTCCGAGCCCACCCAGATCACGTTCACGTCGCGCTTGCCGGGCGCCACGGAGAAGATGGTGCCGTACACCTCGGGGCCGTTCATGTCGCCGGTGATCGGGCCACCGGACTTCTCCTGCGTCTCGGGCGCGTGCCGCGTGAGGTCACCCGAGAGTGCGGCCCAGGTCTGCCCGCCGTCCATCGTCATCCAGAGTCGTTGCGATGATACATACAGGCGCTTGGGATCGACCGGCGAGAAGATGATCGGGTACGTCCACTGCCACCGCTCCTTGATCTCCTTGCTCGGTTCACCGGAATAGAACCAAGGATACGGATTCACTTCGCGCGAGAGCCCGGTGCGACGATTGAACTTGTCGAGGTAGCCGCCGTTGTTCGTGCCGGAGTAGAAGAGGTCCGGGTCGCGCGGGTCGGGCGCGATGTAGCCGGGCTCGCCACCACCGGCCACGTACGACACCGCCATGCCGCCGGCGGTGATCTCACGATAGCCCGTCGCCGTCGGGGCACCGCCCGCCGCGCCAGCACCACCGAACGCGCCGCGCGCGGCATTGAGGTTCCAGTTGAACGGCGTGCAGATCGTCGAGTTGTCCTGCTGCGAGCCACAGACGTGGTACGGCAGGTGCTTGGTGGTGATGACGTGATAGAACTGCTCGGTCGGGAAATCCTGCGCCGTCCATTCGCGTCCGGTGTTGGTCGTGACCGCACCACCACCGTCGTTGGCCACCACCAGGTGCGCCGGATCCTGCGGATCGATCCACAGATCGTGGAAGTCACCGTGGGTGCCGTTGCCGATCGACACCAGCGTCTTGCCCTGGTCGGCCGAGCGGAACAACGAGGTGTTCTGCGCGTACACCACGTCTGCGTTCTGATGATCGGCGAACAGGTGCGTGTAGTAGAACGCACGCTGGCGGATCGAACGGTTCTCGTTCATGAGCGTCCACGTCGCGCCGGCGTCGTCCGACTTGAACAAGCCACCCTTGTCGTTCTCGATCAGCGCGTACACGCGATTCGGATTCGCCGCCGTGAGCGCCACACCGATTCGCCCCACCAACCCACTCGGCAATCCGGCGTTGCGCGTGATCTCCGTCCACGTCTCACCACCGTCCGTGCTCTTGAAGAGTCCTGAGCCTGGCCCGCCGGACGACATCTGGTATTCCTTGCGATACGCTTCCCACAAGGCCGCGTAGATCACGTTGGGGCTTGTGCGGTCGATCGCGATGTCGATCGCACCCGACTTGTCGTCACGGAAGAGCACCTTGCGCCACGACCTGCCGCCGTCGGTGCTCTTGAACACCCCACGCTCCGCACTCGGCACGCTGTACTTGCCGAACGACGCGACGTACACGATGTCGGGATTGGTCGGGTGGATGCGGATTTTCGAGATGCCGTGCGACTCGCGGAAGCCCACGTGCGCCCAGGTCTTCCCTGCATCGGAGGATTTGTAGACGCCGTCACCCGGCATGATGTTGCCGCGGATGGCGGTCTCGCCCATACCGATGTAGACCAAGTCGGGATTCGTCTCGCTCACGGCAACCGCGCCCACCGACGCCGACTTCACCTGGCCATCGGTCACCGGGAACCACGTCTCGCCGCCGTCGGTGGTCTTCCAGAGTCCGCCGCCGGTCGCGCCGAAGTAGGCCTCGTTCTTCCGCCCCACCACACCGCTCGAGGCGATGGAGCGCCCACCGCGGTCAGGGCCGATGTTGCGCCAGCGGTACTGGGCGAGGGTCGCCGAGTCGAGTGTGACGGGCTCGAGCATCGCGGGCGGCGCGGGCGGCGCGGCTGTACGCGGTGAGGCTGGTGCGGTGCCCTGCGCTGCGGCCGTCGTGGCCGCCGTGAGCGTGAGGACCAGCGGAAGGAATCGGAAGGAGAGCCGGAGCGACGACATGGGTCGGGTCAGGTGGGGGTAGACCGGATTTCGCAGGCTGCGCATACCTGACAACGTTGCGACTTTCCGCGGCGTTGAGCCACCCCGGAGCCTTGGTCACCGCCCGGTGCCGCTGGGTGGCGCTCGGCGTCGCGGCGTCGCTACGGCTTGATCAGGCGCAGCACACGCACCCCCTGCTCCTCATCGTCATTGACCGTAAGGCCGAGTACGCGGTCTTCGATGGCGTCGAGCAGGGTGAAGCGGGCCGGCAGCGCGACGGTGCTGACCCACCGACCGTCGCGGGTGAAGACGTCCCAGCGACTCTCCCGATCACTCCAAGGCGCCGCGACCGTGGGCGATTTGGTGAGCTCGTGCTCGGCGTCGTACTGGCGCACCCAGAGCTCACCGCTGCGCGTTGCGACGATCTCGTCGAACAACGGCAGGAACTCCGGGAACGGGTCCGTATCGAAGAACGCCTTCTGCTTTCGAACCCAACGCGGATCGACAGGCATCCCTTCGCCGCGCGTGGTGATGGCATTCTCTCGCGTCCGCGCCTTCAGCTCGTCCTGTACCGGCTGGGATGATGCTGCACGTCGGATGCTCCGGACGACCGTGCCGTTGCGATCCCGGAGATCGAGTTGATACACGCCAGAGTTCGCGGTCAGCAGGAGCTCGCCCGCGCCGATGACATACAGCAGGGGTGTGAAGAGGAAGTGTCGCGACATGACTCCGGGGCGCCGCGGCGTTTCCTGCGACGCGAGCAGCGTGACGAGACTGTCCAGCCGTCCGCGCCGCCGATCCACTCGTCGGATCGTGAGTTTTCGCTCCTGATACCGGCCGCGCTGCTCGAAGCCCGCGAGGTCGACCGCGAACGGGGTCCCGTCGTCGAGCAAGGCCACGACCTCCACCGGTCCCACACCGTCGCCCGCGCTCGATCCGGATTTGATGAGTGTGCCGGTCAGCGTGAACCAGTCCAGTTCGGTGTAGAAGTCGTTCACGACCAGCGTATCGCCGCTGACGCGATGAAATCCCATGATCTGCCGGAATTCGCCCGGGCCCTCGCCTTTGCGCCCGACCGATGAGACGAACGCACCAGTCGAGTCGAAGAAGCGCAACGCCGACGAGCCCATGACCGCGACAACGAGTCGTCCGTCTGCAAGGAAGAACGCACCGGCGATGTCGGTGAACTCGAATAGCGTGTCGCCCAGCAGCCCGGGACCGGTCCCGGCGCCGATGGTGAGCAGCGGAGTCTCTTCGACGCGCCACGCGAGCTCGCCGTCGCGGGCGGGGCGTTCGTTCTCGATGATGAGAGCGGCGCCGCGCGAAACGGACGATGCCGACTCCGCACCACCGCAGGCGCCGAGCGCCAAGCAAGCGAGCGCGGAGCCGACGAGCGACCTCACGGCTTCACGAGTCGATACATCCGCACCCCTTCCTCGTCGTCCTCGTTGCGCGCGACACCGAGCACGTAGTCTGCTCCGATCTCCTGCGGCGTGAACCGCGCGGGGAGTTCGACCGTGGTGAGCCAGCGACCATTGCGGTCGAAGACGTCCCAGCGCGTTGGGTTGGCGATGGTCTGCACGCGCGCCGGGCCGGGCGTGAGGAGTGCGATGAGCGGATCGTAGTGCTGCACCCAGAGATGCTGCGATCGATCAGTGAGGAGACTACCGAACGCCGGCAGTGTGTTCGCGTACACTTGAGCCGCCAGAACTCGCTTGGTGGCCTCCTCGGCCTCCCTGCTCACCACGCCGGCGTGTTCGCCTGGCGACTTCATCACGTGCGCGACCCAGGCGCGTTTGTGCACCTCGGTCACGGGAGTGGGAGTGTGCGCTCGACGGATCGAGCGCAGCAGCGTGCCGTCCGCGTGGCGCACGTCGATTCGGTACGTCGTGCCGAAGCCCGAGTAGATGCGCTCCCCATCGCTCGCGACAAGTCCGTACGGCGCGTACTGCACGCGCTGGCCCCATTGATTCCGCCCGTCGAACACCTCTTCGCCGGACGGCAGACGCGCGAGCTGCGTGAGCTTTGCACCGTCATCGCGCACCACCACCAGCGGCGACAGTCGCACGCGCCGACCGGCAGGTGGAATCACCGGTTCGTTGCCGTCGATTGAGACATACGAACCATCGGCGAGGTAGGCCATCGGCCATTGGAACCGTTCATTTGCACCGCGTCCGCGCCCCGCCCCCGGCCGAACGAACTTCCCCTGCCCCGAGTACCACTCGATCTCCCCAAGGTCCGTGATCGCGAGCGTATCACCTCTCGTGTGATGTACACCCATGATCTGCTGAAACTCGCCGGGTCCTTTCCCCTTCCGTCCGAACGACCCGACGAACTTCCCCTTTGCATCGAAGATCCGAACGGTGTGGGTGGACTGCACGCCCACCACGATGCGACCGTCGGAGAGCCGTGCCATTCCATAGACGAGATAGAACTCGTAGAGTGAATCGCCCGCCGCGATCGGGCTCCCCGCCCCGATCGAAAGCAGCGGCGCCGGTGCCACGCGCCACGCCTTGGCTGCGGGGAGGCTCGGTCGATCGTTCAGCACGATCTGCACGCCCGCACTGTCGCGGGTCGCTTGCGCGCTGGGCGAGTAGAGCGGCATCACCGCTACCAGTGCGCCCAACGAGGCCAGCAGTCGTCTCCGCATCGCAGTCATCGCCCCTCGCAAACGTTACACCTTGAGAACGATCCCCCGCTTCTCCATGACCCGCAGCACCACATACCAGAAGAACACGAACATCAGCGCAAACCCCAACGACGCATTCTTCGGCGCCAACCACGACGCGAACAGCTCCTTGTAGACAATCGTCTGCACCGCCGTCGCCTTGCCCTCATAGTCCATCTTCCACAGCGATCCAATGGTTCGCGCCATCGCGCCCGAGCCCACAAAGGCCGCCATCGGATTCAGCCCATACGTCACGAAGAACGACGTCCACCCGATCACCCGCTGCACATCGGTGATCCACAGGATGGTTGCGATGCTCACCGCCGCCATGCCGCCGGTGAACAGCACATAACTCGACGTCCACAACGCCTTGTTGATCGGGAAGCTCCAGTGCCACATCAAGCCGAGCACCATTGCCAAGCAACCCACCGCGAACATCCCGTTGATGCGCTCGGGGAGCGGTCGTGCGCCCGTGAGCCACCTCCCGGTGAACACGCCGAGCATCGCCGTACCGATCGCGGGAACCGTGGAGAGCAGCCCTTCAGGGTCCCACGTGCGGCTCTGTCGCCAGAGATGGCCGTCGAGCAGCGTGCGGTCGAGCCACGCGGCGAGCGAACTGCTCGGGTCGTCGAGCAGGTTGGCTCCGATGCCACCGAGTCCCGGCACCGGCAGCAATGTCATCGCGAACCAGTAACCATATAGAAGTGCGACCAGCACCATGACCTGTTGCTTGAGCGAGCCCCGGCTCGTGAGCAGTGCGGCGCCGATATACGCGAGCCCGATGCGCGGCAGCACTCCGGGAATGCGCACGTCAGTGATGCGGCTGAGCGGCCAGAACGGGAAAGCCGCCAGCGCCCAGCCGATGAGCACGATCAACACGCCGCGTTTGATCACCTGCCGGAGGATCGCGCTCTCATCGTCACCGCGCATGCGCCGCGCGCTGAGCGAGATATGTGTGGTGACCCCGACGATGAACAGGAAGAACGGGAAGATCAGATCGGTGGGCGTCCACCCGTGCCACGAGGCGTGTGCGAGCGGTGGATAGATCGCGCCCCAGTTGCCAGGGTTGTTGACGAGCAACATCCCCGCGACGGTGGCGCCACGGAACACGTCGAGCGCGAGCAGACGTTCACGCGGCACCGCCGTCACGGTTTCTTGGTTGCGGGAGCGGCGCCTGCCTCGGCGACCGGTGCCATCGGGGCATCGTCGTTCCAGATGGTCGCCTTCTGTAGCCACTTACCGTCGGTGAGATGCCAATGCACGAGGTATTTGCCTTTCACCGACATGGCGGGCTGTCCGTCCATCGCGGGCATGGAGAACTCGTGCGTACCGTGTTCGATCACGATGGGACCGTTGGCATGCACGTTGACGGCCTTGAACGTGAACGTCGTGCCCGGTGGCACCGGCTGCGATGCGACGTATTCGCCGATCGCCGCGCGGCCCTGTTTCGCAGGCAGATTCGGCGGCATCATCACGCCGTCCTCGAGGAACAGCGCCGCCACCGAGTCGGCGAGGTTCTCTTCCATGAACTTCTCATAGCGCACGTTGATGGAGTCGATCGCGGCATGCGCAGCCGTCGCTTCGGTGGCCATGCGGGCCGTCCGCTGCTCGGCAGACTCCGCGGTGGCGCAGGCGCAGGTAAAGAGGAGCAGCGCAACGGGACTGAGTACTCGGGTCTGCACGTCAACCTCCTATCACTGGGGGAACGCCGAGCGGATATCTTCGCCCCTTCTCGGCAGTGCCACAAGCGCTCAACGCGCTCGACACTCCCCCACGACGGCCAGCGCGTTCCCCACCGCGCGCTCCCCGGTGGGATCGGACGGCCGGTTGGCGATCCGCCAGAGTCCCTTGAGGCCCGGATCGGCATACACCATCGCCGACGAACCACCGCCGTCGAGGTTGATCGACTCCGGCGCGCCGAGCGCGAGCATGAGCGTGGCGGTCTCCCGCAGAGTCATGCCGGCGCTCCAGCCGGGCTGTCGGCCGTCGATCA
This sequence comes from Gemmatimonadaceae bacterium, assembly GCA_046153705.1. Taxonomy (GTDB): domain Bacteria; phylum Gemmatimonadota; class Gemmatimonadetes; order Gemmatimonadales; family Gemmatimonadaceae; genus Pseudogemmatithrix. The sequence continues at coordinate 12,945 of JBJXGK010000101.1, forward strand.
ACACGAGCAGCAGGCGCGTGCCGCGTTCAGCGATGCCCACGGCTGTGCGCGGATGACGAGTCTGCGCGAAGCCGGCTTGGCCTTCGGTGTCGACGATATCGAGGATGGTCGAGTCGCGTGTGAGGACGGGACGCCCTCCCACGGCCTCGCGCGGGTGGAAGGGCAGCAACGACAGCGTGCGGAGCGCAGGGTCGTCGACGCTGAACGTCTTCTGCTGCACAGGTGGGACGGTGAAGAACCTGATATGCGGTCGGCCCGCGGAGTCGATCGCGAACGCCGGACGCGGCGACGGCGGTGTGAGCACGCGGCCGTCGCTCACGTGCAGGCCGGTGGGCACACCCGGCGGTGTGAAGAGGAAGAAGTCCGCGTTCACGCCGCCGACGACTGCGCGCGAGCGCGCGAGTTCGAGGAGAAGTTCCGACGTCTTCGCTCGACCGACGGCACCGGCCGCGCCTTTGACGGCGACGGCCGTGTTGCAGCGATCAAGCCGGACGTCGAGCACGTGTACGACCCACGGCCCTCGCGCGGCGAAGAGGGTGCGATGTGTGACGCCGGGGGCGATCGCGCGCGCGAGCTGCGAGTCGATCGGAAACGAGGATGCAACCTGAATCGCGACGCCGGTTATGACGCCGGTTGTGACGCCGGTTGTGATGCCGCGCGGGCCACCGCATCCCGCGAGCATCATCGCCATCAGCAGAGGGACGCAGGTCGTGCGCGCGCTCAAGGCTCGTCTCGATACAGATCGTCGAGGTCCGCCGCCGCGAGCTCTGCATAGAAGCCGGCGATCTTCTCACACACCGCCTCGATGAACCGCGCCCCGCGCTCCGCCGTCGCCGCGCGCGGATCGCCGATGCCGGTATCGGACGTGACCTTGGTCCACTGCCTTGGCGCCCAAGCCCAGCCCTCGCGGAACGCCGCCACACGCCACGCTTTGGCCGCGCCACCACCAGCCTCACTCAGCGGCCGCACCAACTCCGGCGCGATCTCCTGCATCACACTGGTCTCTAGCTCCCCCGCGTGATCGCCCAAGTCGGAGAAGTACGTGCGACCATCGACGACCTGCCACCAGTTGAGCGAGCACAGGAACACACGCGTGCGCGGCTGCAGCTCGCGGATGATCGCCTTGAACTCGTTCCCCCCGTGGCCGTTGAAGAGCACCAGCTTGCGCACACCCTGCCCTTCCAACGCCTGCACGAGGTCGCCGAGTAGGGCGAGCTGCGTGGAGGGGTTCATGTTGAGCGTGAACGGGATGTCGAGCTGCGTGGTGTTCACGCCGAACGGCACCGTGGGCAAGACCGCGACGCGTGTACCGCGCTCCCACGCACGCCGCGCGGACTCGGCGGCGAGCGCGTCGCACTCGATGATGTCGGTGCCGTACGGGAGATGGTAGTTGTGCGCCTCGGTCGCGCCCCAGGGGAGGACGGCGAGTTGGTAGTCGGCGCGACGAACAGCAGCGAGCGTCTGCTCAGCGAGGAGCCAGGGGCTAGAGGACATGCGCAAATGCTACGGGGGCGCCCGCTAGAAGAACAACCGAAACCGCACGCCGGACGCGAACGTGCCGATGTCTTGCCCCGTAAACACCTCGCCACGTGGGGGCTGAAACACCGGACCTTCGCGGCGCACGGCCAGCGCTTCCACGCCGATGTGTCCTCCGACGCTCACGCGCTGAGCTGGGAACCAGTCCACGCCGAGTCCGGCCATGCCGCCAAGCCTACGCGTGACATGGCGGATGTTGAGGCCGCTCTCAAAGCGAATCCACTCGGCCTTGAGTCCCAACAGCAGATACGGTGCAACGCTGCGATCGATTGGTCCCCAGTATCGCCTGATGGCGGGTCGCAGGGACGCCGTGCGCACCAACGTCACGCCATCGTCCTCATACCTGCCGCTGCCTTCGAGCAGGACATCTGTGCGCTCTCCGGCGCGCAGTCCGACGCCCAGGGCCGTGTTCGAGCCCACATCAAGGACGATGGAATGCTTCGCTCGCGCGCCGACACTGGGGTCGGCTTGGGTCTGGGCGAGTGTCGCGGTGAGGGCGCATCCAACTGCAACAACGACGACACGACGCATCGATTTCTCTTGGGAGTGGACGAGGGATTCTAACTCCCTACTCAGGCACCCGCGCCATCCGTCCCACGAACACGATCGTCCCCGATAGCCGCTCACGGATCATGAACAGGAACGGCCGATCCACCCGGAAGGACGGTGGCAGGCTCGTGACGCCGACCCCAACCGTGGTGACCGCCGCCGCCTCGGTGCCGACTTCATCGACCGCCACGAACGCATCGTGCTGCACGAAGCTGATGAACGGCCCGGGCTCGTTCGGCGTGAAGAGCTGCCGGAAGTCCGCGAGGCCATCCTCGAAGGCGATCCCCATCCCCAGCGCCTTCAAGGCTTTGTTGAGTGAGGTGGAAAACCGCAACGTGAACCGCGGCATCGTCACATCCAGCTCTTGCGGCGTGAGCGAGGCGGCGATCGCGGCCCAGCGCGCGTCATCGAGCGAATCAATCACGGTCGCGAGCGGTACGCCCTCATCGGGCAGCACGATCGCCATCGAAAAGGCCCCGTTCCCATACGGAAGCTCTCCGACGGTTGACGCGGGACCACGCGCGAGGCGGATCGGCACCTTCTCACGCGTCATCATGCGCGCGGTCTGCGGTGCACCCGACGCGGGAGTGAAAACGCCGTCGGCGGTCCGTCGCGGGTCGAACGGTTCGCGCCACTTGCCCTTGAAGAAGAGCGCGTTGATGAGGAACATCACGTCCTCGTCGGCGATCCGCTCGAGGACCTTGGGGATGCGGTTGTTCGTCGCGTCGGACACCCAGGAGTTCACCGTGCTGACCGCCGAAGGCGACGCGAAATCGAGTGTCCGCACGTCGGCGTCGAAATGGGTGCCCACGGCGCTCACGAAAGTCGGATCAGCGGTCAGTCCCTGTCGCACCCAGACGCTGTTGGCGACGCGCATCTGCGTGGTCGCGTCGAGGTCGAGCAGGAGGTCGATCAGTCCGCGGTAGCCAGCGTTGATCTCGTCGCGCGAGAGCCCATCGACGCCGAGCGTGGCGCGCATGGAGTCGAGCGTGGCGTTCGCTGCGCCGTTGAGCGTCATGCCGAGGGCCATCGAGACACTGAGCGGTGAGAGGAACAGGTTCTCCGCCGGATCGTCGTCGACGCGCTTGAGGAGCGTGAAGGTGAAGCGATTGGAGCGCTCGACGAGTTGCGACTCGATGTTGGTCAGCGGGCGCGGGAGCGCGGTCAGTTCGCTCGGTGTCCCGGTGGGTTCGGTGGTGCCGCAGGCCGTGGCGAGGAGGGCAAGGGCCACGAGGTCGAGATTCGAACGAGGGTACATGCTGCCTCCTGGGTATTCCGGTCGCTCTCGAAGCATACCCACTCCGATCGCGTCTTGTCACCAGCGTCGGCTTGGGACTGAGCATGCCGGTAGTTCCGGCGCCCCTATTGCGGTGAGCACCGTGGGCCGTGACTTTCTCAGTGCACAGCCCACAATCGCCTTGCCTCACCCCCACCGCGAGACCCATGCACGTGCCCGCTCAACCGCTCGTCGATCGCACCCAAGTCTTCGGCGCGGCGCTGCTCTGCCTCGTCGCCTTCGCGGTCCCGGCAGCCGCCCAGCGCGCCGGCACCCCAGCATCCGCAGCGACGACCAACACGGCCCCCGATACGCTCGCCCTGCGCGGCCTCCGCACCCGCATGCTCGGTCCGTTCCGCGGTGGCCGCTCCACCGCCGCCACAGGGGTCCCAGGCGCACCGAACACGTTCCTCATGGGCACCACCGGCGGTGGAGTGTGGAAGTCCGATGACGCGGGACACACGTGGGCCAACATCTCGGACGGTACGTTCGGCGGCTCGATCGGGGCGATCGCCGTCGCACCCAGCGACGCCAACGTGGTGTACGTCGGCGAGGGCTCGCAAGACATCCGCGGCAACACCTCGATGGGTCGCGGTGCGTGGCGGTCGACCGACGCCGGTCGCACATGGAAGTCGATCGGCCTGCGCTCGGCGGGGCAGATCGGTCGCATGGTGGTGCATCCCACGGATCCCGACGTTGCCTTCGCCGCCGTGCTCGGCCGTCCGTTCGGCCGCAGCGCCGACCGCGGCATCTATCGGACACGCGACGGCGGCACGAGTTGGCAGAAGGTGCTCTACGTGAACGACAGCACCGGCGCGAGCGACATCGCGATGAACCCGCGCAACCCGCGGATCCTCTATGCCGCCATCTGGCGCGCCGAACGCAAGCCGTGGACGTTGATTTCGGGGAGCAGTGAGGGTGGCATCTGGAAGTCGATGGACGGCGGCGACACCTGGAGCAAGCTGGGCGGTGGCCTGCCCACGGGACTCACTGGCAAGATCGGTATCACGGTCTCCCCGGCGAACCCCGACAAGGTGTGGGCGATCATCGAGGCCGAACCGGCAGGCGGCGTGTATCGCAGTGACGACGGCGGTGCAACGTGGACGCGCACCAACAGCGACAACAACCTGCGTCAGCGCGCGTGGTACTACACCCACATCGTCGCCGATCCTGCAGAAGAGAACGTCGTCTACGCGCTCAACACGTCACTGTATCGGTCGATCGACGGTGGCAAGGCGTTCACGGTGATCCCCGTACCGCACGGCGACGTGCACGACCTCTGGATCGATCCCTCCGACAAGAACCGGATGATCGTCGCAAACGACGGCGGTGGACAGATCTCGGTCAATCGCGGACGCACGTGGTCCACGTACTTCAACCAGCCGACCGCGGAGCTCTACGACGTCATCACCGATCTGAAGTTCCCCTATCGTGTCTATTCGGCGCAGCAGGACAACACGACCATCAGCGTGCCCGCGTGGTCGTCGTCGAACTCGCTGCATCCGTTCGCGGACTACGACTACGCGTCGGGCTGCGAAACCGGCCCGGTCGCGCTCGACCCGCGCAACCCCGAGGTGATCTGGGGTGGCTGTTACGGCGGGGCGATCAATCGCTGGGATACGCGCACCGACGAGCGCCGCAACGTCATCGCCTACCCCGAACTGCAACTCGGCCAGGCGGCGAAGGACCTGCAGTACCGCTTCCAGTGGGTCGCGCCCATCCTCGTGTCACAGCATGACCGCAACACGGTCTACCACGGATCGCAGTACGTCCTGCGCACCCGCGACGCCGGCATGAGCTGGCAGCGGATCTCACCCGACCTCACGACGGCGACGCCAGAACACCTCCTCGCCTCTGGCGGGCCGATCAACAACGACATCACCGGCGTCGAGATCTTCAACACGGTCTTTGCACTTGCCGAGGATCGCCGCGACGCGAACGTCCTTTGGGCCGGGACCGACGATGGCCGTGTGCACGTCACACGCAACGGCGGCACCAGCTGGACGGAAGTGACGCCTCCGGGCATGCCGAAGTTCGGCACGGTGGAGGAGATCGTCCTCTCGGCACACAACCCCAACCGTGTGTATGTCGCGGTACAGGCGTACCGCATGGACGACTTCAAGCCGTACGCGTGGCGCTCCGACGATGGTGGTCGCACGTGGAGCAAGCTCACCGAGAACAACGGGATCCCGTTGGATCACCCGCTCCGTTCGTTCGCCGAGGATCCCAAAGCGCCCGACCTGCTCTATGCTGGCACCGAGTACGGTCTGTTCGTCTCCTTCGATGCGGGCAAACAGTGGCAGCGCTTTCCAAAACAGTTGCCGATCACGCCGATCGCCGACCTCGAGGCGCGCGACGATGACCTCGTGATGTCTACCCAGGGCCGATCGCTCTGGATCGTCGACGATGTGGCCCCGTTGCGTGAGCTTTCGGCGCGTGTGACGGCGAGCGCCGCGCACTTGTTCACACCAAGCGCGGCCGTGCGCGCCCTCAAGGGAAGCGACCCCTTCGATCCTCAGCCGACGCTCGCCGACCAGCCCGATAACGGTGCGATCCTCCACTACTGGCTCGGCGCGGATGCAAAGGAACCGTTGACGATCGAGATCTTCGATTCCCAGCGACGCAGCGTGCAGCGCATGTCGTCGGACAGCGCAACAGCCAAGACGCTGCGGACACCCCGACTCAAGGCCGTGCGCGGTCTGCATCGGGTCGCGTGGGACCTCACATACCCGGGCCCGACGCCGGTGGATGGTGCGGTGCTTTGGGGGTACAACGGCGGCGTGAAGGCGCCGCCGGGCGACTACGAAGTCGTGCTCACTGCGAACGGGATCACGGCGCGCAAGCCGGTGCGGGTCATGCCCGATCCGCGCCTGCCGCATGTCACCGCCGCGGAGTATGCTGAGCAGTTCCGCGTGGCGAGCATCGTGCGCGACTCGATGGAAGCGGTGAACAAGTCGATGCGCGATCTGCGCGACGTACGCGCGCAGATGGAGACACTCATGGCCTCAGCCAAGCGCGTCGGTGCGGACGCCGCACTCCGTTCACAGATCGACTCGTTGGCCGCCAAGATGCAGCGACTCGAGGTGCAGTTGACGCAGACGAAGAGCCGCAGCGGCCAGGACCCGATCCGCTTCGCTGGTCAGATCGACAACCAGTGGGCCGAACTCTACGGCAATATCAACGCGCCGAACGGATACATCTCGGGCGGTGCCGAGGGACGACCGACGCGCGGTGCGACTGAACGGCTAGCTGAGCTGACCGTGCGCTGGGAGAAGCTCCGCGTAGTGTGGCAGGAGGTCGTGACCAAGGACCTGCCGGCGCTCAACGCGGCGGCGAAGTCGCTCGGACTCGGCGGGATCGCGATCCCGCAGGGGAAAGTGATCCCGTGAACCACGTGCCGGCCCTCCAGCCGGCGCGCGGTTCGAGCTCCCCCTGCATTTCCGCTGTCGAAGGAGCGCTGGAACAGGACACGCCTACCACGCTCTGGAGGCATCATGCGGACGTTGACTCGTCTTTGGGCCCTTTCCCTTCCGCCATGTCCGAACAGGAGTGGACTCGCCGCGACGCGGCGCTCACCCGGGGACCGCTCTCGGCGACCGACTGGGACGCACGCTTCACCGCGCTGCATCGCCAGGATGACTCGCTCAAGACTGTGCGTTCGCTGCGGGAAACGCTGACGTATCTCAACAG